>JAWLFB010000083.1:0-6647 GCA_041685825.1 Guyparkeria sp. | reverse complement strand
TGGACCTCGGCGGCTTCGTTCTTGCGCTTCTTGCGTCTGAGAAATCCGAACATGAAATCGATGGTACCTGGGTTCGCGGCCGATGTTTGGCAGGGCGCAGCGGTGCCCCGCATGGCGCCGACGGAGTTTATCATGCAGGCCATGTCCGGCGGCTTCCGTCACCGGCGACCGTGAGCACGCACGCGTCGTCGCGTCATCATCCATTAACGACCGGCCAGGAGAGTCTTCATGCCCAGCACCCCCAAGGGGCGAGGTCCGACCCGTGGCGAGCAGGTACGCATCATCGGCGGGGAGTGGCGTTCGCGGCGTCTGCGCTTCCCATCGGCGCATGATCTGCGGCCCACCCCGGACCGTGTGCGCGAAACGTTGTTCAACTGGCTGGGGCAGGGCCTGCCGGGATGGCGTGTGCTCGATCTGTTTGCCGGCAGCGGCGCACTGGGCATGGAGGCGCTTTCACGCGGGGCCGCATGGGTAGGGTTCGTCGAGCGGTCGGCACGGGTGGCAAGAGCACTGGAGAAGAACCTGGCCGGGCTGAATGCCTCGCCGGAGCGATTTTCTGTTTGGTCAATGAGTGCCGATCACTGGTTGTCGGCGGGGCCCGAGACGTTGGGCGGGCCGATCGACCTGGTTTTCCTCGATCCGCCGTTTCGTCACCCCGAGTTGTTGCAGTCGGCACTCGACGTCCTGGCAGAGGCGCCCTGGCTGGCCGAGGATGCGCGTGTGTTTGTCGAGGGGGCGTCGCTCGAGTCGCTTGCACTGCCGGATGGGTTTGTTGTGAGCCGTCAAACGCGTGCCGGTGACAGCCGTTCGCTATTGCTCGAGCGGTGCGATTGATGCCTCAGGCATCGCCCAACGATCGACCCCGATTGCCGGCGTTGTGCTCTGTACCACCGGCGGTGTAGAGCGAGCCGGCCGGCTCGTCGCGCTGGACCAAAAAGTCGATCCTCTCGCCGAGAAAATGATCGATGCGCCTCAGGGCCATCAGGTTGGTCTCCGAGAGGTCCCGGAAGCGCCGGGCGGTGCTCTTCAGTTCGTCCCAGGCGGCTAGCGCCGACGTGTTCTTTCCGCGGTCCAGCGCCGTTTGGGTGTCGGTCTCGCCCACGGCCAGCAACCACTCCAGTCGAGACTGCTCGGCCTCGGCGAGTGCCTGGTTGTGGTCGCGGATCTGGGCGAAGACCTGATCGAACTCGTCGAGTGACGGGGTCTCCTGACGGCGCAGCAGGGAAGCCAGTGTCTGATGGTCGTCGACCAGCGCCCGGGCCGGCTGGAGCATGTCGGCCAGCCAGTCGGTGGGCGAGGGGATGTTTTCGGCAAGGGCGCTGGTATTGAACTGAGTCATTTTGAGTGCCTGCTTGGCGTTCCTGCTAGGTGTTCACGAATGCCGGAGAGTCAGCGTGAGCATACGAACTGTTCGCGCCCAATAGAAGCACCCCGGTCGGGTCATCCCGCCGGGGTGTCTTGGGCCGGGGCTCGCCGGCGCCGTGATTCTCCAGAGATTACAGCGTCTCGAACTGGCGCAGCTTCTCGGCGATCCGGCTGGAATCGATTTGGTACTCGCCCTGACTGATCAGATCCTTGATGCGATCGACCTTGGCCTGATCGAAGGGGGCGGATTCGGCCAGCGTCTGGCCCACTTCTTGGAGCTGGGAAGCCCCGCTGGAGAGCGTCACGGCGTCATCCTCCTTGATGCCCGTCGTCGCGCTGCCAGATGCTTGTTGGCCCTCGCCCTTGGCCTCGGCCCGAGTGCGGGACGAATCCAGCGAGGAATTCGGGCCCAGATTGCGCGGGCCGAAGCCGTTGATTTCGTTTGCCATGGTGCTTGATCCTTCCTGTCTCGGACTTTCATGTGTCCGCGCCGTGGCACGAGCCCGGCTGGCAGGCGTCTAGGTTAACTCAAAATATCGCGTCGCTCTTAAACATCGGCCGGCTGGCGTTAAACTTTAGCGTCGACTGAAATGCTTTTGAAAATTGACGATCGTTGTCGGCTTCCCGTCACCCACTCAGCGGCCGACCGCCTCGACGGTGCGACTGTCGACCACGACGGTCTCGATGACGTTGCCGGAGCCGGTGTTCTTTACCTTGACTCGCTGTCCCACCCCAGCGCGCCCCTGCGCCTCACCGGTCGAGCCGACCACGAACCCGCCATGGCCAACCTGGATGGAGACGATGTCGCCGCGCTCGACCACTGCGTTGATACCCAGATTGTGCGCCGTGACCAATTGCCCAGATTGTAGTGGTTGGGTCGCCTGCATGCCGACAAGTTCCTTTGGGTCGGTGTAGTACTGACGTCGAGCGCGGTTGGCATCCACCGTTGCCAGATCCAGGTCCTCGAGGCTCAGTACGTCACCGGGGGCCAAGGGGCGGGCGGCAACCACCGCCTGCTGTCGGCGGGTGAGTTCGACCGGGACATAGATGCGCCAGGGCGAGTTGCCATGACAACTGACCTTGACCGTCTGACGGCCGCGATTGAGATTGAGTGGGCGGCCCTCGTTGATCTCCAGCGCCTGGTCGCAGACACCCAATCGTAGCCGCGGGTCGAGCCGCCCAGCTCGCAGGGTGAGCTGATCATTACCGCCACCTTGCGTGTCGAGAAATGACTTCATGGCTTGGCTGACCTGCATCTGAACGGTCTCGGGCGCGCCGCTCGACTCGCCCTGCGCCAACGTCGGTGTCAGTAACCACCCGGCCAGCAACAGCATGGAGCAAAGCATGGCATTGCTGGCAGGCATGCCTTTCGACCGGGCGGTAGTGCGGGAATTACTCATCGGGATGCAATCGTGACCTCGGTTTCCTTGCGCCGTATGGTTAAGCATTTACTATGCCATTCCCTGAGCGGGGCATGTTCTTGGAGACGCTGCTACGAGGTGAGCGCAACCCCCGGGCGACTGCGCTACCATGCCCTAAGCAGACCGTCGCCAGTACATCGCGCCGGAGCAGTCAGATCAGCTCGGCCAATGGGACGGGATTGGCTGCGAGGCTAAAGATTGCCCTAACCGGGCCGATACGACGTCTGATTAACTGAAGACTCCCCGCCACTTTCTGCATCACCAGGACAGGACTAGCCGTGAAAAGCAACGTGATGTCATCCGTCGATTCCCGTACCCAGCTTGCCGGTCGCAACCGACTGGAGTTGCTGGTTTTCGGACTGGGCACCGATCAGCGTTTCGGGATCAATGTCTTCAAGGTCAGAGAGGTGATTCGTTGTCCCAAGTTGACTGATGTGCCGCACTCGGACAGTTCGATTCGTGGGATTGCCGATGTGCGCGGCCACACGATCACCGTCATCGATCTGTCGGAGGCGATCGGCAAGGGGCGGATGACAGAAGAGCAGGTGGAAAATGCCTTCGTCATCATCACCGAGTACAACCGCGCCGTACAGGGTTTCCTGGTGCACTCGGTCGACCGGATCGTCAACCTTTCCTGGAAGGAAGTGCTGACCCCGCCTAGCGGGACGAACAATTCCAACTTCCTGACGGCAGTTGCCCGGATCGACAAGCAGCTGGTGGAGATCATCGACGTCGAGCAGATCTTCGCGCGAGTCGTTGGTGTGGCCGACACGGTTTCCGATGACGTGATCGGTGAGTTCGGCGAGATCGCCAAGGGCTCCGACTTGGTGCTAGTGGTTGACGACTCGGTGGTCGCCCGCAAGCAGGTGGAAGGTACGCTTGAGCAGATGCGATTGAAGTCGGTCGTCACCAAGAATGGTCAGGAGGCGATCGACACGCTCCGGCGCTGGAAGGAGAAGCAGCCCGAGCAACTCGAGCGGCTGGCCATGGTGGTCTCGGACATCGAGATGCCCACCATGGACGGGTACACCTTGACCTCGCTGATTCGCCAAGACCCCCAGCTAAAGGGTATCTACGTGATCCTCCACTCCTCGCTCAGTGGCGTGTTCAACGAAACGATGGTCAAGCAGGTCGGCGCCGATCGTTTTATCCCGAAGTTCCACCCGGATGATCTGGCCCGGGTCGTGGGTGACGCACTCCGCCGCCATGAGGTGCACCACGCTGTGAACGAGGCTTGATCCGCGGCATGAAGGCGGAAACGTTCGACCGGTTCTGCGCATTCTTGGAGCAGCACAGCGGTATCCTGCTGAGCCGTGACAAGCAGTACCTGGTGGAAACCCGATTGTCGCGCGTGGCACGTTCAAAGGGTCACGCGTCGGTTGAGGCCTTGATCGAGACCTTGCTTTCCCGCCGAGACCGTATGCTCGCGCGCGACGTGGTCGATGCCATGACCACCAACGAGACGCTCTGGTTTCGTGACGGCTACCCCTTCGCCGCGCTGGAAAAGAAATTCTTCCCCGAAGCGGTCGCCGCGAAGAAATCCACCTACCGGATCTGGTCGGCGGCCTGTTCCACCGGTCAGGAGGCGTTTTCGATCAGCATCATTGCCGAGGAGCAGCGGGTGCCCTTCAACCTGGAGATCGTCGGTACCGATATCTCCGAGGCGGTGGTGGAGAAGGCCCGTCAAGGTGTGTTCGATGATCTTTCTCTGGGTCGCGGGCTGTCACCGGAGCGAAAGCGTCAATTTTTCGTCAAAACCGACCATGGCTGGAAGGTTTCTCCGCAGATCAGCCGCCGCACGCAATTTCGCGTCGGAAACCTGCTTGAGTTGCGTCCGGAGTCGCGCCGCTACGACGTGGTCTTCTGCCGCAATGTCCTGATCTACTTTTCCCGTGAAACCAAGGCCAAGATCATTGATCGCATCGCCGACACGCTGGTGCCGGGCGGCTATCTGATCCTTGGCGCCTCGGAGTCGCTCACCCAACTCTCCGACCGTTTCATCCCCGAGCGCTTGCCGACCGGCGGCACCGCCTACCGACTCAAGGGCTAATCTGTTCAAGGGGGCTCCTCCACCCTCTTCAGGAACTGGCACGCTTATCGCATAAGCCCTCGGCACTGACATTGTGTCGAGGGTTTTTTCATGTCGATCATCAATGACCGTCTGTTCGGCATCCACGACGATGCCCTGATTCTCCAGGAGCGCAATCTCAAGCTGCGCGCCGAGAATATCGCCAATGCCGACACCCCGGGCTACAAGGCGCGGGTGATGTCGTTTGACCAGGCCATGGAGACCGCCTTGCAGACGAAATCCTCGTCACAGGCGGGCAGTGCCGGGCGCCTGACGACCGAGGATCCGCGCCAGATGGGTGGTGGCGCCTCGTCGTCGATCCGGGAAGGATTTTCCGTCCCGGATGCGCCGGCGCTGGACGGCAATACCGTCGACCTCGACAAGGAACGGGTGGGCTTCACCGAGGATGCTATGGGTTACCAGACGACGCTCTCGTTCCTCAACAGTCGTGTTTCCGGCATCAAGAAAGCCCTTGGTGGTGGTCAGTGATGCGCCGTTTGCTGGCTGTCACTCGCTTGAGCAGACTGGCTTGCATGGATCGGGCAACCCGCGAACAACACTTTTCGGTCAAGACAGGTGAATCATGAGCTTGTACGACGTATTCAACATTTCCTCCTCCGCGATGGCGGCGCAATCCACGCGCCTGAACACCACCGCGTCAAACCTCGCGAACGCCAACGTGGACGCCTCGTCTCCCGAAGAGGCCTACAAGGCGCGCAACCCGGTCTTCCAGACCGTGCTGGAGGCCAATGGTGGCCGCGGCGTGAAAGTGGCGGGCATTACCGAATCCCAAGCCCAGGCGGCGCCCAAGCATGATCCGGGCAACCCGCTGGCCGACGAGAACGGCTACGTCTATAGCTCGAACGTCAATCCGGTGGAGGAAATGGTCAACATGCTGTCCGCCTCGCGGACCTATCAGACAAACGTCCAGGTGATGGACACGACCAAGCAACTTGCCATGCGAACGTTGCAGCTTGGCCAAGGCCAGTAACTGAGAAAGCCGGTGACATCGCCGGCCAAAACCCAGGCGGTTTACGGACATGAATGACATCAATGGCGACCTCTATTCGCAGTTGGGGCTGAAGCGAGACGAGGGGAAGGACACCAAGCCCAAACAGAATCTCGACCAGGAAGATTTCCTCAGGTTGCTGACCAAGCAGATGGACAATCAGGATCCGATGGAGCCGATGGACAACACGCAGTTCATCGCACAGATGGCTCAGTTCAGTTCACTCGAGGGGATCAGTTCGCTGAACGAGACCGTCAAGGGATTTGAGGATTCGGTGCAGTCCAACCAGGTAATGCAGGCCTCGGCGCTGGTCGGCAAGGCCGCTCTGGTGAAGGGCGAGGAGGCGAATCACTACCACATGCAGCAGGCCGACGGCTCGAGCGCTCCCTCGGGAATTCTGGGGGCGGTGGACGTGCCGGGGGGTGCCAGCAAGATGACGGTGGACATCACCAACACCAACGGGCAGGTGGTCAAGAGCATTGACGTTCCTGTCGAGGGGGATCAGCGGCCGTCGTTTTCTTGGGATGGTCGTCTCAAGGATGGGCGCATGGCCCCGGAAGGGAAATACACCGTCAAGGCAAATGCCATCGTCGACGGTGAAGGTCGTGCTGCACAGACCTATGTGGGTGCGGCGATCAGCAGTGTGGGTGTGACCAAAAATGGTCCGGAATTGAATCTCGACGGCTTGTCTGCGGTCAAGCTCTCGGATATCGTTGAAATCATTAACTAATCGGAGGACGAGTCATGTCGTTCAATACCTCCATCAGTGGCCTGAACGCCGCAC
>JAWLFB010000082.1:0-6732 GCA_041685825.1 Guyparkeria sp. | reverse complement strand
AAGCAGTTCAAGGGCGACCACGGCACGGCGTTCATCAAGACGCTGACCAACGCCAAGGTCACCGACTGGGAAGGCGAGGCGCTGCCGTGGCTCGTCGAGCACGAACGCTGGGACCTGCTGGAGCGCCGCATCAACAAGACCAACATGCTCGAAACCGAGACGGAAGTGCCCGGGGTCGAGATTTCACAAGTGCAGAAACTGCAAATCAACAGGAGTAGCAAATGAGCACCGACATCATGAACCTGAACAACCTGCCGGCGCACCTGCGCACGGACGAAGAAACCAACGAGTTTGCCTCCGGCATCAGCGGCGGCGGGCTGGACATGCCCGTCCTGTCGATCCGCGGCAAGGAGTTCCGCTACCGCTACCAGGGCAACGAGACCTCCACGCGCTCGCGCGAGATCAAGCTCGTGCTGCTGGCCGCCCGCCCGCACGTGTCCAAGCGGTGGTACAAGGACGCCTACGAGGCCGGGTCGGTCGTCATGCCGGCGTGCTTTTCGACCGACGGTGTTCGCCCGTCCGACGCCAGCACCGACAAGCAGTCCGACAAGTGCGCGACCTGCCCGCGCAACCAGTTCGGCTCGAAGATCACCCCGTCGGGCAAGAAGGGCAAGGAATGCAACGACTACAAGCGCATGATCGTGCTGCCGGTCGTCGATGGCCAGCTCACCGACACGCCGGTGATCCTGGACCTGCCGTGGTCGAGCCTCAAGAAGAACCGCGACGACCGCACCGACAACATGTTTCTGGCCGAGTACGGCGCCGCCCTGGCCCGGCACAAGATCAAGGTCCACGGCGTGGTCACCCGGCTGGAGTTCACCGATGCCGAGTATCCGCAGGTGTGTTTCGCCTACGACAGCCCGCTCGATGAGGCCACGTTCGCCAAGGTCGAGGCGCTGCGGCAGGACGACACCGTGCTGGAAGCATTGGCCGAGCCCAACGCCGAGGCCCCGGGGCCGATCAACGAGGCGCCGGATAAGCCCGCGCCCGAGAAGGCTGCCGAGCCTGCGCAGCCGGACATTATCAAGTCCAAGCCGGAGCCGGAGCCTGCCAAGCAGGAGACCAAGCCCGACCCCGCCGAAGCAGCCGCCGAGTCCCGCGCGGACGACCAGGCTGCAGATGCGCCGGCCGACGAGGACGTGATGGCCTCGGTCAAGAAGCTGCTGGGAGGTTCGTGATGCGATTCACACTGCACAGGAACCCCCATCGGGTGGGTTACTACTGGGGCTTGCTGGTGGATCGTAGCCGGACCTACAAGCCCAACGGCAAACAAGAACGCGCCCGCCGACTGCGCCAAATGCAGTCTGGCGTGCTCAACACCGTCAATCGAGGAGTGAACGTATGAGATTCACTGAGGAAAACACCAAGGAACTGTGCGCCGCGCAGTTCCGTGCATTCCATGAGCGGGCCGACGAGGCCCGCTTGAATGGATCGACTGCAGCGAGTATATTGAATATCTCACGTTCGAGATACCAGCAGCTATGCAAGGACCCCGAGACCTGCCTGCAGACGCATATCTTTCTCAACATCCTGAACTACCAGGAGAAGATCGAGCAGGGCTTGTCCGAAGGATGGCTGCCGGCCAAGAGCCTGAAAGGAAAACCTCAACAGGAGGCCCACGACAGGTTGCTGGAGATCGGATAAAAAATGCCCCCGGGGGTCCGGGGGCGAATTGCCGCATCAAGGAGTGATGTAATGCTACAGCACCTTTGGCCGAGCCCAGGCCACGAAGGCACCAAGTTCATCGTAGCGATACGCGATGGCGTTGTCAAGCACCACGAACCGGCCGACACCGACGACGCTCAGGCGCTCGCCGGCAGGCTGGATGCCGAGGGCTGGGACGTGTATTTCGCCCCGGCATCGTTCGACGGGCACCAGCGCACTGCCGCCCAGGCACGCACCGTGCCGGGCCTGTGGATGGACCTGGACACCGGGGAGAACAAGCTCTACGAGACCGCCGAGGCCGCGATGGCCGGGCTGGTCCAGTGGCTGGGCGAGCACAACCTGCCCCAGCCCACGCACGTCGTGCATTCAGGCTATGGCCTGCACGTCTACTGGCTGTTCGACGCCCCGGTGCCGGTCGAGCAGTGGCGCGAAGCCGCCGACCGATTCAAGCGCGCTGCCGCCGTGGCCCGGGTGTGTGACGATCTCGGGGTCATCGCCGACGCCGCCCGCATCCTGCGCGTGCCCGGCACGCATAACCACAAGGCCGGCGAGCAGCGCGAGGTGCGGGTACTGCACGAGACCGACGCCCGGGTGCGGCTCGACGACATTCTCTCGGCCCTGCCCGAGCTGGGACCCAAGCGCACGGTGCGCCGGGCCGACGACGAGTGGGCGGTGGACACCCCGCTACCCCCCGGGGATGCCCCGGTCATCGCCGAGAAGTGCGCCCAGATGCGCCGTATCCGCGACGAGCAGGGCCGGGTGCCCGAGCCCCTGTGGCGTGCAGGGCTGTCCATCCTGTGGCGCTGTGAGGACCGCGAGCACTATATTCACGAGTGGTCGAAGGGCGACCCGCGCTACGACGCCGACCAGACCCAGCGCAAGGCCGAGGCCACCGGCGGGCCGGCGGGTTGCCAGCATTTTGCCGAGTGCGAGCCCGAGGGCTGCATGGGCTGCCCGCTCAAGGGCAAGATCACCTCGCCCATTCTCATCAGCGTCGCCCCTGAGCCGGTGCCGGAGGCGCCCGGCGAGGAGTGGCGTCTCAACCGTACCAAGTCTTTCTCGGTCACCTCCGGGGGCGTGTGGTTCGCGCCGGACGGCGAGGCCGCACCCAAGCAGATCACCCAGGTGCCGGTGTGGGTCGTCGAGGTGCGCGAGCGCGCCAAGCGGCATAGTTACGAGGGCGATGCGTCCTCCCTGCTGGTCGAGTGGGTCGGTGTGGACGGGCGCACCAAGCGCGCCGTGGTCCAGCAGTCCGACGTATTCTCACTGGACCGATTCAAATCATGGGCGGCATCGGAGAACCTGGCCGCGGCCGTCACCGACTGGAAGCTGCTGGTTATGTACATCTCGCAATACACCCTGGAATCCATCAAGCGGCAGGGATCGCGCCGCTACCACGAGACACTCGGCTGGCACGCCGACGGCTTCGTCACCGGCAACCAACTGGTCACGCCCGAGGGTGTTGAGGCCGCGCTCATTCAGTCGTCCAACCCCATCGGTCAGGTCAAACCCGCCGAGGGCGGGTCGTGGGAAGGCTGGGCCGAGGGCATGGCCCACCTGGACCGCCCGTGCTACCTGCTCCACCAGTTCGTCGTGCAGGCCGGGTTCGGCTCGGCACTGCTCGAACCTGCGGGCCTCAACAGCGCGGTCATCACGCTCGTCGGCCCGCCGGGCACCGGCAAAACGCTGTCGGCCAACGCCGCGCTGAGTATCTACGGCAACCCGGCCAACCTGCGGCAGGGAGCAAACAGCTCGCCCAAGGCGATCGAGAAGCAGCTCGGGGCCAACCGCAACGTGCCGTACCTGATCGACGAGATCACCCAGTTCACGCCCAAGCAGGCCGGTGCCATCTGCTACATGGCGGCCAACGGGCAGGGCGACGCCAAGCTGACCCGGGGCCGCGAGAATTTCGCCGTGGATACCTGGCAACTGGTGCCGTTCGCCACGTCCAACCGGCCGTTGACCGACTACTCGCAGACCCAGTTCACCGACGCCCACCGGGCGCGGCTGGTCGAGCTTTACATGGGCGACGCCATGGCCCGCACCGACGGCGCCGCGGTTTACGAGACGGTCGAGAAGCGCCACTACGGCCATGCCGGCACGCGCTACCTGCAGTGGGTGGTCACCCACCGCGACGAGATCAAGACCCTGATCGCCGACGCCCAGCAGCAACTGGGGCGTCAGTACGCCATCCCCGACGCGCATCGGTTCTGCTTGTGGACACTGGCTGCCGCTTGGGTCGGCGGGGCTGTCGCCCGCTCGCTGGGGCTGATCCCGTGGGACCCGGAGGAGGCTGTCAAGCGTGCAGCCAAGGAGGTCTCGGGGCTGGCCGGCAGGATTCAGGACGCCAACGAGCTGGCCCAGGACGTGATCCGCGAGTGGATCGCCGAGCACAACGACTCGGTGGTGTTCTGGGAACTGCACGACAAGATTGGCGCCACGCTGGTGCGCGACCCCATCGCCCGGGTGCTGGGAGACGGCACGATTGCCCTGCACCGCAAGAAGGTCAACGACCTGCTGGCCGACAACGGCATCAGCCGTAGAGCGGCTGACAAACTGTTTCAACCCCCGGCGATGGTGACCGAGAAGCGGATCACCCTGGCGCCGGGCACCTCGCCCGTATGGGCCTACATTCTGACCGAGGAGTCAGTGGAGTTCACACCGTGAATAAAAAACACGTACTTTGCATGGGCCATTGGTGGCCACTGCCGCTGGACTGGAGCTATTTCAATCGGAAGGCTGGGGCGGTGTTTCGCCAACTTCCAAGGCCCACGCTCGCCAAGCGTCGAGCCGCTGCAGCCACTGCCAGACAGAATCGCGGAGAACCGCCGCCCCGGAGTTTGAGAGACAGACTGCTGTCTGAGTATCGGTCGCTGACCGCCAAATCACTTGAGGCCGATCAGCAGGAGATAGAAGCGATTCAGGCGGCTGCGGACTCACAGGGACTGGGACGCCAACTTCGACGATCCTATCCCGATAAACAATGCGAGGTTCCGGGGTGGATGCGCAACCGGCCATCACCATGGTGGCCAGAAGAACCCTAACGATTCGCCACATTCTCATCCCACCATTCCTGCATTGCCTCGGCCCCGTCGCCCGCCGGCGGGGTCTTGAGTGACGCGATCAGTTCAGCCTGCGCCACGGCGCGCTGCTCGGCCTGGCTCCGTTTCTCGGCCAGTTCCCGGATTGCCACATTCTGCATCGAGATCGTGTCGCGCAGGTTGGACACGTCCAGCTCTTTGCCCTGCAGCGCAAGCTCGTACTGTCCGGCCTGCCGGTTGGCCTCGTCAACCTTTGCCTGCAGGTTGTCGATGCGTTCGTAGGCGATATACAGCCAGCCGGCGAGGCCGGCCAGTGCGGCGCCAGCCACGGCGATGAGGTACTTTGCCGGGCCGAGGGTCTTGAGTATTGAGATCATCTGTCTTTTCCACGTTGATAGAAGTACCACGCGATCGGTATGGCCACGACGATCAGCACCTCGCGGATAAACTTCACGCCGTGTTCAGTCAACTCCGGCAGGTAGTAGATGCCTGCCGCTACAACGCCTGTCCCCCACAAACTGCAGAATCCCACGAGCAGGCGGCGCACGCCCTTGTGGTGGTCGCACCACTCGCGGAAAGTTATTCGCTCTTGCCGAGCCATACAACCTCCGGGTCGCCGGCGGGCCAGTTGTCCACGTGGATATGCCGGTCATATATGCCCAGCCGGTGGAACCCCATCTGGAACAGCCCGTCAAGGATATGGAACCTGTCGCGGGCATTATGGCAGCGGATGTCCACGCCGTGCCCGACGCCGTGGCTGGTGTCGCTGTCGGCCCGGAAGGTGCTGGTCAGCACGAAGGGCACCCCGGCCCACTCCCGGGCGCGGTCCAGTCGGCGCACGAAAGCCGCGTCCATCGGTCCGTCGAACTCGTCGGCGGAAAAGTGCGCGATCTGGTCCCAGTCGATGCTCATTCCGCACACTTCTGCAGGGGGTATGCCCTGCCGGTCACGTCCTGATACAGCCGCAGCAGCCGCTGCAACCGACGCTGGTGAATCTGCTTGAGACTCAGCTCATCGGCCCGGCAGTGCTCGGCGTAGGCGGTCAGGATGCGCTCCTCCAGGTAGTCAACGCGCTGCTGGCGCAGTTCCAGCGTCAGGTCCTGCAACTCGACTTTGACTTCACTGATGTCAGTAGCCAGTGCAAATCCGGGCATCCCCGGTATCCACCCGCAGGCCCAAAACACGTGGAACGCCAGGATGATCGACACCACCCATAGCTGCACGGTTTGCCGGATTTCCGGTGGTAGCGCACCGAAGTCGGTGATCGCCAATTTGGCGAGCTGGCGGAAGGACATATCGACCCCTTGGTTCACGGTCAGGAAAGCCTGATGAGGACAGTACGAACGGTTTGCGTATGCTCGTAGTCCGCATTCGAGTACGTTAGCACGCCTCCCCCGGCACGCTCAACAAAGGATTCTTCCCCAACACCAAAAGAGAAGGTCAGTGCCGAATCCATTGCGCCAAACCAGTCACCTGCGTTGTTTTGCTTGATGAGCCGGGGTACAGATGTCGCTGAAAAGTTGTGCGATACAATAGTCCCGGGGTCGGAGCCATCCTCAAGGTTGCCGACCATGGCAATGTAGGACAGCATGAACGCAGGACCCCCGACGACGGAATCGTCCTCCACGCGACTTATATCGGACGAGCTGGGGCCGACCACACCAATGGTCGGCCAGTCAAACCTGAGCGAACTGCCCCCGCCACTGACAGATACGATTGAACTGCCGGGGCTGCGCGGGACTACGAACGCGGCTGCCAGCCCATCCGAAGGCGAGGGCACGGAGTAATCCACGGAGCTTCCCTCACCCCCGTCCGCAATCCTGGCGTGCGCAAAGATCGAGAATTGCTGGGCGCCAAGGACCTGGGAGCCGCCCACGAACTCCCACCCGGCAGGGAGCGGGGGATCGGACGACAGGGAGAATCGGTTGGTCAGACTCAGCACAACCAGCAAATCCCCGGAGCTTGAGGCCGGCAGGGTGATCGTGTGGAGTGTGGAGTTCTGGGTCTTTGTTACGGCCGAGGCCGT
>JAWLFB010000025.1:0-27009 GCA_041685825.1 Guyparkeria sp. | reverse complement strand
AGTCGCCTCGAGGAGACGAAAGGCGACCCAGAGTTGTGTCGGGAGGTTGGGATCGTCGAGCACCCCACCCAGCGCGGTCAGCCCCATGCCCTTGTAGGTCAGCGTGTGCAACAACTCGAGGCCCGCGATCCAGAACGCGGCCATGCCGACGGTCAGCAGGAAACCGTTGTGCGACCAGACGCGAGTATGCCAGGCGAGGATGAATACTCCGCCGAGGATCACGATCCGCAAGAGCTCGACCAGGACGTGAAAGAGCAGGAAGTTCTCGCGGGCGATCTCGTGCAGGACGAATAGAACCAGCCCAAGCCCGACCAATTGCGGCCAGCCTAGGATTGAAGGTGTTGTGTTGGCCTGGCTGTCTTGGCGGTCTGTCGTAACCGGCTGGGTCATGGGCGAGTTGGTGACTGTCCGTGAGCGGGTTGTCGATCGCCCGCGGGTTGGATCGCGCAGGCCGCGTTGTGGGGCGGGAGCTGGTCTTTGACTGATGAATAACCCTATTCTACATGGGGTTTCCCGCATGCAAAGACTCGTCGAGCGGTGACACTACGCGATGCAATGAGCCGAGTTCGGCCGGGCCGAGGGTCTAGGCTTGAAAAGCCACGCCGGGTAATCAAATCCGGTAGGTGGCCGGTCGAGAACGAGGCTGAACGACCCTGAACCGAGAACAGGCTTAAAAATTGAGTGTGCACGCCGGGAGGTGAGCGATGGCTGGGGGTTGGGCGAAAGACGGTGCCGAGCAGGCCCAGATCGACGACACGGTCGAAGATGCCCTGCAGCGGGTGCGTGGCGAGATTCCAACAGGCGAGAGCCAGGTGGAGTGCGAGGAGTGTGGCGAGCCGATTCCCGAGGCGCGTCGCCGGGCCGTGCCGGGCGTTCGCCTTTGCGTGGTCTGCCAGGCGGAACGAGACGAGGGCCAAGAGACGGCCTCGCCCTTCAACCGCCGAGGATCAAAGGATAGTCAGCTTCGTTGATTCACCCGATTTTTCGCGCCATCGAAAGCAGTCTCAGGAGGGTGTTTGCCATCCTGGTTCTTCTTGATCAGACCCGAGGCGTCCGGGCAGGCTCGGTCGGATTTGATGTCTGGAGAAAAATCTCCCCGAAAGTTGACCAACAGGCGCGACAAGGCCCGTTTTCCATGGAGGGGAAGGATAGCGCGGCCAATTCCGTGGAAACGAAGACGGGAATGAGAGAGTTGCCAGGATGCAACGACTTCAAGCCTCTGAAGTGCGAAATGATGCCGACGGGCGATCAGCAGCGCCGGATGCGCCGTTTCGCGGGCTCGTGTTCAACCGGGCGTTGGCATTGCAGCAGCGGTACGAGGCTGGTGAGGAAAAGCTCGGCTACGCCGGGCTGTGCAAGGAACTTACCGGTTGGCGGAACGATGCCAACACCGTATGGCTGAAAGAGTCGCCCATCCACCCGTTGCAGCAAGCGCTGAAGGACTTGGAACGGGCCGAGACAAACTTCTTTGCCAAGCGGTCGGTCTCTCCCCGCTTCAAGAAGAAAGGGCCTGGCGACAGCGTTCGCTGCCCCGCCTCGAAGCAGATCAAAACGGTATCGGCAATACCCGACGCGACCATCTGCATAAACTCACCACGACGCTAAGCAAAAACCACGCGGCGATCGTGATCGAGGACCTGGCGGTATGGAACATGTCGAGGTCGGCGTCGGGGGCGGTCGAGCAACCGGGGCGAAACGTCCGTGCCAAGACGAGATTCAACCACTCCATGCTGGGCTTAGGGTGGAGGGAATCCCAGCGCCAGCTTGAGTACAAGTAGGCGTGGCGCGGCGGGATTGTCGAGGCGGTGCCACCGCAGAACACGAACCGATCCTGTTCGGCGTGTGGGCACGAGGCGAAGGATAATCGCCCGAGCCAATCCCGGTTCGAGTCTGTTGCCTGCGGTCATACGGCGCATGCCGACTGGAGGGGAGGTAAGCCCGTATTGGCACCTCGGTGCCGGTACGGCGGCCCGGTTGAAGCAGGAACCCGCCGAGGCGACCTACGCTGGCTCGATGCCGACGTAGGTGCGGTAGAAATCCTCGTCCTTCAGGGCGGGGAGGGTGTTAAAGCAAACTCCGGCGCAGCCCGTTTGAGATGCCGTGCCGCCCCTATCAATTGGTTTTCATATCCAATCTCACACTAAAGTTGCCTCGCGTCACGCCGATAGGGTCTCGGCGGGATGGCGTTTGCACGCTTGCGAGTGTGATGTCCGCCGCCCGTGTCCGAGCGCCTGCTGAGGTTGTTGGGCGTGTCGAGCTAGTCGTCTTGGATTGATCGGGTCGCCGAAACAGAGTCTGGCTCTGTAGTTGATGTCCAAAATAGCTATACAGAAACGATACAAAAGGTGTGCAGCGGGTCTACAATTTCGCTGCATTGTGTCCCAAAGCGAAATGGGTAGTGAAAAAAAATATGGGAAAGCGCGGTTCGCTCTTTGGTCTGATGTCACGAGGTCGCATCCCGTTCGGCCGGATCCTCGAGAAGTCGGTCGACGCTGTCGTCATCATCGATGGCAACAACGAGGTGGTTTTTTTCAATCCCGCCGCCGAGAAGCTCTGGGGCCGTGATGCGGAATCGGTAATCGGCCGTAACGTCAAGATGCTGGTGCCCGCGGCCCATCAGGGGAGTCACGACGACTATATCGCCAGGCACCGTCGCACCGGTGAGAACCGCTTGGTTGATTCGGCGGTGGAATTGGACCTCCCGCATGCAAGCGGCCGGGACATCCCGGTCAGTCTGTCGCTGTTCGACATCGATATCTTCGGCGAACAGGGGTACGTGGCGTTCGCCCGGGACATCACCAAGGAGAAGGAGCTGCGCGAGCAGATGTCGCAGACTCTCGAGCAGGCGGCCGACGCGGTGGTCACGATTGACGACAAGAACTGCGTCTCTTTCTTCAATGCCGCGGCTGAACGTTTGTGGGGGTACGACCGCGACGAGGTGATCGGGCAGAACGTGCGCATGCTTGTGCCCGAACGTCATCAATCCAATCACGACGAATACGTCAATCGCAATCGGCGCACGGGTGAGGATCGCCTAGTGGGGCAGTCGCTCGAACTGGATTCCCAGCGCAAGAACGGCGAGAAGTTCTGGCTGAATCTTTCCCTGTCGAAAACCGTACTCAAGGATCGCACACTGTATACCGCCTTCGCCCGGGATATCACCGACCAGGTTGAGCAGCGGGAGAAGATGCGCTTGCTCTCGCTGGTGGCCGACGAGACCAACAACTCGGTCATCATCACGGATGCCGACGGTCGGATCGAGTACGTCAATCGCGGCTTTACCAGCTTGACTGGCTACGAGTCCGCGGAAGTGCTCGGGGAGCGTCCGGGTGACCTATTGCAGGGCGATGATACGGATCCGGCGGACGTGGATCGGGTTCGCAAGGGTCTGGCCAGCGGCGAGCCGTTCTATGAAGAGATACTCAACTACGACAAGTGGGGCAAGTCCTACTGGATCTCGCTGGTGATCAACCCCGTGCGGGACGAGCGGGGACGGGTCGTTCGGTACATCTCGATCCAAGCCAATATCACCAACCGCAAGCGCGACAACCTCGAAAACGAGGTGAAGCTCGATGCCATCCGCCGCACTCAGGCGGTGGTCGAACTGGATGCCGAGGGCAAGCCGCTTTCCTGTAACCAGGTGCTGATCGACTGGTTGGGTGTTGAAAGCGAACGCAAGGCACTCGAATTGGCCCGGATACGCGAGCAGGTCAAAGACGCCGACTGGAAAAAGCTGGCGGCTCGAACCTCGATTACCAATACGCTGCGCCTGGCCAGACCGGATGGTGAAATGCTGGATCTCGAGGTGATGCTCAATCCGGTGGTCAACGAGAGTGGCAAACTGGTGAAGTTGATCGCCTACGGCACCGATGTCTCCGAGCGCAATCGCATGGTCGATCACACCCGAACGGCCCTCGAAGGAGTGCTTGATCGGATCGGGGGCATCGTCAAGTCGATCGATGGCATTGCCGATCAGACCAATCTGCTCTCCTTGAACGCGGCGATCGAGGCGGCACGAGCCGGGCCACACGGTCGAGGGTTCGCGGTGGTGGCCGAAGAGGTCCGAGCGCTGGCCAAACGTTCGTCCGTCTCGGTGGGCGAGATTGGCGACCTGTTGGAACAGACACGACATACCACGGACGAGTTGTCGAACTGGATCGGCGGGCCCAGCGACAAAACGGAGGACGGGAATCGGTCGAATGATCGAGGCCGTGACCGTGTGACGGCTGGGCGCTCAGGCGTCGATCAGCCAAAGAAGAAGGCATCCTGATTCCCTTGTTTTCCCGGTGAAGTTCAAGAGGGCGGGAAAGGAGCCGGGTCTGTCGCCATGGTGGCGTCCTACACTATGCGGATGACACCATTCTCGATCCTTGATCTCGCCCCGATCACCGAAGGCTCGGACGCCGGCACGGCGCTGAGCAACAGTGTCGATCTGGCCCGACACGCCGAGGATCTCGGGTATCGGCGTTACTGGCTGGCCGAACATCACAACATGCCCGGGATCGCCAGTGCCGCCACCGCGCTGGTGATCGGCCAAGTGGCCGCGGCGACCCACCGCATCCGTGTTGGTGCCGGTGGCATCATGCTCCCCAATCACTCGCCGTTGGTGGTGGCCGAGCAGTTCGGCACGCTCGAGACGCTCTTTCCCGGGCGGGTCGACCTGGGGCTGGGACGCGCGCCGGGCACCGACCAGACCACCGCGCGCGCGTTGCGTCGCGAGGGCAGTGATCCCAATCGCTTTCCCGATGACGTGGCCGAGGTGCTTGCCCTGCTGGATGATCCCGAGCCTGGACAGGCGGTGCGGGCGGTCCCCGGCACGGGAACGCGGTTGCCGGTGTGGATTCTGGGCTCGAGCCTGTTCGGCGCGCAGCTCGCTGCGGCCCTGGGGTTGCCGTACGCGTTCGCCTCGCACTTCGCACCGGGCAACCTGATGCCGGCGTTGGCTCATTACCGGGAACATTTCCTGTCGTCGCGTTTCCTCGACCGTCCCTACGCGATGGTGGGCTTTAATGCCTACGTGGCGGACACAGACGAACAGGCGCGTTTCCACGCCAGTTCCATGGAGCAGTCCTTCGTGGCCCTGCGACAGGGGCGTCCGGGTCCGATCCCGCCGCCGGTCGCCGGCTATCGTGAGCGCATCGATCGGTTTGAACGGCTGGTGATCGAGCGGACGATGGCCTGCTCGGCGATCGGCTCACCCGACACGGTCGAAGCGGAGATCGACCAATTCCTCAAGACGACCGAAGCCGACGAACTGATCGTCGCCAACTCGAGCTTCGATCACGCCGCACGTTGCCGCTCCTACAAGTTGTTGGCCGAGGTGCGCAATCGACTTGCCGCCAAGGGTGAGTCGTTTTGAGTCGCAGTGGCAAGGCGGGAAAGCCGGGCGCGGGTGTGACGAAGCGGGTCTTTCTCGCGCTTTGGCCGGACGAGCCCACGCGCGCGTCCCTCCACCACCTGGCACGCGGACTGGATGTCGGCGGCCGGGCGGTGCCGCGCGCGCACCTGCACCTGACGCTCGCTTTCCCGGGGAGCATCGATGCCGCACGGGCCGATCGCCTGGCCGAGCGACTGACGAGCCTGCATTTCGATCCGATTCCCATCCTGTTGGACCGCGCGGGCCATTTCGGCGGCCCGCGGGTGGTCTGGGCGGGGCCGACTCGTTCTCCCCGGGAACTGGATCAGTTGGCCGAGCGGGCCCGCGGGCTGTGCCTTGCCTGCGGGGTGGAGACCGACGACCGACCGTTCGAACCGCACGTCAGCCTGCGCCGCCATGCCCAGCCACCGTCTTGCCATGAGTTGGCGGAACCGGTCCACTGGTTCGCCGATACCTTGGTGCTGATCGAGTCGGGCAAGAACGGTCATCCCGGCCCCTACCGACTTCTGGCGCGCTGGCCGCCGGCCTGAGGGCCCGTATCAGCCGCAGGGTCGTTCGCGATGCACCTGCGTGGCCGGCTTGTCGTCGCGCAGGCCGAGGAAGCGGGGATGGCGCAGCCGGTTGTCGTTGGTCCACTCGGTAAAACCGATCTCGGCGACCAAGTCGGGCGTGACCCAATGGATCGAGTCATCCTCAGGGGCATCGGCAAGCGGAGAGGTATCGCGTTCCCGCTTGTCCAGTTCGGCAAGTAGCTTTGTCAGAGTCACGTCGTCGAAGCCGGCCTTTGGCAGGCGGGTCGATGACCAGCCGGGTCGGTGCCCATTCAAGGTCCAGCTTGCCCTCGAGCAACTGGCCGACAACGTAGTTTTCACGTACCGCCACCATCAGGTCCCCGACCTGGGGATCGAGGGCGATTGCGTCGGCTTCGAAGTCGAGTGCCTCCCGTGTTTCGGTGGCAGCCTCCTTCCCCGGTGTGGGCAGGATGCGGTCGGCCGGATAAGAAGAGCGGCTCTGCCAGTACTGGTCGAAGGCGCGCGAGACGTCATCGACTACCGACCCCACCGCGAGTATGTCGAGATCCGAGAAGAAAAAGCCTTCGGTCGAACCGAAATAGCTGTCGCCGATATTGCGCCCGCCGCTGACCAACGCCTGGTTGTCGGCGACGAATACCCTGTTGTGCATGCGAAGGTTGGTCCGATCGAAGTCGGTGAGAAAGCCGATCCAGCGGGCATCGCGGGTCATGAACCGATTGAACAGCCGCACGGCGATGTTGGGATGGTCGTGCAGGGCGGCCAGTTCCGCATCCAGTTGGCGGGTGCCCTGGTCGTCGAGCAGCAACCGTACGCGCACCCCGCGGTCGGCGGCATCCAGCAGTTCGCGCAGCAACAGGGTGCCGGAGAGATCGGCATGCCAGATGTAGTACTGCACATCGAGGCTGCGCTGGGCGGTGCGCGCGACATGGGTCAAGGCGGCAAAGGTCATCGCCGGATCGGACAGCAGGAACACCCCGGTCCGCCCCGGGTGGGCGGCCTTCTGGTGGGCAGGGGCGTCGCCCAGTGGGTTGGCTCGCGCCTCGCCCGGCCCGATGGAGGTGCTGACGTGGCGTCCTTCCAGTGGCGGCAGGGCACACCCGGTCAGCAGCAGGGCGAGCAGGGCGACGAGCCCCATCTGTCGTATCGGCATTCCCCTGATCAATCGCGAATCGAGCCTCTCGACAAGTCCACGACGACCTACCTGCCGTCATGGACTTGTCGCATGGAAGCCGCGCGTGGTTGGAGGTGGGGAATCGGGTGGGGTTCCGGCCGAGCGCGAAACGGGTGCATCGGGTGGGCCTGAGTGGCACAATCTCGTCCCTTTTGAGCAAGTCGTTTGCAGGCTTA
Organism: Guyparkeria sp.; assembly: GCA_041685825.1. Taxonomy (GTDB): domain Bacteria; phylum Pseudomonadota; class Gammaproteobacteria; order Halothiobacillales; family Halothiobacillaceae; genus Guyparkeria. The sequence goes on along the minus strand of JAWLFB010000025.1, from coordinate 19,752 downwards.
TCGATAGGGAGGCTTTTACGGTTGGGGCAATTCCTCGTAAAACACTAAAGTTTTACCCCGCCGGCTCGATAACCCTCAATATATCAGCGATCGGATGTTTAATCCTCGGCTGCCGTTTCATCCCATGCGCGTCGACCCGACGTCGTTCCCCCTCAGAGTAGTCGCTGCTTCATGCGCAAGAATCTTCCCGTCACCGATACCGAACACACCTTCGCCCCCGGCGAGCGTCTGGTTTCGACTACCGATCTGAAGGGCCGCATCACGTATTGCAACGATGCGTTCGTGGCAATCAGCGGCTACTCGCGCGACGAGTTGATCGGGCAGCCCCATAACATCGTGCGCCACCCGGATATGCCTCCGCTGGCCTATGAGGTGATGTGGAAGCACCTCAAGGCCGGCCAGCCGTAGATGGGGTTGGTCAAGAACCGCTCGAAGAACGGTGGGTATTACTGGGTCGATGCGTACGTGACACCGATCACCGAGCATGGCGAGATGATCGGCTACGAGTCGGTGCGATCTTGTCCGTCGCGCGAGGATGTCCGGCGGGCCGAGCGCCTGTACCGGCGCATCAACCAGCGGGGATACCAGCCGCGTCGTTTCCGCCTGCATGCCCAGGACGTAATCGGCGTGGTGGGTCTGATCCTTTCGGCCGGGCTGTGGGCCGGCGGGCACGGCTTGGCGGCCTTGTGGGCACTGGCGGTCACCGGGCTCGTTTTCGGGGTGATGGGGCGGCTGCGTGAACGGCAACTGATTTCTGCCCTGGGCGAGCAGTTGCCCAATGCCTTCAGCCATCCGCTCGCGGTGGACTCCTACACCGACGAGGCGGGGTTGCTGGGCCGTCTAAAGGTCTCGATCAAGAGTGAGCACGCCCGCATGATCACGGTGCTGACCCGGATCGAGGATGCCTCCGACCAAGTCAGTCGCCAGTCTTCGGTAAGCCTGGAACTGTCCACCGAGGCGAAGGACGAAATCGCCCGGCAGCAGGCGGAGACCGAGCAGGTCGCCGCGGCCATGCACGAGATGTCGACGACCATCAACGATGTCTCCGAGCACGTCCAGCACACCGCCGACGAGGCCAGCCGTTCCCAGGAACTGGTCGATGAGGGACGGGGCCTTTCCACCCGAACCCGCGAGTCGATCGTCGACCTGCAAGGGACGGTCAATGCCATCGGGGATTCGGTCGAGGGGGTGTCTAACCAGACCGGGGCGATCGCCAGTGCCGCCGGTATCATCGATCAGATTGCCCAGCAGACCAACCTGCTGGCACTGAACGCTGCGATCGAGGCCGCCCGGGCCGGCGAGCACGGTCGTGGCTTTTCCGTGGTGGCCGAGGAGGTGCGCGATCTGGCGCGGCGTACCCAGGATTCGACCCGTGACATCCACGAAATCATCGGCTCGTTGACGCAGCAGGCCGAGGAATCGGTGGCCGTTGCCCGGCGCGGTCGGGACGCGGCGACCGCCGGGGTCGAGCGTGTGCGCGAGTCGGAGGAAATGCTAAACGGCGTGGCCGAGGCGGTCGCGCAGATCCGGGACATGGCCACGTCGATGGCTGCAGCCGTCGAGGAGCAGGCGACCGTGTCCGGCGAGATCGACCGGCAGGTGCACAATATCTCCGATCTGGCCAACTCCAGCCTCGACCAGTCGGCCTCCGCGGAGGAGAAGATCCACGATCTCGAGCGCATTGCCGCCGAGCTTCACGAACTAGTGACCCGCTTCAAGCGACATTGACGCCGGGCATCCCTCCCTTGACATCCTCCTCGCCCTGAAGGACGAGGCGGATGTCAATTGGCGCCGTCGTCTACGTCCGCTTCCTCGGCCGTTGGGCCGACGATGATCACCACGCGTTTATGCGGCTCGACATGCTGGTCGAAGGCCTTGCGGATCTCGTCGGCCGTCACGGCCTCGACGCGGTCGGTGTAGTCGTCGAAGTAATCCAGTGGCAGGTCGAGGAAGGCCAGCGCACCGATCTGTTCGATGATCTTGCCGTTGCTGTTCAGGCGCATGGGAAAGCCACCGACGATATTGGCCTGACTGTCGGCCAGTTCCCCGTCGTTGGGACCCTCGTCGATGAAACGTGACAGTTCATCGTCCATCAGCGACAGGGCCGTTCCGACCTGGTCATTGCGCGTCTGGATGCCCATGACTAGCCGTCCACCGGCGCGCAGCGGCATCATGTAGCTGTAGGTGCTGTAGGCCAGGCCCCGTTTCTCGCGCAGCTCGGACATCAGCCGGGAGGCAAAGCCGCTGCCACCCAGCATGTGGTTGCCCACGTAAAGCGGCAGGTAGTCATCGTGCTTGCGGGCGATGCCGTCGAGGGCAACCAGCACGGTCGATTGCTCCGAGGGGAAGTCGATGCGAACGGTTTCGGATTCCTGTAGCGGTTCTACCTCGGGAAGGTCAGGCGCGGGCTCGCCTCTTGGTAGGCTGTCGGTGAGCGTGTCGGCCAGGCGGCGCGCCTGCTCGACGTCAAGGTCGCCCACGATCACCACCGTAGCGTTGGTGGCCACGAACCGCTGCTGATGGAAGTCACGGACATCCGACGAGGCAATCGACTCCACCGACTCGCGGGTGCCACTGGTGGGGTGGGCGTAGGGGTGATCTCCAAAGGCGGCCTTGCGCAGGGCATCGCTGGCTACCGCCTGCGGGGACTGCTGGCGGGATTGGATGCCGCGCAATTGCCGGTTGCGCTCGCGTTGGATGTCCTTGTCCTCGAAGGCCGGCTTGGCGATCACTTCGGCCATCAGATCGACCGCCGGCCACAGCCAGTCCGGTTCGGTCAGGCTGCGCAGACGCACGGCAGTTGATTCGAGGTTCGCACTGGCGGAAAATTCGGCTCCGACGCGGGCGAAACCGTCGGCGATGGCCTTCGCATCGCGTTCGGTGGAGCCTTCCTCGAGCATCGAAGCGGTCAGGCTGGCCGTGCCGCCCTTGCCCTTGGGGTCGCGCGCGCTACCGGCATCGAAGATCACCCGGGCGTCGACCATCGGCAGGCTGTCGGCGGGGTAGAACAGCACCTTGGCGCCGTTGTCAGTATGCCAGGTCTCGACCGGCAGGACCGGCTCGGCGCGTGCCGTGGTCGCCAGCAACAGTGCTCCGAGGGCGAGGATTGCCGGCAAAATGCGGGTGTGCGCATCAGTGGACACGTTCGATACCTCCGGTCGGGCTGGGAAGGGCGGTCGGATCGTCTGAAGACGTCGGCTGGAGGCTGGCGATGGTCAGTCCATCGTCGCGGAAATACTCGCGCGCAACGGCCTGTACGTCCTCGACGGTCACGGCTCGCACGCCTTCAACGAATTGGTCGGCCTGACGGAAATCGAGGCCCACGGTCTCGTAGATCCCCAGTTTCATGCCCTGGTAGAACAACGAATCACGCTGGTAGACGTCCGAGGCCACCACTTGGGCCTTGATGCGCTCAAGTTCGTCTTTCTCGATCGGCTCGTTCTTCAACCGTTCGATCTGTTCACGCAACAGTCTTTCCGCCTCGTCGAGTGGCTGGCCATCTCGCGGCGTGGCGTCGACGGTGAACAGGGTGGTCTCACGGGCATTCAGGTTGTAGCGAGCGGAGGCTGATGACAGCTTGCCCGCGCGCACCAGTTCGTTGTTTAGGCGTGCCCCGGAATCACCGGCGAGAATGCCGGAGGTGACCGTGAGCGCGTAGGCGGTGCGCGAATCCTCGACGGTGACCAGAGAGGGAACCTTGTAGCCCATCGTCAGGCGCGGCAGCTTGGCAGGGATATTGAGGCTCGCCCGCTTGAGCCCATGTTGCGCCATCTCTTCGCGGGGCTTGGCCGGGGCCAGGTCGCGTTGCTCGACCTGGCCGTAATGGCGCTCGACCAGTTCGACTACCGCCTCGGGCTCGACGTCGCCTACCACGATGAGGGTTGCATTGTTGGGGGCGTAATGGTCCCGGTACCAGCGTTGAAGATCCTCGACCGTGTAGGCATCGATGTCGGTCTTCCAGCCGATGATCGGATGGTGATAGCCGCTGCTGGTGAACGCCGTGGCGTAGAGAATCTGGTTCAGGCGGGCATTGGGATTGTCGCGCACGCGCGAGCGCCATTCTTCCTTGACCACTTCCTTCTCACGGGTGAACTCCTCGGGATCGATCTCAAGGTTGGCCATGCGATCGGCCTCCCAACGCATCACCGTTCCCAGCTCATCGGCGGCGAGTGTCTGGTAATACCCGGTGAAATCGCGGCCCGTGAAGGCGTTTTCCTCGCCACCGAGGCGCGCGATGATGTCCGAGAACTCGCCCGGGCCGAGGGTTTTCGTGCCCTTGAACATCATGTGCTCGAACATGTGGGCAATCCCAGTGATCCCGCCCGGCTCGTCGACCGAGCCCACCTTGTACCAGATCTGGTGCGTGACTACCGGGGCACGCTCGTCTGGCAGCACGAGGACAGTGAGGCCGTTGTCGAGCGTGGTTTCGTGGACCGTGTCACTCATCTTTCCGCCGGATGCCATCGGGGAGGCAATCAGCGCAAACGAGGAGAGCACGACGGGGAGCAGGGCGGTGAGATATCGTCGGGGCTGCATGCGTTTTGGCTACCAAGGGGTGAACGAACGGCTCGCCATACGGCGGGGCCTGAACAAGTGTGACCAGCGCCGCGGGCGGTGGTTTCAATCTCCCGAAACCGGGTTCAGACCCGAGACCGGGTTTCGTCAGGCATTTTCGGGCGGTGCTGCATGGGTGCCTCGATCATACAGAGCAATATCCTGGCGCAGTCGGCCGATTGCCTAGTCAATGCCGCCGGCACCACGTTGGCCATGGGCAGTGGCGTGGCCTGTGCGTTGCGTGAGGCGGCCAACGGGCCGGTCAACGAGGCCGCCACGACCTCGGGTCCGTTACCGCTGGGCGGTGTGGCCGTCATGCAAGACTCAGATCTGTCCGCCCACCGGGTGATCCATGTGGGAGCCATGCCACATTACGGTGATGGCCGATCCACAAAGCATAGTATCCGTGCGGCGGTTCGCAACACGTTGGAGAAGGCCGAGACACTGGGTTGTCGGTCGCTGGCCATCCCGCCGTTGGGTTGCGGAGTGGCCGGCTTCGACTTGCCCACCGGGGTACGCCGGATTCTAGAGTAGATCGATCGGTTCGAGCCCGGCACGCTGACCGACGTGCGGTTGATTGTGTATCACGAGGCGGATCGGCAGGTGGTAGAGGATGTTGCCAGCGCGGTTCGCGGCGACTGAAAGCCCATTCGACTCCGTTGGTTCCACCATAAAAAATCCGGCCCCGGGTTTTGCTTCCGGGGCCGGATGGTGGACTTGGCGGGTCGAGCGTCACGTCTCAGGCGTTGACGACCCGCTTGGGCCCGGTGCGCGGGGCCTCCTCGATCGCCGGCGGCGTGCCGTCAGATGACTTGTCCGCGTAGGGCGTGCTCGGTCCGTTGACCAGGAAGTCCATCAGGTGGTTGCGGAACGGGTAATAGTGCCCGTCGTGGTGCATTTCCTGGCGTGAGCGCGGCTTTGTGAGCGGGTTGTAGGCGCACTCGGCGACCTCGGCGAACGGCCCGTTGGTCATCAACAGGATCTTGTCGGCCAGCAGGATCGCCTCATCCACGTCGTGGGTGATCATGAAGACCGTTTGCTCGGTGGCTTGGCAGATCGACAGCAATTCGTCCTGGATGACGCCGCGAGTCAGCGCATCCAGCGCACCAAACGGCTCGTCCATCAGCAGCATCTTTGGCTCGATGGCGAAGGCCCGGGCGATGCCGACGCGCTGGCGCATGCCGCCGGAGAGTTGGTGGGGCTTCTTGTCGATCGCCGGCGTCAGGCCAACCATGTCGACGTATTTCTCTACCTGGGCGTTCACTTCGTCTTTCGAGTGTCGCCCGAAACGGGACTTCACCGCGAAGGCGACGTTCTCGCGCACCGTCAGCCACGGCATCAGGGCGTGGCCCTGGAATACCACGCCGCGGTCGAGGCCGGGGCCGGTGACTTCCTTGTTCTCCATGAACACGTAGCCGTCGCTAGCGGCATCCAGCCCGGCGAGGATGTTGAGGATGGTCGACTTGCCGCAGCCCGAGTGGCCGATGAGACAGACGAATTCGCCTTTCTCGATCGTAAAGTCGAGGTTCTGGAACACGGTGACCGGTTCCTGGCCAATCGGTCCGGGGAAGGTCTTCTCCAGCCCGTCGACCTGGATGAATGAATGGGTTGTCATGTTCAGACCTCCTTATAACTGACGGCCTTGCCAAGCAAGCCGAAGATCATGTCGAGGATCATGCCGACCACGCCGATCAGGAGGATGGCGAAGATCACGTTGGCGAGATCGAGATTGTTCCACTCGTTCCAGATGAAGTAGCCGATTCCGGTGCCGCCGACGAGCATTTCCGCGGCGACGATGACCAGCCAGGCGATGCCCATCGAGATGCGCATGCCAGTGAGAATCGTGGGCAGGGCTGCCGGAAGGATCACCTTGAACGCCTTCTTTATCGGGCCGACCTCGAGGGTCTTGGCTACGGCGAGCCAGTCGTCACGCACCGAGGCGACCCCGTAGGCCGTGTTCACCATCATTGGCCAGATCGAGCAGATGAAGATCACGAAGATCGACGAGATAGAGGCGTCCTGGATGATGTAGAGGGCCAGCGGCATCCAGGCCAGTGGCGAGATCGGCTTGAGGATCTGTATGTAGGGGTCCAGCGCCTTGTGCATCAGCGGCGACATGCCGATCAGGAACCCTAGCGGCACGGCAACCAGTGCCGCGAGTACGAACCCGGCCAACACGCGCCAGAGCGAGTGGGCCAGTTGGATGCCGATGCCGCTGCTCGACCCGTCGACCTCGAAGGGATCGGACAGGTGAGAGCCAATCGCCGCGGCGATGTCCCCCGGAGTGGGCAGGTCGGATTCCTGGACGGTATCGAGGCCCATCATCTTGGCGTACTCGGGATCCATGTCGCCCAGATCGACTTGGGTGGGCAGGGTCGCTCCCCACCACGCCCCGATGAAGGCGAGCAGGATGAGTACGGAAACGAGGCCGGCTCGTAAGCTTAGTGACTGGCTCATGGCTTAGGCCCTCCCGATCTCGAATGATTCGAGGTATTCCTGCGGACGTGCCGGGTCGAATTCCTTGCCCATGATCGTGTGCTTCTTGCTGTTGATCTCCGGTGCGGGCAGGCCCATCTCTTCGAGGCGCTTGCGCGCGTCGGTGGCCAGGAAGATCTCCTCGGCGATATCGGCGTAGTCGATCTCCTCTTCGATGTAGCCCCAGCGCTTCATCTGCGTGAGGATCCAAACACCCATCGATTCCCAGGGGAACGGGTCGAAGTCGGCGCGCTCGGGTTCCTCGATGATACTGCCCAGCCCATCGGCGTAGCGTCCGGTCATCACCTGGTCGAGCACGATCTTCGGCTGGTTGAGGTAGTTCTCTGGGGCGATCGCCTCAATGATCTCCGGACGGTTTTCCTTCTCGTGTGCGTAGACCGTGGCGCTGGCGATCGCGCGGAAGAGTGCGGAGAAAGTGTTCGGGTTTTCCTCGACGAAGGTCTTGGTCGCCCCAAAGGCGCAGCATGGGTGGCCGTCCCAGAGGTCTTTGGATAGCACATGGATGAAGCCCGCACCCTCGTAGACTGCGCGCTGATTGAACGGCTCGGGGCCGAGGAAGCCGTCGATGTTGCCGGCCTTGAGGTTGGCGACCATCTCCGGCGGGGCGATGACCTTGAGTTTGACGTCTTGGTCCGGGTCGATGCCGTGCTCGGCGAGATAGTAGCGCAGCAGCAAATTGTGCATCGAGTGGTCGTAGGGAATGCCGAAGGTCATGCCCTTCCAGTTGCTCGGATCGCGATTTTCCTTGTGCTTGTTGTGCATCGTGATCGCCTGACCATTGATGTTCTGAATGGTGGCGACGTAGGTGTCCTGCTCCCGTGCCCCGATCCCGAGCGTGGAGGAAATCGGCATCGGCGAGAGCATGTGCGATGCGTCGAGCTGGCCACTGTGGACGTTGTCGCGGATCAGCGCCCAGCCGGCGGTCTTGACTACCTCGACGTCCAGACCCTCACGCTCGTAGAAGCCCATCGGGTGGGCCATGATGATCGGCGTGGCGCAGGTGATCGGGATAAAGCCGACCTTGAGTTTCTTCTTCTCCAGCGGTCCGACCGGGTCGGCGGCCACGGCCTTGGCAGCGGCCATCGGGAAAAAGGTGGAAACCGCGGCCATCGCGGTGCTCACGCCCACGGCCTTGAGGAAATTACGACGGGTCCGATCTTCCGGGAACAGAGAACGCATCACGGACGATTCGACGGCGCGATTGAGGGCCGCCTCTTCATCCGTCGGGTTCGGGCTGGCGGCGATGGCCGCATTGTGATCCGCCTGGCTAGCGTGCTTGCCGCAGGTGCAGCCGCGATGCAGTGGCTTGTTGGGATCGAACGGGTTATCGAATGTGGACATGGTTTCGCTCTCGGGTCGGTGAGTGACGACCTCGAGATTGCAGATGCTGTGCCACACCGCTCGTTTGCGTCAGATCAGCGCGAATTGGCGGAAAATGACGCATGTTCGCACCATGGCAGAGCGATTGCGCGGTGATGTTCCCGTTCTTGGTGCGCCTGCGGGGGCATGACTGCCGGGCAATGGCTGCCAATGGCGGACAAAGTCACGGGCCTGCTTCTTGCAAATCCCGGAATGTCACCCCTTTGTCCGGAGAACGCCCATGAGCGACGCACAAGCCATCCAATCATCGGCACGCGCCGACAGTGCCGATGCCGAACTGCTGGTCGTGCACGAGGCCACGCAATGGCTTTCGCACTTGAATGACCCTGACACCGTGATCGGCCGGATGCTGCGGCTGCTCTCGCAGATCACCGGACTCAATCGCGGTCGGGTCGTGCTGCCTGATGGCAGCGGCGAATTCATGGAGATTCGTTACGCCTATGGGCTGTCGTCCGACGAGCGCAAACGCGGACGTTACCGGGTAGGCGAGGGCGTCACCGGGCGGGTGATGCGCACCGGTCAGGTCGCGGTGGTCCAGGACATCGACGAGGAGCCTGTCTACCTTACCCGCGCAGTCGATCGCGACACCCTACCGCACGAGACCGTGGCCTTTTTGGCCGTGCCGATACTCAACGAGGACCAGCCCATGGGCGTTCTCGGCGCTCACCGCATCCGAGAGCGTCACCGTCCGCTGCACCGGGACATCACGCTTCTGCGCATCATGGCCGCCCTGGTCGCCCGGGTGCTCAAGGTCGACGACTTGATTCGCGAGCAGACCGCGGCGCTGGCGGAGGAGAATGAATCCCTGCGCGAGGCCCTCTCGAGCAACCAGGAGGCACGTCACGGCATCCTCGGCGAGAGCCAGGCACTGCGGCAGGCCTTTCGTCAGACTCTGCACGTCTCACCGACACAGGCCACCGTGTTGCTCAACGGCGAATCTGGTACCGGCAAGGAGCGATTTGCTCGCATGGTTCACCTGACCAGCCCGCGATGCGACGGACCGTTCATCGCCATCAACTGCGCGGCCATTCCCGATGCCTTGCTGGAATCCGAGTTGTTCGGTCATGAAAAGGGCGCGTTCACCGGGGCGGTGTCGTCGAAGAAGGGCAGCGTCGAATTGGCCTCCGGCGGCACGCTGTTCCTCGACGAGATCGGCGACCTGGCCTTCGATTTGCAGTCCAAATTGTTGCACGTGTTGGAAAAGCAGACCATCCGTCGCGTGGGTGGCACCAAGGATGTGCCGGTGGACGTCCGCATCATTGCCGCCACGCACAAGAACCTGCAGGAGGCGGTCAACCAAGGGCGGTTTCGCATCGACCTGTTCTATCGTCTGAACGTCTTTCCCATCCACCTGCCGGCCCTGCGCGAGCGCGACGGCGACGTGAAACTGCTCGCGCGGCACTTCCTGCAGGTTGCCAGCCAGGAGTTCGACCGCAACGCCACGTTCGAGGTGGGCGTGCTCGATCGGTTGGCGGCGTACAACTGGCCGGGCAACATCCGTCAATTGGAGAACGTGATCAAGCGGGCGGTGCTGGTGGCGCAGAACGGCTGGATCACCGTGGCCGATGTCGAACTGATCCTGACCCACGAATCTCACGTCACCGATCACCTCGAGGCCGGTGGCACCCCAACTGCTGACGAACCGCCACCGCGTTGGGCAACTCCCGAGACGGACAGCCCGCGATCGGGAGGTCTTGCATCATCCCCGCCGGATGCGCCCGCCGAGCGGAGTTATCGGTGGGTGCGCGAGGATGAGGTCGAGTCGCTGCTCCAGGCATTGCAGCAAACCGGCGGCAACAAGACGCAGGCCGCAAGGCGACTGGGCATGACCACTCGGCAGTTTCGGTATCGGCTGGATAAACTGGGGTTGCGCTCATGACAACCCACCTTGTGCCTAGATTCGAATTCCAACCCGGGGAACTTTGGCCGGGCTGAACTAGACTTAATCTTGTGTCTGGTTCTTCCAGGACTTTGACTCAACACAAGGGATGGATGCCATGAAGAAAGTCGCACGTATTGTCACTCCGTTCGTTATCGCATCGTTCACCATGGGTAGCGTGTCGGCGATGGCTGCACCATCTGCCGTGGTCGATGGGCTGGTCACGACTCAGGAAGCGTTGAACGCCGATCAGGTCAGCGCGGATCGTGCGCGAGTCATGGAGTTGCTCTCCCGGGACGAGGTGCGCGACCAACTGGTTGCCCAAGGTGTGGATCCGGCCCAAGTCGAGGAGCGCGTCGCGGCTCTGTCTGACCAGGAAGTCCGCGAGATGAACGCTCGACTTGACCAGATGCCCGCCGGTGCCAATGCGGTTGTCGGTGCCCTTTTCACGGTGTTTATCGTGCTGCTGGTGACCGACCTGCTGGGCCTGACCAACGTATTCCCGTTCACGCGATGATCACAGGCCGTCGCTAGTATGCGATTTCAATTGATGAGAAGCGCCCGCTGGCCGGGCGCTTTGTTGTTTCTGGTCGGCTTGCTGCTGAGCGGTTGCGCCACGACCCCGCCCTTGTCGGAGGGCACACGTTCGGCCATCCCGGCCCGGCAACTGGTCGACGAGGTGCCTTTCCAAGGGCAACGCGACTACCAGTGTGGCCCGGCGACGCTGGCCATGGTGCTGGAACATGGCGGCCGCACGGCGAGTGTCGACGAACTGATCCCGCAAGTATTCCTGCCTGGGCGCGAGGGCAGCGTCCAGCCGGAAATGCTGGCCACCGTCCGCCGTCACGGGCTGATTCCGTTCGTCATTCCGGGACGAGTGGATGCCGTCTTGCAAGAGGTGGCTGCCGATCGCCCCGTCGTTGTGCTGCAGAACCTGTCCCTGCCGTGGTGGCCGATGTGGCACTACGCGTTGGTGATCGGTTACGACCTTGACGACGAAGGCCTGGTCCTTCATAGCGGCGAGACACCGCGCATGGCCGTTTCCATAGGGCGCTTCGACACCACTTGGGCGCGCTCGAACCGTTGGGCGTTTGTCGCCTTGCCGCCGGGCGAACTGCCGGCCTCGGGCGTGAATCGCGAGACCGCCGAGGCCATTTCGGCGTTCGAGTCGGTTCAGGGAGCCCAGACGTCGTTGCCCGCGTGGCAGGCGCTTGCCGGTCGAGAGCCCAAACTTGCCCTGGTTCAGTTCGGGCTGGGCAATGCGCTTGCCGCCACCGGCAAGGCGCGCGAAGCGGCCCGGGCCTTCCGCCGTGCGGTAGAGGTAGACCCGGAGTTCGCGGCCGCGTGGCTCAACCTGGGGCTGATGCTTCGTTCGCTTGAGCGGATGGGTGAGGCGAACGACGCCCTGAATCGTGCCGCCGAGATCCCCGGCCCCCTGCAGGAACGAGCTCAGAGGCGACTTGAAGCACGCTGAACGAAGTGGCTTGAGCCAGGTACGGTATGGCGTCGACCGCTCGACTCAACCCGCATTGCTTTCACGCTCGACTAACGGCACGTAGCCGGGCAGGGCCTCGACCCGCGCAATCCAATCGATGACGGCCGGGTAGGGGGCCAGTGACACGCCGGCCTCGTCGGCCAGCGCCGCGTAGGGGTAACAGGCGAGATCGGCGATGGTGGGATGGTTGGCGGCCAGCCAATCGGCTTGTTCGAGGCGTTGCTCCATCAATGCCAACCCGGCACGTCCCTCCTGCTGGCACTGCTCGCGGTCGAAGGGTGAGCCGAGCCGCCAGACGGCTCGGGCACGGGCCAGACCAGAGAGGAGTTCATTGCTGGCCACGGCCAGCCACTGCATGACGCCCGTCTCGGCGATCGGATCGTTGGGGAGCCACCGGTTGGTGCCGTGCTGTCGGGCCAGGTACACCAGAATCGCCATGGAATCCCAGATCCCCACCTCGCCATCGACTAGGAATGGCACCTGGCCGCGCGGGTTGATGCGCTGGAATTCCGCGGAGCCAGTCTGCCCGGCGACGACGTCGATGGGGACACGCTCGTGCTTCAGGTCAAGCATCGAGAGCAGCAGTCGCACCTTGTGGCAGTTGCCGGATAGGGGGAAGTCGTAGAGCGTAATCGAACTCACGGCGGCGTCTCCGGGAGTGGGTTGGAGCGGGAGTCCATTCGGCCCGCAGAAGAAAGGCCCGGCATGCCGGGCCCCACTGAAATGCGCTGGCCCCACAAGGGGCGCGCCATTTGCATCTCAAGCGACGAAGGGCAGGCCTTCCTCGATCGGCAGGCTCGGGTCGCGTGACCACTCGTTCCAAGAGCCGAAGTACAGCCGCACGTTCTCGATACCCGCCGCCCGCAACGCGACCAGCGTATTGGAGGCCCGTGCGCCCTTGAAACAGTACAGGAACACCTGCGAGTCCGGCGAGATGCCGACGCTGTCGCACTCGGCGCGAATCTCGGCAGGCGACTTGAAGCGTGCCACATCGCCGGGCTTCATGAAGCGGTACCACTCGATCCACACCGCATCGGGCAGGCGTCCCTTGCGCGGACAGAAGTCCTTGCCGTAAGGAGAAGAGCTCTCCGCGATCCACTCGTCCACGTCGCGCACGTCCAGCAGCACCACGTCATCGCGGTCCAGCGCGGCCAGCACGTCGTCCTTGTCCAGCATGACGTCGCTGGCGTCGCTATCGAGCGGGAAGGGCGCGGTGACCGGGGCGGGCGTCTTGGTACTGACCGGCAGGCCGGCCGCCACCCAACCTTGAAAACCCCCGTGCAGGATGCGGATCTTGTCCTTGGGGTAGCCGAGGTGTTCCAGCAGGAACAGGCCACGACAGGACTGGCCGAAACCCGTGTCCATGGCATCCTCGTAGAGCACCGCGGTCTTTTTCCCATCTAGACCGATGGCGCCAAACTTGTCGCTGAATTGCTGTTCGAGTTCTGCCAGGCCTTCTGGTGTGGAGGTGGCGAGGAAGGTAAAGATCTCGGGCATGTTGACCGCACCCGGCAGATGCCCGGCGGCATAGGCCTCGGGGCTGCGCGTGTCGATCGGCACAACGGCGGTGGTGCCGAGTAACTCCTGCAAGTCCTGCGGTTCGATGAGGGGGTTGCTCATGTGTTGCTCCTGGGGCTTTTGGCCCGGTGGGTAGGGCGGCGGTGATAGCCGCTTTCAGCCGGCAGGTCGGGTGACACGCCGGTAAAGGGATTCATGTTCGGATACTGCCTTTCCGGCCAGCGCGTAACCGGCTAACTGGCCACGGCTGACAAAGTCGTTGCGTTGACCTGAATCGACCGGGTGTGGCGTCCAGCGGCCCAGGTCCACGACCTTGCGATCGGGCGGGCAGAGCATGATCGGCAGGCTGGGCGTCTTGACTCGAATGGCCGCCGGGCGGTGCTCGAAGGGTAGGTATTCACCGCTCAGGGCCGCGGCGGCGGTCGTGGCCATGCGCCGGATCGGCTCGATGAAGAAGTAGCTGTTGCCGCCGATCTCGGCGCAGTCGCCGATGGCGTAGACGTGCGGATCGCTGGTCTGCATGGTTTGTGTTGAGGCGAGAATGCCGCGGTTGATGACCAGCCCGGCGCGCTGGGCGAGATCCGTGTTGGGCACCAGGCCCATCGCCGAGATCACCTCGTCGCTGCGAAGCTCGCCGCCGTTGGTCAGCGTCACCTTCAGGCGCCCGTCGGCGTGATCGACGCGGGCGAGGCTGGTGCCGGGGCGAAAATCCACGCCCTTGGCCGAGAGATGTTGCCTCAACTCGTCGCCCAACGGCGCGGGGGCCAGCCGGTCGAGCAGGTGTTCACCGAGATCGAGCAGGGTCACGCGATGCCCGCCGGTCGTGAGGTCCTCGGCCAGTTCCACGCCGATCAGGCCGGCGCCGATGATGGTGACATGGCGAGGCTCGCCATCAAGGCGAGCGCGCAGGCGCTGATAGGCGGCCAGATGGTTGAGACGGGTAATGCGATTGGCGGCATCGCCCTCGAACGCGCGAAAGCGTTGACGCGCACCGAGTGCGAGTACGAGATCCCCGTAGTGGACTGGGCCGCGCGTGGTCAGCAGCCGCTTGCCGTCCGTGTTCAGGGCAAGCACGGAGGTATTCGGTTGCAGGGTGATCCCCAGTTCGGCCGCCTTGGCGGGCCCGCTTTGTTCGACGAGATCCTCGGGGACGCGTCCCTGGCTGATCGCCATCGACAGGCCCGGTTTGGTGTAGGAAGCCGCCTCGTCGTTGCTGATCAGGGTGATCGGACGGTCAGGATCCCGGGCGCGCAATTGTTCAGCTACCGTCCAGCCGGCGATGCCTGCCCCGACAATGACGACCGAGTCCGGCCCGCCCACGCCGCCACGGATCGCTCGAGGCCGCGGGGCATCATTTTGAGCGGCGCGTTGGGCGGCGTACTCGTGCAGGGGCATGAAGTCGGCCTTGGTGACCCCGCACAGCGGGCAGTACCAGTCGTCGGGGATGTCCTCGAAGCGTGTGCCGGGCGCGAGCCCGCTATCCGGGTCGCCCTCGTCCTCGTCGTAGATCCAGCCGCAAACGGTGCAGATCCAGCGGATGTCTTCTTCAGGCGTGTTCATGGCGTGTCACCTTGGTCTCGTTCACTTCATTGGGTGCCGACGGACGCGGCTCTGCCTTGGGGCGGGTCACGTCAATGGCGGCGATGCACAGCCAGGCGAGCAGGCTGCCGGCCAGGAGCAGGATCGGCGTGCGTCCCGCGCGGGGCGCCGGCATGATCGCGTCGGCCGGTTGTCGGATCGGTGCGCCGGGCATGGGTTTAATCGATCAATGCCTCGATTTCCTTGCGCAGATGCTTGATCGCCGGGGTCACGATCGCGACGAAATAGGCTTCACGCAGCTTGCGCTGGGCCGGGGCGTCGACAAGGTAGCCGTTCGCGCCGGTGTGCAGCATCGCGCTGTTCGCCGCGCGTAGGGCGAGCTCCGAGCCGGCCAACCGCAGTTCCAGTACCTGGCGGAAGTAGGCCGGGTCGGGGTTGTGCACGTCCGTGGCCAGTTCGCGCACGAGGGTTCGGGTGTCCTCGAGGGCCTCTCGCAGTTCGTCTGGCCGATCGTCGAGGTAGCAGTTGACGTGGCCGAGCCGCGGTTCGACGTCCTCGCACAGGCGGATACAGCCCTCGATTACGCCGGTGGCCATGCCCGCCTGCAACAGGACGAAGCCGGCCTTGATGCGACTGAGGAACGGGCCGACCGGGTCGGCGATGATTTCGTTGTGGGGTATGAAGACATCCTTGAAGAACAGGGCGTAGGTGCCGGTGCCTTCCATGCCGCAGAACTCGGCCAGTTGCCGGAACTCGAACCCGGGGGTGTCGGTGTGGACCAGCGCCATTACGTCTCGCGGGTTGTCGCCCCCGACACGAAAGATCGAGCCGAACACGTGTGACTCGCCAAGGTTCGAGATCCAGGGCAGTTGACCATTGACGATGAAGCCATCGTTGGTCTCCTCGGCGTGCAGCAGGATGTCCTCGATGCCGGCGAAATACTTCATCGGGTTGGACAGGGCGGTGCCGCCGAGCAATTCGCCGCTGGCAAGCTTCGGTAGGACGGTGTCCTTGAGGTGCTGGTTGTCGGAATTCTCGACGTACCAGGCCACGGCGTCCTGGCACCAGGTCATGAATCCGGTGGACATGCACTCGGCGGAAATGCGGTCCATGTCGTCGATGGCCGCGGCGATGTCCATGCCCGACGGATTCTGTGAGGAAAGGTGATGGCGATAGGCACCGGCCGCACCGATTTCGTGCAACACGTCGGCGGGGTACTCACCGTGGTCGATCGCGATCACCTTGGGCTTGAGGGCATGGCGAATGACCGAGTCCAAATCGGGTGTCGAGTCGGTTTTCAGAAATCTCGGTACGTCGGGCGGGGCCACGGCCGGCCGGGCCGCCACGGGGGCGTGGGTCGCGAGGTTCATGGAATCATCTCCGCTAAATGGCCCGGCGTACCGGGCCGATTGGATAACGTCAGGGCAATCAGGCGAGGTGGCAGGAGAGATCAACCGGGCGGGTCATGGTGTTGGCCACCGGTGACCACTTCTCTGCGGTGTCCAGCAGGTCCTGCAGGTCTTCGTCACTGATCGGGTCGACCGTTTCGACGTCGAAGAAGACGCGGATGGCGGTAAAGCCCAGCGGTTTCGACTCGTCGAGGTCACCCGTACCCCAGACAGCGGTAACGTTGATGTCCGCTTCCATGTTCAGCTCGAGCTTGCTGATCTTGATCTCGCGAGCGGTTGCGTTGGCGTGGACGCCAACGGCCAGGCAGGCGCCCAGCGCAGCCAGGGAGGCCTCGGAGGGGTTCGGGGCCGTGTCGTCGCCCAGCAGGTGCGGCGGCTCGTCGACCACCACCGGATCCAGATCGCGAATGTAGGTCAGGTTGCGAAAGCGGCCTTCGCAGACGGTCTTCGCCTTGAGCGTGACCACCGCATCCGGGTTGGCCTTGCCCTTTTCACTCAGCGCGTTGAGGCCGTCGGCATCGATTTCCTTGATCGCCTGGCGCATGCAAGACGGGGCGACGGGTTGGGCGGTTGCTGTGCTCATGAGTATTCACTCCGGTTTTGGATTGGCTTGGACGTGGGTCGGGATATCGCTGGACGAATCCCGCCGTCGCCTCTTGTTTTGCAGGGGCTGTGCCAACAACCGGAAATGGCCTAATGACGCCTTTTGAGAGAATTTTTTATCGGGGCGCACCGGGGCGGGGCAATCATTGTCGGACAATGTCGAATCTTTCGTTGGCGAGGGGCGGACAATGTCTGATTAATCGAGGGGCTCTCGATGTCTGAAGCGGGCAACCAATTGAAAAAATTATGGAAAAGATGACTGGCAGGCTTCTTGTAGTGTGGAATGGGTAGTGGCCATTGCCGGTCACGAAGCCAACCACCGAGATCCCCTAACGGAGATGCCCATCATGATGACCAAGCAAGCACTGACCGACCTGATCCTGGAAAAGAAGACCGCGCTCGGCTTGTCGTGGGCCGATATCGCCAGTGGCGTCGGCCTGTCCCCGACGTTCGTCACCTCGGCCTGCCTGGGCATGAACAGCCTCAAGCCCGAGTTCGCCGACAAGCTGATCGCGATTCTCGAACTGCCGTCCGAGGCCAAGGGCGCGATCGAGGCCTGCCCGATGAAGGTCTGGGAGCAGGCCGTGCCCACCGACCCGTTGATCTACCGTCTTTATGAGATCGTGGGCGTCTACGGCCCGACCATGAAGGAATTGATCCACGAGGAATTCGGCGACGGCATCATGAGCGCGATCGATTTCTCGCTCGATATCGACCGCGAGGCCAACC
The DNA here is from genome assembly GCA_041685825.1 of Guyparkeria sp. Taxonomy (GTDB): domain Bacteria; phylum Pseudomonadota; class Gammaproteobacteria; order Halothiobacillales; family Halothiobacillaceae; genus Guyparkeria. The sequence goes on along the minus strand of JAWLFB010000025.1, from coordinate 2,150 downwards.
CGGCTGGCGATCGCGTCGTGATCACCATGAACGGCAAGTTCCTGCCCTACAAATCCTGGTGAGTCTCGGCTGAGATACCGGGCCCAAGGGCCGCGACCGATCCTCGAAACGCCCCACAGCGGGGCGTTTTATTTGTCTGCGAAAAAATAGCCAGCTATTGATATCCTCCCCAGTCCGCAAAAGTCGATGAGATCAAGGAGGAAGGCAGATGCTGATGCTGGAATGGAGGGATCTGGGCTGGTGGTACTGGTGGGTCACTGCCGTGCTGCTGACTGGCGGGATATTGATCAACCCGGTCGGGCTTTATCTGGCCGTTGGTTTGACCATGATCAACCTGCTGCATTTCGCCGTACGCGAATCATCGACGACCGCCTTTCCCGTCCAGGTGCGGTTTTTCTACCTGCTGCTCCTTCTGATCGCGTTGCCCGAGCCAATGCGCTGGCTGTTTTGGATTCCGATGATTGGCACCTGGGCGCAGGTGCTGGTTGGCTACTGCACCATGGCCCGTCTGGTCTCGCTGCTGCCATGGAACCGTTCCGAGCCGCTGACCTGGCAACTGGTCTGGCGACGGTTTGCCTCGGCACCGGTACGCGGCAGCGTGGCGGACTGAGCGGTGGAGCCTCGAGAGGCTTGAGCAAAAAAAACGGCGCGGAGATTCCGCGCCGTTTGTCGTTTGCGGGGCGGTCGTTTATGCCGATTCGCGCACCCAGTCGCCCGGACTGCGCCGGCGTTCGACGTCGCCCTCATCGGTCAATCGCAGCAGGGTGAGCCAGCGGTTGCCGATCAGGTGCTGCAGCGTCTCGTTGCCGGCAATGATGGTATCGATGGCCTCGGCGGGCGCTTCGACGAAGGCAGACAGGCGTAGCGGCTCGTGGCGCCAGTTCTCTCCGTCGTGCAGCGACTGCATTGACAGGCCCACCCGCAGATCGCCGCCGTTACCCTCCAGTACGCCGACCAGACCGCCGACGACGTTATGCAGCACTTTGTTGCCCGAGCCCTGGCGCTCGTTGTCCACGGTCGAGCCGTAGTACTGCAGGTTGATCCAGTTGGCGACCACCAGCGGGGCGGTCAGGATCAGCTCGAGCACACCAAAGCCTTCGTCACGGCGCCAGTCGTAGTCGTGAAGGAACGCGCGGCCGCCGAGATCGAGGTGGCGGGTGCGAGCGCGCGGGGCGGCGATGAAAGCGGCGTTGCCGGCTAGGCCCCACTCCGGGCGAACCTCGGACCAGTCCCGACCGCGGTGAGTGACCGCCTTGAGGGCGGCCTCGCGATCGCTCGGGCTGTCGCTCAGGTTCTCACGCAACGTGACTAGCCGCTCCAGACGGGTGAGATCACCGGCTTGCCCAAGCGCCTGGCGCAGTTCGTCGAGCTTCGCTTGATCGATCGAGCCCTCGACGAGGTCAAGCAGGGCGACCTCGTCGGTGGTGGTGTCGTGCAGCGCTGCGACAAAGCGCGTGTCCGCAGGGATCTCCATGCCGCGCTCGGCCAGACCTTCCCGGATCGTCGGATCATTGAGGAGGTCGGCGGCCACCCGGGCGCTGACCTCGCCGGTCTGCCCGGCGCAGGCGCCGCAGTCGAGTCCCGCCCGGTGCGGGTTGTTAGTCGTGGTGCTGCCGTGACCGGCCAGCATCACGATTGGGGCGATCGCCTCGGTCAGGCCCAGGCCGCGCAGGATGCCCTCGGCCATGCCAACGCGTGCTTCAAGGTCAGCCTCCGTGGCGAGCGACGGGTGGATCCGCGCGCGCTCATCGTCGGTCAGGCCGGCCTTGTCCGGTGGTGGCGCCGGGGTATGCCAGCCGAGCGTGTCGCCGATCAGTTTCGGGATATAGGTCAGCCCGGCCGATTCGACGAAGGTGAAGCAGGAGGCGGCCGATAGCTTGAACTGCTTCCAGGACAGGGTGTGGCCGACCCGTTGCTCGCGACGTGCGGCGAGATCCTCGTTACCCTCGACGTGATCCTCGACGGTCACGCCGGGATTAAGTAGCACCGGCGTGTGCGTGCGGCACTGCGACTCGCCCAGCCGGCGGTAGGCCAGCGGTACGCCGAAGAATCCGGCAAAGCCGATGGTTTGCGCCCCGGGGAAACTCGTCTCCAGGTGACGGCGGAAGACTTCCGAGCGCACGTCGATGCAGAAAGCTGCCTGGATCGGT
>JAWLFB010000024.1:0-27131 GCA_041685825.1 Guyparkeria sp. | reverse complement strand
GACGGAAAGGGAAAACGTGAAAGTTAGCAGGCGCGCCCCGGCGCGTCTTGATCATTTTGGAGGTAGAAAACCATGGCCGTACAGCAGAACAAGGTAAGCCGCGCCAAGCGCGACTCCCGCCGTGCCCACGACAGCCTGAAGAGCACCCAGTTGTCCATCGATCCGACCAGCGGCGAGACCCATCGTCGTCACCACGTCACGCCGGACGGTTTCTACCGTGGTCGTCGTGTGGTTACCAAGTCGGGCGACAACGCCTGATTTACCTGGCCGAATGCCTGCGTGTCGCCCGCTTTCCGGGTGGCATGATCTGCCCGCGTCGCCTTATCGGTGACTCGGGTAACGTCGTCACGCGTGGGCTTACTGCGGGCAGGGGGCATCGATGACTTACCAGATCGCAATTGACGTAATGGGCGGCGATCACGGGCCGGAAGTCACGGTCCGTGCCGCTGCCCGTTTTCTGTCCCGCCACCCGTCGGCCGGGTTGCTGCTGGTCGGTGACCAGGCCACGATCGAGCGACACCTGGCCGACGAGTCCGGCGCCGACCGTGACCGTATCGAAATAGTCCACGCCGACCAGGTGGTGGCGATGGATGAGCCGCCAGCGGTCGCCTTGCGCACCAAGAAAACGTCGTCGATGCGGCTGGCGATCGATCTGGTCAAGGACGGTCGAGCGCAGGCCGCGGTCAGCGCGGGCAATACCGGTGCGCTGATGGCCACGGCGAAGTTCGTGCTCAAGACCCTGCCGGGTATCGAACGCCCAGCCATCTGCACCGCGCTGCCTAACGAGACCGGGCAGACTCATGTGCTCGACCTTGGGGCCAACGTCGATTGCGACGCCGAGCACTTGTTCCAGTTCGCTGTCATGGGCTCCGTGCTGGTCGAGGCCTTCGACGACAACCCCGCGCCGCGCGTGGGTTTGCTCAATGTCGGTGCCGAAGCGATGAAGGGCAACGACACCGTCAAGAGCGCCGCCGAACGGCTCCAGGCGGGGCCGGTGAATTACATCGGCTTCGTCGAGGGCGACGACATTTACAAGGGCGGCGTCGACGTCGTGGTCTGCGATGGCTTTGTCGGCAACGTCGCGCTCAAGAGCAGCGAGGGGGTGGCCAAGATGATCAGCCACTTTCTGCGTCAGGAGTTCAAGCGCGGCATCTTCTCTCGCTTGGCGGCCCTGATGGCCATGCCGGTGCTCGTGCGTCTTAAAAAGCGCGTCGACCCCGGTCGCTACAATGGCGCCAGCCTGCTCGGCCTGCAGGGTATCGTCATCAAGAGCCATGGCGGCGCCAGTGTTGAGGCCTTCGGCAATGCGCTCGACGTCGCCTTACGCGAGATCGAGAAGGATGTGCCGCGCCGTATCGACCAACGGCTGGAGACACTGCTTCAGGAGCGCTCTGACGGATGATCCATTCGCGCATCACCGGGACTGGCAGCTACCTCCCCGAGCGGGTCATGTCCAATCATGACCTCGAGCAGATCGTTGATACCTCCGATGCTTGGATTCGCGAGCGCACCGGGATCGAACAGCGTCATATCGCCGCCGAAGGCCAGTTGACTTCCGGTCTGGCCGAGCCTGCGGCGCGACGGGCTCTCGAGGCCGCCGGACGCGTGCCCGAGGAGGTCGATTTGATCATCGTGGCGACCACTACGCCCGATCGCACCTTCCCCTCGACAGCCTGTCTGTTGCAGCAGAAACTCGGCATCCACGGCCCGCCGGCGTTCGACGTTCAGGCAGTCTGCACCGGTTTCGTGTACGCGCTGTCGGTGGCCGACAAGTTCATCAAGACCGGCGCGGCCCGCTGCGCCCTAGTCGTCGGGGCGGAGACCCTTTCGCGCATCGTCAACTGGTCGGACCGCAACACCTGCGTGCTGTTCGCCGATGGCGCCGGCGCGGTGGTGCTTGAGGCCTCGGACGAGCCGGGCATCATCCGCACCGATATCCACGCCGATGGCAGTTACGAATCGCTGCTGACAACGGCCAAGCCGGACCCCGAGAGTGCCGACCCCGACCGGCTCGCTGACGGTACCGCCTTCATCGAGATGCGTGGCAACGAGGTTTTCCGTATGGCGGTCAACACCCTCGGGCGTATCGTCGACCAGACCGTCGAGGCCGCCGGCATGACTCCTAATGACATCGACTGGCTGGTGCCGCACCAGGCGAACATCCGCATCATCCAGGCCACGGCGCGCAAGTTGGGCATGTCGATGGACCGGGTGGTGGTGACTGTCGACCGGCACGGCAACACCTCGGCCGCTTCGGTGCCGCTGGCGCTGGATACGGCCGTGCGCGACGGGCGTATCAAGCGCGGCGATGTCATCCTCACCGAGGCATTTGGTGGCGGGTTTACTTGGGGGTCGGCGCTGCTGCGCTACTGATCCGCTTTCGACCTTTCGGAGACGCGAAATGGCCAAGGAAATCGAACGCAAGTTCCTGCTGGCCAGCGAAGCCTGGCGCGCCGAGATCGACCGTTCCGAGCGCATGGTGCAGGGTTATCTCAACGATCAGGGTCCGGTTTCGGTGCGCGCGCGAATCGCTGGTGGCCAAGCCTGGTTGAACATCAAGAGTCGGACGCTCGGTATTTCGCGTGATGAATTCGAGTATGAGATTCCCATGGTGGATGCGGAACGAATGCTTGATCACCTGACCACGGGGCCCGTGATCGACAAGACCCGGCATTTTGTCCCGCGCAACGGCTTGTTGTGGGAAATCGACGAGTTCCACGGCGATAACGACGGTTTGATCGTCGCCGAGGTGGAGTTGGAACACGTCGATCAGCCCTTCTATCACCCGGCGTGGCTGGGTGAGGAGGTGTCTCATGACGCCAGGTACTACAACGTCTCGCTGGTTAAAAATCCCTACAGTCAGTGGTAAATTGCCGGCTGATCGATGCCGCCTCAGGGTGGCGCATCATGAGATACTCGGGCCGGGCGGAGGAGGATTGCCGGGTAGGGCAGGACGCACGGTGAGGAATCGACGCGGGCTTGTCCGCACCAAGACGAAGGGTTGCCGATGATTCGGGTCATGATTGTTGATGATCACACGATGGTGCGCGCCGCGATCAGTCACCTGATCGGCGGGGTGTGTGACATCGAGGTGGTCGCCGAAGCCGACAGCGGAGAACGGGCGCTCGAGACGTTGCGCTCGAAGTCGATTGACGCGGTTCTCTGCGATATCCACATGGCCGGCATGGGCGGTTACGAGTGCCTCAAGCGGGCACATCATACCAACCCGCGCCTCGGACTGGTGGCCTTGACAGCCGAGGCCGACGTCACGCTGGCGCGCCAGGTGCTTGATTGCGGCGTGCACGCTTACGTGACCAAGGATGCCGATCCCGACGAGTTGATCAGTGCCATCCGCAAGGCCGCCGACGGCAAGCGCTTTGTCTCCAGTCGCATCGCCCAAGAGATCGCCCTGCAGAATGGCCGCCCTGAGGAAGATCCTTTCGAGGTGCTGTCCGGGCGCGAGCAGCAGGTGCTGCGGATGATCCTCGACGGCAAGAACAATTCCCTTATCGCCGAGGCGCTCTGTGTCAGTCCCAAGACGATCAGCACCTATCGCGCCCGCATCCACGAGAAGCTTGGGGTTAGCACAGACATCGACCTGCTGCGACTGGCGGTCAAGGCCGGTCGCACCGTCCTCTCGGCCTGATCTTTCCCCGCCCCATGACCGACCGGTTTGACGCTAAGGCCTTTCTGGCCTCCGTGACCGAGCGCCCCGGCGTCTACCGCTTTCTCAATGCCGACGGCGAGATTATCTACGTCGGCAAGGCGCGCAATCTCAAGAATCGCCTCTCCAGTTATTTCCGCGGCACCCCGGCGGCGATCAAGACCCGCCGGCTGGTCGAGCAGGTGCACGAGGTGGAAATCACCACCACCCAGACCGAGGCCGAGGCGCTGCTGCTGGAGAGCAACCTGATCAAGGCGCACCGACCGCGCTATAATGTCCTGCTGCGCGACGACAAGAGTTACCCCTGGATCTACGTCTCCACCAACGAGCGCTTCCCAAGGCTGGCCTACCATCGGGGCTCGCGCAAGCGCCCGGGGCGTTACTTCGGGCCCTATCCCTCGGCCGGTGCGGTGCGTGAGACGCTAAACTTGCTGGAGAAAGTGTTCAAGGTTCGCCAGTGTGAGGACAGCGTGTTCAAGAACCGGTCGCGTCCCTGCCTGCAGTACCAGATCGAGCGCTGCAAGGCCCCTTGCGTGGATTATGTCGACCAGGCGGAATACCGGCAGGATGTTGAGGACACGATGGCATTCCTGTCGGGGCGCAGCCAGAAGCTGACCGATGATCTGGTGGGCCGTATGGAACGTGCTGCTGAGGCGCTGGATTTCGAGGCCGCCGCTGCCCTGCGCGACCAGATCGGCATGCTGCGCGCGGTCAGCCAGCAACAGGGCATCACCGGCATGTCGGGGGATGCGGACGTGATCGCGCAGATAAGCGAGCAGGGCGCCACCGCCCTGGGCGTGGCCACTATCCGTGATGGCCGACATCTGGGCACCCGTCATTTTTTCCCGGATGTGCCGACCGACGCCTATCCGGGCGAAGTGATCAGCGGCTTTCTGGGGCTCTATTACAGCGACCGGGACTTGCCAAAACGAATCCTCTGCGACCACCTGCCGGAGGAAGCCGAATGGCTTGCCGGGGTGTTTGCCGAGCAGGCCGGCCATCGCGTCGAGTTACTGGTGCCGAGACGCGGCAAGGCAAAGGCCTGGCTGGAGGACACCCGCGAGAACGCCCGCATCGCCCTGAACGAGCGGCTTGTCAGTCGCCGCGGCCTGACGCGCCGCTTCGAGGCACTGGGTGAGTGGCTCGCCACGGAGCAAATCGAGCGGATCGAGTGCTTCGATATCTCCCACACCCAGGGCGAGTTGACGGTGGCATCCTGCGTGGTATTCGGTCCAGAGGGACCGCGCAAGGACCAGTACCGTCGCTATCACATCGAGGGAATCGTCCCCGGAGATGACTACGCCGCTATGCATCAGGCCCTGACGCGGCGTTTCGATCGCGCAGTGCGTGAGTCCGGCGTGCTGCCGGACGTGTTGCTGATTGATGGCGGCAAGGGGCAGCTCGCCCAAGCCATCGACGTGCTCGCCGAGCGCGATTTGGCCGATCGTGTACGGGTCGTTGGCGTGGCTAAGGGGCCGGAGCGCCGACCCGGCGAGGAAAGTCTGATCCAGCCACTGGCGGGCTCGCCCGGGCTGTACGTCGAGGACCATCTGAATCCGCACGACCTGGCCTTGCACCTGATCCAGCAAGTACGCGACGAGGCCCATCGCTTTGCGATCACGGGCCACCGTGCCCGCCGGCAGAAAGCGCGTACGCAGTCGGACCTCGAGCGCATCCCCGGCGTCGGTGACAAGCGGCGCCAGGCGCTCCTGAAGCACTTCGGCGGTATCCGTGGACTCAAGGGGGCGAGCGTCGCGGAACTGGCCAAGGTACCCGGCGTCTCGCCGACGCTGGCCACCCGCATCCACGAATGGTTCCACGAGGGCGGCGCGAGCTGATGGGCCCGTACCTGATCGGACCGGGATTCGCTTCCCGCCCGTTCGTCCACGTTTTCCTTTGCTAGGCTAGCTGCCGTTACCGACCCATGCCGGAGAAGCACTTGATGTCCTCTGTTCCTGCCGACCTGTCCAACTCGATCTCGCACCGTTGGCGTTGGTGGCCGGGCATCCTGCTGGCGTTGCTGCTGATCGCCGGACCGGCCGTCGCCCAGCAGGCGGGCATTGAGGGTGAGTCGGCGGCGTCGGCCGATGCCGAGACAAGTTCGCAGGCCGGGGGCGATGGCCGCTACACCGGGTTGCTCGAATTGCTCAAGGACCCGGTCAAGCGTGATGAGCTGATCGCTGAACTGGAGCGACTGTCTGCCGGTGAGGGTGAGCCATCGGGCGAATCGTCTGGGCAGGTCGCCGATTCCTCGGGGGCAGCCGAGGGCATGGCCTCGGGGCTGGCGGGCGTGGTCTCGGGTACCGTGGCCGAGATGACTGGATCCGTGTCGCGCCTGGCGAAGGGCGGACTGCACGTGAATTGGGCGTCGGTTGGGCAGATCGCTTGGCGGACGGCCGCGGCGCTTGCCATCGCCTACCTGGTGCTGGTGGTTGGCCGGCACCTGCTTGATGGCCCATGGCGCCGCCTTGATGCCTATGCGCAATCGGCAGGCACGCGCAATCGACTGTTTCGGACCGGTGTGGCGGTGCTTGCCAGTCTGGCACTGGGGGTGGTGGTGCTGGCCGTCGCCTATGTCGCGGCCCAGGCCAGCGCCTGGTGGTTAGCCGACGGAGATGAAACGACGGGTGCCGTGCTCGGGCTCGCGTTGCAGGCCTTTATCGTGGTTGAGGTCGCCCGATTGCTCGTACGCACGGCCTTCGCGCCGGCTTCCCCGGGGCTGCGCCTGTTCCGGCTGTCCATGGACGATTCGCGATTTTGGTCAGGCTGGCTTTCGAGCGTGATCTGGTTTACCGGCTACGGCGCGATCATGCTGGTGCCGGCTATCGAGAGGGCCGAGCGAAACGACCTGGCCAATGCCGTCGGCTGGGGGGTCGCTCTGGTGGCCTTGGCCTATACCTGGAGTCGGCTTTGGAAGGCCCGCGGCATGGTGCGTGGCGCGCTGGTCGCGCGAGCGGAGCGCAGTCGCCAGCCGGTCGCCTCTTGGGCCTTCCATCTGCTCGGTGCCAGCTGGCACTGGCTCGCGATGATCTACGCGACTGGCGTGTTCCTCGTGGCCATCACGCGGCCGGGCGAGTCGTTGCCGTTTGTCGCCATGGCGACATTCAATACCGTGGTTATCGTTGGCGTGGGTATTTTCGTCGCCGCGATGCTGACCCAATGGATCGGGCGTGGCGTTCCGGTGCCCGAGAGCCTGCTCCAACGTATGCCTACCCTGCAGTTGCGCCTGAATACCTATGTGCCACTGATCCTGCGAATCGTGCGGATCGTGATTGGGATCGTCGCATTGTTCGGGGTGCTGTCGGTCTGGCACTTGGTCGACATGTTCGCCTGGCTTGCCAGTGACAGTGGTCGGTGGTTGCTCGCCGCGGTGATCGACATCTCGATTGTTTTGATCATCGCGTTGCTTGTCTGGTTGGTCGCCACCGGCCTTATCGAGGCGAAGCTCAACAGTGACGTGGGCATGCCCTCGGCACGACTGCAGACGCTTCTATCCCTGTTCCGCAACGCCATTGCCATTGCTTTGGTCATCATTACCGCGATGATCATCCTCTCGGAGCTGGGTGTGAATATAGGCCCCTTGCTTGCGGGGGCCGGTGTGCTTGGCCTAGCGATCGGTTTCGGTGCGCAGAAGATGGTCCAGGACGTCATTACCGGGGTATTCATCCAGATCGAGAACGCCATCAATACCGGTGACGTGATCACGGTGGCCGGCGTGACGGGGACTGCCGAGCGATTGTCCATTCGATCGGTGTCAATCCGCGACTTGTCCGGCACGGTGCACGTCATACCGTTCTCTTCGGTGGATATCGTTTCGAACTACATGCGCGAGTTCGCCTTCCACAAGGGCGAATACGGCATCGCCTACCGTGAGAACATTGACGACGCGATTGCCCAGCTCAAGGCGGCGTTCGACGAGTTGGCGGCCGATCCGGACTACAAGCCCCTCATCCTCGAACCGATTGAGATCCCGGGTGTGACAGCGCTTGCCGACAGTTCGGTCAATATCCGCGCGATGATCAAGACCACGCCAGGGGACCAGTGGTCCGTCGGTCGGGCATACAACCGCCTTGTGAAGATGTACTTCGACAAGGCGGGTATCGAGATCCCGTTCCCGCACACCACGCTGTACTTTGGTGTCGAGAAGGACGGCACCGCCCCACCGGCCAACGTGCACATGCTGAAAGACGAGTCGGTGGAAGAGGAGTATGAGACGGAATCCGACCGCCGGTCCCGTCGCGTTAAGAAGCCCGATGGGCCGGGGGGCAAGGTGCCCGCGGGCGACGACGTCGACCTGCCTGAAGACTGACCCGATCGTCATCTGTTACGGGCATGAAAAAGCCCCGACGTGGCAACACCACGTCGGGGCTCTGAGTTTGATCGCCCGGGGAGGAAGAGGGTTCAGTCCTCGAGCGCGGCGGTAACGGAGAATGCGCCGCGGATATCGCCTTCCTCGAACCCGGTTGCCTGATCATCGGGGTAGAGGCGATCAATCTCGGCCTTGAGTTTCGGGTCGACATCCTGGCCGTGGCAGCTCAGGCAGACGCCCTCGGTGGCGATCGCCTTCATAAAGCGCAGTTGCTTCTCCCCGCCGACTTCCTTCACCTCATGCCAGGCAATTTCACCGACCGGCGTACCTGCGGCCTGACGCGCCTCGAATTCTTCAAGGACGACACGCTCCCAGTCGGTGGGCTCGGTCGCGCGCGGCTTGAGGCTGGTACGGCGCAAGGTATAGCCGCTCTCCTCGCTCATGTCGGCGGCGATTTCCGGGGCGCGCTGGTTGCATACCTCGACCGCTGCCATCGGGCCACCTTGTTTCATGGCTGCTTGCAGCTCACCCTTGAGCGTCTTGCCGAAGGCCTGCATGGTCGCCTTGTAATCCTGCAACTGCGCCTGGATGGCCTCGTCCGTCGAGGTGTCGGCATGGGCCGGCATGGCGGCGACGCTCAGCGCGGTGGCGGCGAGTAGTGAGGGGATGATGCGTGTTTGCTTCTTCATGGAGGTCTCCTTGCGTCGGCTGTCGGATAAGTATTGGCAATTGGGGCAAATGCGCAGCTTATATTAAAATCCGGGGAACGATGCAAGATCGGGTGCTAATTGGTACGAAAAACGCCGGCCTTCTGTGGAGAGGCCGGCGTCTAAAGTGCTAATAAGCCTTGAGTGCTGCACGTCAGAACGGGTTGTAGGACTTGTCCGGCGTGAACTGAGTGTAACCCACGCCAGCTCCCAGCCGCAGGCCGACTCCAACCCGGATTGGCGCGACTACGATCGATTGGCTGCGGAGGTACTGCATGCCTGCGCCGCCCACGACGAACGCCGAGCCGTTGACGCCCGCGAAGCGCTGGAATATTAAATCGGGGCGGGGCAGGTTGTAGACCAGCATGAATACCCGACCGGCATCACCGCCGAAGTCCCAGCCCACCGATGGTCCTTGCCAGTAGATGGTCTGCGTCTCGCCGGCCTTGGCCATGAACTCACCCATCCCGTAGCGCAGGCCCACGACAACCGCGCCCCCGCCTTCTTCGCCCTTGATGATCGCGTTGGGCCGGCCGTAATCAGCGAAGGCCCGGTCGACCATCCGGGCGATGCCCTCTGCCGAGCCACCCAGGAAATCCACAGCTTCCTGAGTTGTCTCGTACTGATCGTAGCCTTCCTCGGATTTGGACTGACTTGCGTCTCCTTCCGCCGAACCCGCGCTCGGAGGGTTACTGGCGCAGCCAGTTAGGAACACGGCTGCCACCAATGCCATGAGGAGGGTGGCGAGACGTGAGTACATGGCCGAGGGTGTGAAGCGTGCGGCGTCAAGGAAAGTGCCTGGCATTTTTCGAAAATTCCTTGTTCAGAGTGAAGCGTGGTGCGGAAAGGTTCCTTCAGGCAGACCGTTGCAAGTTGCAAAAGTTGCGCCGAGGGGCGGGGGCGTCCGGTTGACAACCCGAGGTTTTGTCGCAAGCATACGCGCTTTGCCGCGGGATCGCCCATCAGCGCCGCCTTTTCAATGGGATGACCGAATGAGTATCAAGTCCGATCGCTGGATCCGCCAAATGGCCGACGAGCACGGCATGATCGAGCCGTTCGAGCCGGGACAGGTTCGCAGCAGCCGGGACAGCGAGGGCAACCATGAGCCCATGGTGTCCTATGGCACCTCAAGCTACGGCTACGATGTGCGTTGTTCGACCCATTTCAAGGTGTTCACCAACATCAACACTACGATTGTTGACCCGAAGGCCTTCGATGAGCGCAGCTTCGTCGACGTGCACTCCGACGTCTGCATCATCCCGCCGAACTCGTTCGCCCTCGCGCACACGGTCGAGTACTTCCGCATTCCGCGCAACGTGCTCACCATCTGCCTGGGCAAGTCGACCTACGCTCGCTGCGGCATCATCGTCAACGTCACCCCGCTAGAGCCGGAGTGGGAGGGGCACGTGACGCTCGAGTTCTCGAATACCACGCCTATTCCTGCGAAGATCTACGCCAACGAGGGTGTGGCGCAGATGCTGTTCCTCGAATCTGACGAGATCTGCGAGACCTCCTACAAGGATCGGGGCGGCAAGTACCAAGGGCAGCGAGGCGTCACTCTGCCGACCGCCTGATCGCGTCGGTCGGCCGCTCCAGTCCCTCAGCTCCCGGCGCGACGGCGGGGGCATTTTTGCTACTCCGTCGTTTCTTCGACGGCGTTGAGTGCCAGCACCTGCCAGCCACGAGCCTCGGCCTCGCGCCGCAGCACCGGGTCAGGGTCGACCGCTACCGGGTGGTCGACCTGCTCGAGCAGCGGCAGGTCGTTGCGCGAGTCGGAATAGAACCAGGTTTCCTCCGGGCGCGCCTGCTTCGCCTCAAGCCATTCCTCCAAGGCCAAGATCTTGCCGTGTTGGAAGGTCGGCGTGCCGGTGTAGCGGCCGGTGTAACGACCGTTGCGTCGCTCGGGCTCGGTCGCGAGGAGGTGTGGAATCTCCAGCAACTCGGCGATCGGTCCGGTGACAAACGCGTTCGTCGCCGTGATCAGCATCAGGGTGTGGCCCCGGCGTCGGTGGGATTCGACCAGTTCGCGAGCGGCCGGGGTGATCATCGGTCGGATGTCCTTTTCGATGAACTCGGCCCGCCACGTCTCCAGATCCTCGGCTGGATGCTCGGCCAGCGGGGCGAGCGCGAAGCGCAGGTAGGCGTCGATATCGAGCGTGCCCTGCTGATAATGGCGCAGGAACTCGTCGTTGTGCCGGGCGTAATCATCGGCGTCGACAATGCTGTGTTCGGTCATGAAGGCACCCCAGGCGTGATCGGAGTCACCGGCGAGCAAGGTGTTGTCGAGGTCGAAGATGGCGAGTTTCACGAAAGGCCTCCTGTCGACAGGGCCGCGGTGCGCCTGCCGGCATGATCACGTTGCATCCCGGCCGGGGCCGGGTCGGCGGGCGCGCATGATAACCCAACATGACCGGATCGTGGCTCGGAGAAATGCGTGTTCGAACTGGCGGACCGTTGGCCTTGCCGAGCAGCCCGCCGGTAAGGGCGCTGCGCTTGTCCGATTCGCGACGGAGCCACTGGTCGACCGGCAATTTGCCCGACCCTGAATCCTTTGCATCGAAGGTCAGGGAGGTCGAAATTCGTGGAGGGACGGCGCCTGCAGCCGGGGTTCGCTTGCCGGCTGACGGCGTCGGTTTATCGCCTCGGGGTTTTGTGAAAGAATCAATGACACTTGGGTGACTATCGTCGGCCTGTTGCCGACATGGTGGTTTACCCCTGCGGGGCGCGATGTCCCGCCATTTCAGGCGTTTGACTTTTGCAAGAGTGGAATCGTGATTGACCGTAGCGGCTTTCGACCCAATGTCGGCATCATCGTGTGCAACCAGCGAGGCGAGGTCTTCTGGGGCAAACGGGTCGGCCATCGTTCCTGGCAGTTTCCCCAGGGAGGCATCGATGTCGAGGAGCGGCCGCTGGAGGCCATGTATCGTGAGCTCCACGAGGAGGTGGGGCTTTCGCCCGAGCATGTCTCGGTGGTGGCTTGGACTCGCGGTTGGCTGCGCTACCGCCTGCCGCGCAACATGGTGCGTCGTCACGTACATCCCGTCTGCATCGGTCAGAAGCAAAAGTGGTTTCTCCTGCGGCTGCGCACCGACGAGAGCGCCTTCGACCTCAATGCTACCCACAAGCCGGAATTCGACGGCTGGGAATGGCGCCCGTTCTGGTCGATTTTGCCCGAAGTGATCTACTTCAAGCGCACCGTCTATTTCCAAGCGCTGCACCAACTCGCGCCGTTTATCGAGGGCGTGCCGGACGAATGCCCGGACGACTGCCTGTCCGAGCAACTCGAGCGCCGTGGCGGCGGACCGGACTCATCGACCAATCTGGCCACGGCGGGGAATCGCGATGCTCGATGATCTGCGCCAGATCGTTACCGAGGTGTCCAAGTCCTCCGACCTGCGGGCTGCGCTCGACCTGATCGCCCGACGGGTGCAGTCGGCGCTCGACGTGTCGGTCTGCTCGGTCTACGTGTTGGGTGGCGACGAGGCCGAAGCGGTCGAGCCCAGCCTCGTGCTGCAGGCCACCGAAGGGTTGAACAAGCCGATGGTTGGGCAGGTCTCGCTCGCCCTCGACGAGGGGTTGGTCGGTCTGGTCGCACGCCGTGCCGAGGTGATCAACCTCGAGGATGCCTCGCTCCATCCGGCCTTCAAGTTCGTCACCGATATCGGCGAAGAGCCCTACCACGGGTTCTTGGGGGTGCCGATCATTCATCGGGGTGATGTGCTGGGTGTTCTGGTGGTGCAGGCCCGCGAACGGCGCCGGTTCTCCGACGACCAGGAATCCTTCGTTGTCACTCTGGCTACCCAGCTGGCCTCTGCAATTCGTCACGCCCGAGCCAGCGGGGAGCTGATGCGCACGGGCAATGAGCCCGGCGGCTTTGATTCGGCCTTCTCGGCGCGCGGGCTGCCGGGGTCGCCCGGTGTGGTGTTCGGCACTGCGGTGGTGGTGGCCGACGGGCAGTCGCTAGAGATGGTCGAGGATCGCGATGTCGAGGATATCGACCACGAGCTGGGCGTGCTCGACAGCGCGATCGAGGCCGTCCGCCAGGAATTCGAGCAGCTCAAGATCGACTTCGCGCGGGCGTCCGGAAGCGAGGAGGAGAACCTGCTGTTCGACGCCTACATCCGCATGCTGTCGGGTGGCTCGCTGGTCGAAGCGATCGAGCAACATATCCGCGCCGGGCAGTGGGCGGGGGCAGCATTGCGCGATGCGATCGCCGAACACGCCGCCGTGTTCGAGCAGATGAGCGATGCCTACCTGCGCGAGCGTGCCCAGGACATCCGCGATTTGGGCAATCGGGTGCTGCAGAAGTTGCATGCTGAGAGTGCCGGGCCGACCGACTGGCCCGACCAGATCGTGCTAGTCGGCAACGATCTTTCCGCCTCGCATCTGGCCGAGGTGCCCACCGAACGCCTGGTGGGCATCGTCTCGTCGACCGGCTCGGGGTCCTCGCACCTGGCGATTCTCGCGCGCGCGCTCGGCGTGCCCGCGGCGATGGGTGTCTCCGACCTGCCGACCCCGCGTCTGCGGAACAAAGAAGTGGTGGTCGACGGCTATCGCGGCCTAGTGGTGGTGCGTCCTCGGGGCTCGCTGCGCGAGGAAATGCTGCGTCTGGCCCGCGAGGAGGCCGAGCTGACCGAAGAGCTCGCCGCCCTGCGCGACGAGCCGGCGTTGACCTGTGATGGCATGCGCGTCGCCATGCATGTCAATATCGGCCTGCTCTCGGACATGGCGCCCTCGCTGACCGTCGGTGCCGAGGGCATCGGCCTATATCGCACTGAGGTGCCGTTCCAGATCCGTAAGCAGTTTCCCGGCGAGGAGGAGCAGGCGCACATCTACCGCGAAGCGCTGGAGACGTTTGTCGGCAAGCCCGTGGTGTTGCGCACCCTCGACGTGGGTGGCGATAAGCCTCTGTCGTATTTCCCCATCCGCGAGGACAACCCGTTCCTTGGTTGGCGCGGCATCCGCCTGGTGTTGGATCACCCGGAAATATTCCTTACCCAGATTCGGGCGATGCTCAAGGCTTCGGCTGGGCTGAACAACCTGCACATCCTGCTGCCGATGATCTCGGCGGTCGAGGAACTCGACCAGTCGCTGGCGTACATCGCGCAGGCATTCGACGAGGTGTCCGAGGAGATTGGCGCGATCCAGCGACCGAAGATCGGCGTGATGATCGAGGTGCCTTCGGCGGTTTATCAGGCCGATGCGCTGGCCAGCCGATGCGACTTTCTCTCCATCGGCACCAACGATCTCACCCAGTATCTGCTGGCGATCGACCGCAACAACGAGCGTGTCGCCTCGCGTTACGATGCCCTGCACCCGGCGGTGCTCGCCGCGATTCGCGATGTCTGTGCCGCGGGTGCTCGCCAGGACTGCGAGGTCGCGGTCTGTGGTGAGCTTTCCGGCGATCCGCTCGGGGCAGTGCTGCTTCTGGGGCTGGGGATTCACTCGCTGTCGATGAGCGCCGGGTCGTTGCCGCGGATCAAATGGGTGATCCGCAGCTTCTCGCACGCCGATGCCCAGGCGCTGCTCGAGCAGGCCATGCGTTGCGAGCGGCCGGCGGAGATCCGCACCCTGCTCAACCAGGCGCTGGACGATCGCGGGCTGGGCGGTCTGATTCGCGCGGGCCGGCATTGACCGCCGGCCGACGCTGTCTAGGGCGATTGACTTGGCACCGGTCGATGCCTATCATGGCGCACCTTCGTCATCGGCGCGGGTCGAAACCGCTCCGGCGGACGAGGCGCGTTAGCGCGATGACGGCGAACGGAGTGTAGCGCAGTCTGGTAGCGCACCTGGTTTGGGACCAGGTGGTCGGGGGTTCGAATCCCTCCACTCCGACCAGTGAATTAGCCGAAACTTGCGCCTGTAGCTCAACCGGATAGAGCATCGGCCTTCTAAGCCGAGGGTTGCGGGTTCGAGTCCTGCCGGGCGCGCCATAAGCGCACCTGCACGAACGGCAATTGCCTTTCGATGGTGACTGTAGCTCAGTTGGTAGAGCCCCGGATTGTGATTCCGGTGGTCGTGGGTTCGAATCCCATCAGTCACCCCACCATAGCCTTGAAAAAGCCCGCCCCTCATGGCGGGCTTTTTCGTGCGTAACTCTACCTTTGACATCCTCCCCGCCCTGAAGGACGGAGTTTGTCGCGCCTACTGGCCGCGCCGGTGACGATTCACCGTGATCTCGGCCATGGTTAAGAAGATCAATCGTCGTCGTTATCGCCCTGTTTTCGGGCGCGGCGCAGCACCTCCTCGTGGCGGTCGTTAATGTAGAGCGCATAGCTCAGCACCTCGGCCACGGCGCGGAATAGTGCCTCGGGAATGCGTTCGCCCAAGTCGATCTCGGCCAGCGCACGGGCGAGCATCGGGTCTTCAACGGCCGGCACGCCGGACTCCCGGGCTACCTCGGTGATCCGGCGGGCCAACTCGTCCTGACCGGTCGCCACCACCTGCGGCACGTCGGTCCCGTCGTAGGACAGCGCGATCGCCCGCCGCGGGCCGGATGACGGGCGATGGTGCTTGTTTGTGTCACTACGGCCCGGTTCGCTCATACCTGCTCACTCAGAAAGCCCCGTGGGGCGGAATCACCGGCGGCCGTCGCGGTATCGGGCTCCATCCGGGCCAGCGCGCTGGCCGGCGGCGGGCCGGGATATGCCCCCAGGCGCCCTGGCTTGAAGCCGGCGTCGGACAGGGCGCGCGCCAGAGTCGGACGCGTGGTTTCCAGCACAGGTATGGTCTTGGTTTGGTCGGCAAAAAGGTCGACATCGATCTGCTTGCCTTGCATGACCAGCGCGGCATGCAGCGGGCCAAGTTGTGGCCATTCCATCGCCAGGTCGATGCGCCAGCGTCCCCCGCCGCTTTGTGCCTCGCCCGAGTCGTCTTCTTCCCGAATAGACAACCGCAGCGTGTGTGCCTCGTTGGCCAGTTGCAGCGGGATCTCCAGCAGCCAGGTGGGCTGATTGGGGCCCGTCTGGGTGCCGGCCGCCGCACCGGCCGCGCCTTGGGAGAGGGCGGTAGCCAGCTGGCTTCGCTCGACCTGTTCGCCGAGTCGCTGCATGAATTCGAGCGTGGCCTGCCGGGCGGCCGGGTCGCGTGGCGCCAGATCCGGCTGGCTGCGCAGGCTACGGGCGGCTTGTTGGAGCAGGGTGCCCAGGGGGGCTTCCGTGAATCCTTGCCCCTGACCGGCGGGCGCCGGCATCGGTCCGCCTACCCCACCCAGCGGGTTGGGTTGTTTGGCGGGGTTGGTAGGCGTCGCCAGCCAGCCGGCGACCAGCCCCTGGATGAGCCGCGGTTCGCGCATAGCCGAGAGCAGTGGCAGCAACCCATTGAGCCCTGGCGGGATGGCTTGTGTCGGTATTGTTGTCACGGCTTGCCCAGGGGGTGGGGCGTTCCCCGGTGCGGTCGCTTGGCTCCCGGTCGGACTCGTCTGGACGAACGCGGCGCGCATCAGCGATTCCGTGGAACTGGCCGCGCCGCTCGATCGAGTTGCCTGAAAGATCGAGGCCGGGACCGATCTGGCGTTGGTGCCGCTGGGCTGACTAGCCGTCGCCTGATTCGGCGGGGCGCCAGCTACCGCTCCGCTCGATGCCTTAACCGTTGACGAGGCACCCGACGCCTGAGCCGCGCTGCCGGGCGGGGCCGCGGGTGGGGTGCCTGTGCCGGCGTTGGTCAGTGACATCCCGGCGTTCGGGCCAGAATTGGGAGTGGTCGCGCCGCCGCTTGGCAGGCGGGCGAGTGCCTGGAGCAGGTTACGAGTCAACTGCACCTGATCGAGCTGGCGCGGGTCAGGGGGAGGGCCGAGTGGCCGCAGGTGAACCTGTTTGCCGAGCCGGGTGACCTCCAGGTCGATGGCTTGGCCTGCCTTCAACGGGTGTTGCGTGGTGACCTGAAGCTGCCCGCCGGCCACCGACAGCATGGCGCGCTCTCCGGGGCGGGCGTCCGACAACGAAATGGCCGCCAAGCGCTGCCCCGTCTGTAGGCGGAGGACCGGCCCCGCAGTAGTCGTCTGACCGGGCTGTTCGACCTTGAGAATCTTCATGCACGCTCCGGTCGGGGGAGGTTGCCGGCTGGGTGCGCCGAGGTTCCTGTTGATGGTAGGACGAGCCGGTGTCGCTCACAAGCGACAGAGTTGATTACGGAATTTCATTGAGAGTGACAATGTTTTGACATGTCGGTGGGCGCACGCTAATTTCCGCGGAAACTTTCACGCTTTACGATTGTTGGTGCCGGCTCGCTCGAGAGCCGTGGGCGGAGAAGCGCGACAGTTTGTTCGGAAAGACAAACAAAAAACAACAAGAATTGGCGGCGACGGACCGCCGAGTACTCAGGAGACAAGCATGCCGCGGCCTCAACCCCTTTGCTGGATCGACAGCAAGGCGCCTGAGGCGTCGTTGCTGAACGAGCAATTGACGTTGCTCGGTTTCGACGTCCGCACAGATCCCAGTCCGTTGGGGGCCGATACGCCCGTGTGCCGATTGACGTTTGCCGCCGATGGCGAGCTCAAGGCGACTGATTCAACCACCCAGCCACCGTGGGTGGTGATGGGGGAGCTTGGTGGCGTCCCGTCGGTGCCGCCGGCGGCCCAGTTGCCTTGGCCGGTGTCGCTGGACACGTTGCAGGCGGTGCTCGCGCCGATGAAAAGTCGCTGGCACGGTGAGCGACTGCGTCAAGAGAATCGTGGCCTGATCGGCAGCAGCCCGGCGCTCGAGGGCGTGCGCCGCGAGGTCGCCCAGGTGGCGCCGACGGATGCCACCGTGCTGATCCTTGGCGAGACCGGCACGGGCAAGGAAGTGGTTGCCCGGATGATCCACATGCTCTCCGAGCGTGCCGACAAGCCCTTCGTGCCGGTTAACTGCGGGGCCATCCCCGGCGAGTTGCTCGAATCGGAGTTGTTCGGTCACGAGAAGGGGGCCTTCACCGGCGCGATTACCCAGCGCAAGGGGCGTTTCGAACTGGCCCAGGGCGGCACCATCTTTCTCGACGAGATCGGCGACATGCCGTTTTCTATGCAGGTCAAGATCTTGCGCGTACTCCAAGAGCGCAAGTTCGAGCGTGTGGGTGGCAGCACCTCGTTCGATGCCGACGTGCGCATCGTCGCCGCGACGCACCGCGATCTGCTCTCGATGGTCGACGCGGGCAAGTTCCGCCAGGACCTTTATTACCGCCTCAATGTCTTCCCCATCCAGACGCTGCCGCTTCGCGCGCTGCGCGACGACTTGCCGGAGATTGCCACGGCGCTGGTCGAGCGATTGCACCGCGATGGCCGTCCAGCGCCCACGCTGACCGACGCCGTGATTTCGGTCCTCAGGCAGCACGACTGGCCAGGCAACGTGCGCGAGTTGGCCAATGTGCTCGAACGGGTCGGCATTCTCGCCGCTGACCGCCCGGCGCGAGTCGCCGATCTGCCCGCGCATCTGCAGCGTCTTTATCCGGCGGTTCCCGAGGCTGAGCACCTGTCTCAGCCGGTAGCCGATCAGGTGGCTTCGGCTTCTGAACAACTTGACCCTGATCCCAGGAGTATCTGGTCGCTTACCGAAAACTTCGGTCCGCGACTGCCGTTGACTCCGGAGGAGGTCGAGGACTGTGACCTGACATTGCCGGACGATGGCATAGCGCTCAAGTCGCAGCTCGAGGCGATCGAGAGGGCCTGGATTGAAGCGGCGCTCGCTCAGGCTGATGCGGTGGTCGCCCGGGCCGCACGGCTGCTGGGAATCCGTCGCACCACCCTTGTCGAGAAAATGCGTAAATACCAGATCGGTTGAACGCCCCGCTGCCTAAATTGGCACGTGTCCTGCTAAAGACTCGCGCAAGTCAATTCGCGACAGTCAACGAGGTGGGTCCATGAGCGGCAACGACATGTCAGTCGATCAGATCCTTTCCCAGATGCACCAGCTGCGTACCGCGGCCACTCAGCGCCCGGCGGGGCCGGAAACGATCAATCCGGCCGCGCCGGGCGTCAACGAGGCCGAGCGTACCAATTTCGCCGATGCCCTGACCCAGGCGGTCGGGAAGGTCAATGAGACACAACAGGCCACCGGTGATCTCAGGAACCGGCTGCAGGCGGGTGACGATCAGGTGACGCTTACCGAGGTGATGGTTGCCTCGCAACGATCTTCCGTGGCCTTCGAGTCGACTCTACAAGTGCGTAACCGATTGGTTCAGGCCTACGAGAAGGTCATGAACATGCCGTTGTAATGCCTCGCTTTATCTCGTCACCCGTATTTTCCTGATTTGGACAAAACGTCATGGCCCAAGGTTCAGCTATAACCACCACCCCGACCGGCAGCGGCGAGAGCCCGCGCTGGATTCGGCAGATGGATGCGTTCACACAGTCGTCAAGTTTCCGTCAGTTGTTGCTGCTGATCGCGCTGGCGGCGGTGATCTCGTTCATGGTTGGTTTCTTTCTCTGGGGCAGTGGCAAGTCGATGGTGCCCTTGTACCAGTCGCTGGATGCGCAATCCTCCGCCGAGGTGGTCGATGCACTCAAGGCTGCCGGCGAGTCCTACGAGTTGGCCAACGATGGCACGGTCATGGTGGGCGCCGATCGACTGCCTGAGATTCGTATGCTGATGGCGCAGCAGGGGCTGCCGGGTGGCGATGGTACCGGGATGGAGATGCTCAATCAGGACCAGTCGCTCGGCACCAGTCAATTCATCGAACAGGCGCGCTACCGCCGCGCCATCGAGACCGAGCTGGCCCGTTCGATCCAGACGATCGGCGCCATCCGTGCCGCCCGCGTGCACATTGCCCAGCCCGAGAAGTCGGTGTTCGTGCGGGATCGCAAGACACCGACCGCCTCGGTGGTGGTCGACATCAAGGGAGGCAGCAGTCTTGGCCGGGGCCAAGTCAACGGCATCGTCCACCTGGTCGCCTCGAGCATCAATGACCTCTCCCCCGAGAACGTCAGCGTCGTCGACCAGGGGGGCAACTTGCTGACCAACCAGGGCGACGATGCTGCGGGCATGGGCCTGAACAGCCGCCAGTTCCAGTACCGTCAGAATCTTGAACAGGCCTATGCGCGGCGGATCGAGTCGCTGCTCGCACCGATCGTCGGCTCGGATCGCGTCCGCGCTCAGGTATCGGCGGATATCGATTTTTCCCGCCGCGAAGGCACCAGCCAGACCTATGGCCCTGATGAGGGCGTCTTGCTCAGTGAACAATTCAACGAGACCGTCCGCTCGCTGGGTGGGGGACAAGGGGTTGTCGGAATGCCGGGCGCGATTGCCAACCAGCCTCCGGGCGGCGGCGAGGTTAACCCGGACGGTGGCGAGGGCGGACTAGCTCCGCCACAGGACCTGACAGTCGAGGAATTCCAGACGCTGGTGCAGACGCCGATCGACAGCGATCGCAACGAGACTCGAAACTACAACGTTGATCGCAACATCGAGCACACCCAGTTCGCCAGCGGACAGATCGAAAAGCTCAGCGTCGCGGTCCTGCTCGACGAGAACGCGACTGGTAATGGCGCCGATGCCGATGCCGATGCCGGTGCCGAGGACGAGACGGGCGCTGAGGCCGCCGCCCAGGCCCGCACCGAGCGACTGGAGCAGATGCGCGCGTTGGTGGCCCAGTCGGTTGGTATCGACGAGGCCCGCGGCGATCAGGTCACCCTGAGCACCTTCGCGTTCGTCGATCAGGACATCGAGCCGGTGACTACGCCGGTCTGGGAGCAGGGCTGGTTCTGGTCCACCCTGAAGAACGCCGGCATTGGCCTGGCGATGCTGCTGGTTTTCCTGCTGGTGGCCCGTCCGCTGCTCAAGATGCTAGCCGAGAGCCGTCGGGAGCGCGTGGCTATGTCGGACGAACTCACCGATCAGTCCGGACAGCAGGGGGCGCAGTACACTACGCCGACGCAGTACCCGGACGAGCGCCGTGCGCAGGCCGAGGAAGAGGCATACGACGAGGACGACCTCTCCAACGTGCCCGAGTTGATCGGCAACGCCAGCTACACCGACAAGCTGCGCCAGCTGCGCAAGAGCGTCAACCACGATCCCAAGGCGGTCGCTTCAGTTATCAAGCAGTGGACCCACGAGGAGAACTGATTTCCCATGGCCCAGGCACCTGACACGAACTTCCCACAGGAAAGCCCGCTCGTCGGCCTCAAGGGGCCGGAAAAGGCGGCTATTCTGATGATGGCGCTGGGCGAGGAATCCGCGGCGCACATCTTCGGTCAGCTGGATCCGCGCGAGGTGCAGAAGATCGGTCAGGCCATGGCGGTCCTGAAGAACGTCACCCGCCCGCAGATTCAGGCGGCGCTCGACGAATTTTCCAACGACCTGGAAAACCAGACCGGTCTCGCTCTGGGCTCGAATGACTACATCCGCAACGTGTTGAACCGGGCGTTGGGCGAGGATAAGGCCGCCGGCCTGCTCGAGCGCATCTCGTCGCAAGGCAATCGCCGCAACCTCGAGTTTCTCAAGTGGATGGACGCGCGTTCGATCGCCGAGATCATCCGCTACGAACACCCTCAAATCATCGCGATTGTGCTTTCGCACCTAGAGAACGACCAGTCCGCGGAGATCCTGCAGATGCTGCCGGAAAACACCCGTACCGATATTGTCCTGCGGATTGCTCACCTCGAAGGGGTGTCCCCCCAGGCCCTCGAGGAGCTCGATGACATCATGGAGCGTCAGGCATCCGGAACCCAGGGTGGCAAGTCTTCCAAGGTCGGCGGAGTGAAGATTGCCGCCGGCATCATGAACTTCCTCGAATCCAACGTGGAAGAAGAGTTGATGGGACGTGTCAAGGAGACCGACGAGGAACTGGGTACGCAGATCGAGGACCTGATGTTCGTATTCGCCAACCTAGTCGAGGTCGAGGATCGTAGCCTTCAGGTCCTGCTGCGCGAGGTGCCGGCCGACAAGCTCCTGCTGGCGATGAAGGGCGCGGATTCCGAGCTCAAGGAGAAGATCTTCGGCAACATGTCCCGGCGTGCCGCCGAGATGATGCGCGACGACCTCGAAACCCTTGGCCCGACGCGCCTGGCCGACGTGGAGGCCGCGCAGAAGGAAGTCCTGCAGGTCGCCCGACAGCTTTCCGACGAAGGCAAGATCGCCCTGGGCGGTGGTGGTGGTGATGAGTTCATCTGACGAGTCGCCTGCCCTCACCCGTCCCCTAAATGCGTCGGACTGGTCGGAGCTGGTAGGCGCTTGGGAACTCCCCGATTTCAGCGCCGCGCCGGCTGACGAGGCCCCCGACGAGCTTGACCCGGCCACGGCCGAGGAGCTTGCCGAGGTGCGTGTCGAGGCCGAGAAGCGCGGTTACGAGGTGGGCCTGCAGAAGGGTCGTGATGCCGGTTACCAGGAGGGGATGGCCGCCGCCCGTGAGGAAATCGACAGCGTCGAGAACCGCCTGCGTGGCTGGTTGTCGCATCTCGAACGCCCGCTGGCCCTGCTCGACGACGAGGTCACCGAGCAGCTCACGGCCCTGGCGACCCAGATCGCTCGTGTAATGGTGGCCCGCGAGGTGCAGGCGGATAACAGTGGGTTGCCGGCGATCGCCCGCGAGGCGCTCTCCGCTCTGCCGGTATCTGTGCGGGCGGTGACTCTGCGTTGCGCTCCCGATGACCAGGCGGCGCTGCGCGAACTGATTCAGGACCCGCGCTTCGAGACGCTCGACCTGCGGCCCGACCCGTCGGTCAGCGTCGGTGGCGTGATTGTCGAATCGGGTGATGCCCGGGTGGATGCCAGCTTGGCCAATCGCTGGGCGGCCACGCTCGATCACCTGATCGGCCGTGTCTATCCCGGCCCGGATCAGGCGGTCCCCGAGGATGCCCCCAAGCCGTCTGGAACGGATCCGGTCGATGAGGCCAGTGACGCGGCAGAGCAATCCGTCGAAGTCGAGGCCGAGGCCTCAGCCCGGACGGATACCGTGTCCACCGACCAGGTGACCGATGCCGAGCAGGCGTTCCAACCCGATGACGCTTCGGAGGAGCGCCGCAATGACTGATCCCGGGCTACGTGATCCCAGCGCCGATGTCTCGCTGAATTGGGCGCGGCGCCTGATGGGCACCGCCGCACGGGTGGATGCCCCGGCGGCGGCCTCCGAGGGGCGCATCGTGCGGGTGGTCGGTCTGGCGCTGGAGGCCCGCGGGCTGTCGGCGTTGATTGGCGATCAGTGCGAGGTGACCGATCCGCAGGGGCGGACCTTCGAGGCCGAGGTGGTCGGGTTTGCCGAGGAGGCGACCTACCTGATGCCACTGGAGACCACCCAGGGCGTCGGCCCGGGGTGTCGGGTCAAGAACCTCGGCACGGCTAGTCGCGTGCCGATGGGCGAACAATTGCTCGGCCGCGTGCTCGATGCGCGGGGGCGTCCGATCGATGACGGCGAGCGTCTGACGGGGGATGCCTCGGTCAATCTGCACGGTCGACCGATCAACCCCCTCAAGCGCCGCGAGATCAACGAACCGCTGGACGTCGGCGTACGGGCGATCAATGCGTTGATGACGGTCGGGCGCGGCCAACGTATGGGTATTTTTGCCGGCTCGGGAGTGGGTAAAAGCGTGCTGCTCGGGATGATGACCCGCTTCACCCGCGCTCAGATCATCGTGGTCGGACTGGTCGGCGAACGGGGCCGCGAGGTGGCCGAGTTCGTCAGCGAGATCCTGGATGACGAGGCTCGAGCGCGTGCGGTCGTGGTTGCAGCGCCGGCCGACAGCTCCGCGCTGATGCGTCTGCACGGGGCGAACCTGGCCAGTTCGATCGCGGAGCACTTTCGCGACCGGGGCTACGACGTGTTGCTGCTGATGGACTCGCTGACCCGTTACGCCCAGGCTCAGCGCGAGATCGGCCTGGCGATCGGTGAGCCGCCGGCGACCAAGGGGTATCCACCATCGGTGTTCGCGCACCTGCCCAGGCTGGTCGAGCGGGCCGGGAACAGCGAAAGCCGTCAGGGTAGTCTGACGGCCTTCTACACCGTGCTGGTCGAGGGGGATGATCTCAACGATCCGGTGGCCGATGCGGCCCGGGCGATTCTCGACGGGCACATCGTGCTATCGCGCGAGATCGCCGAGCGGGGGCGCTTCCCGGCGATCGACGTTGAGGCCTCGATTTCGCGGCTGATGCCCAAGCTGGTTGATCCGGATCATCTATCCTTGACGAGGCGATTCAAGGAGTTGGCGGCCACCTACCGCGAGAATCGCGACCTGATTGCCGTGGGTGCCTATCGCCGTGGGCAGGACGCGCGGCTGGATCGGGTGATCGACATCCAGCCTGACCTCGAGGCATTCCTGTCGCAGCCCATGAACGAACCGGCGGGCATGGCTTCCAGCATCGAGGCGCTGGTCGACCTGCTGCATTCCGATTGAGTGGAGTAGCGGAGCATGAGTGACGCACAACGACTCAAGTCCCTTGGCAACGCCGGCCGAGTGATGGGTCATCAGGCCGATTTGGCCAGCCGCCGCCGTCGTGAAGCACAGCGTGAACTGGACGCGCAGCGCCAGCGCCTTGCCGATCTTGAGGGCTATTTCACCGAATACACCAACAATCTGGGGTTTGCGGCCGAGGGCCGCAACCGGGCCTTTGCGCTGCAGAACTATCGTCAGTTCATGGCCCGGATCGAGGAGACCATCGAGCATCAGCGCAAGGTGGTCCGTGATCTCGAGGAACAACTGAACAAGCGGGCGGACGACTCGCGTGAGGCGCATGCGCGCAATGAATCGGTCGATCGTCTTAGTCAGCGCTACCGCGACTCGATCCGGCGGCGTGCCGACAGGGCTGAGCAACAGGTGATGGATCAGCACGGCGCGGCCACGGCCGCGCGCGGGGGCGGAACAGGGGGAATGCAATGAGTCAGATCGGTGAAGGGAAGACGACGATCGAATCGCTCGGTCGCCTATTGGGCGGTGCCGACGGTAAGACGGGGCGGTTGGCCGCGGGTCTCAGTGGTGGGCGCGAGGAGTTCGCACGCCTGATGGCCTCGGCACAGGGGCGCCTCAAGGTGGACAGTGAAGGCGGCTTGGAGCGTGGTGCGTCCGCCGCGTCGGAGGGCTTGGTATCGGCCGGGCAAACTGTCGGCGGAAGAGGAAGCGACTTCGAGCAGGCGCTCGCGGGGTTGGCCGATCAACTGGCCCAGTTGCGTGAGACCCTTGCTGGCCGGTCGCAGGGCGCTGCCAATTCGGAGGAGCAGGCCACCACGGAGATCGGCCGGAAGGTTCAGTCGGCACTGGATGAGCTGGCCGGGCTTCTCGATGGTCGGGGCGCCCGCCTGAACGGCGCGTCGGGAAGTGGCGGGGTGCTGGGCCAGCGCGATGGTTCAGTCGACAGTTCGGGTGATGGCGCAGGTAATGGCCTGGGTATGGCGCGTGGCGCCGATTGGCTTGGCGATGGCGGGAGCGTCGATGGTTTGGTCTCGGGCGCGTCTGATCCCAGCAAGGGGGTGGTGGATGAGCTTATGGCCGGGCTGGGCGACCAGGTGAAGGAGCTGGCTGATGCGCTTGGCCGCTTGCGGCAATCGACCAGCCGTACTGGTTCGCCTTCTTCGGATGCATTGCAGGGTCTGACGGAACGCTTGGCCGCTCTGCGTGGCGGTCTGGCCGATGCCCAATCCGAGGAGGGAGTCCTAGCACCGGGTCTACTCGGTCAGCTGCAGTGGCTCGAGCAAGCCGTGCGCCGTGCCGAGTCGGCCTCGAGTGGCGAGGCACGAGTTGCCCTGGGTCTGGCGACATCTCGTGGCGAAGGCCAGTCATCGTGGGATGGTTTCTGGCGCTTTGCCGAGAATGGCCGCCGACCGACGGGATCTAACGAATCGACCCGGTTGGTCGGCGGTGCTGGAAATGAGGCGGTGCGCGATGCTGATTGGACCGGTGGGCCGGTGAGCGCCGCTCTGGGTTTGACTGGGCGCGAAGCATCCCAAGCTGAGCGTGAGCGTGCCCCGCTGACCCACTGGTCGTCGCTAAATGGGCTGGAGGGGCGCCAAGGACGTTCCGAGGCGGATATCGCGTCCGGCACCGTCCAGACCGCATCGACGGGCCTGGGTGTCAGTCCGGCATCGATCTCGTCTGGCGGGAACCCGGCGGGGGGCATATTCACGGGGCAGGCGGCATCCGGCACCCCCAATCCGCAGATGCCCGCCCAGCTGGGCCAGCAGATCCACTGGATGGTCGGCAAGGGCGTCTCCAAAGCCAGCATGGAGTTGCGCCCCGCCGACCTGGGGCCGCTGAAGATTGCGATCGAGACACAGGGCGACGAAACTCGTATTGCACTGACAGCAACCAATGCCACCGCCCAGAGCCTGCTAGAGCAGCAACTGCCGCGGCTGAAGGAGTGGCTGCAGGAAGCAGGGCTGGCTAATAGTGAAGTTGAGGTTGGTCTCGGCCAGGAAGGCGATTTCGGTCAGCAACTTGCAGATGCCGACGATGACGGTCAGGGAGGCGCGGGTGATGGGGGCGGCGACGGCGCTCAAGGCGGTCAGACGGCCATGGGTGGCGCTGACGGCATGGAAGGCTTAGATGAGGAAATGACCCAAGCCCGCTTGGTCCTTGATCTGTTCGCCTGATTGTGATCATGCCGTAGTCGACCGGCTGGCACCGGCCCCTGACGTTGCCGGTTGGCTGACGCTGGCATAATGCAACCCATTCCTTATGCCTGAGGTGCTTTGCGGTCCTTTTTTCTATCTGACGGGTGCGTGCTTGATACATTTTGTTATTACAATCGTCGTTGCCACTTTGATATAAGTATTGGATCGTTTCGGTTTTTTTCGATCGAGAGCCGGTTTTGATCAAACGTGTCCAGTAATCGCGGTGTTTTTTATGGGGTGGCGGTTATGACTCGGCAGGCGTTGACCTGTTTGGTTTAATGGGCTAAATTCCCGAATCATTGGGCCGGGCCATGGAAAGCGCGGCTTTCTCCGGAAAGAATGTTGGTTCGTAAGAATCCCATTCCGCCCATTACTTTTTCAGGGGTACCTATCCAGATGAGTCAATTCGACGTAAAAAACCTTTCTGCCGACGAACTGAAGAAACTGGTCAATGATGCCGAGCAGGCCCTGCGGGAGCGCAGTAAGCAGCGCGTCATGGAGTTGCGCCGCGAGGCCGATGCGCTGGCTAGTGAGCTCAATACCACCGTGGCCGACATCTTCGGCCTCGAAAAGGGCAGCAAGCAGGCGGGCAAGAAGTTGCCGGCCAAATACATGAACCCGGCCAATCCATCTCAGACATGGTCGGGGCGCGGTAAGCGGCCCAACTGGCTGGTCGATGAGCTCAACAAGGGCAAGAAGCTCGAAGACTTCCGCATCTGAATCGCCGAGCCCGATGTTCTGACCGGGGTTCGGCGAATCGTTTCGATGATTCGCTCGAGAAAAAGGTCCTGCCAAAAAATGAACTGACCCCCAAAAGTTGGACGGTTGGTTAGCCGGGCACCAAGGCCTGAGTCCTGTATTCCACGGGGCTCAGGCCTTTTAGTCTCTCTTTGATCCGATCGTGATTGTAATAGCGGATGTGGCGCTTGACTCGAGGATGAAG
>JAWLFB010000023.1:0-27247 GCA_041685825.1 Guyparkeria sp. | reverse complement strand
TCGATGGCGATGTCCTGCGTGGCCGAGAGGAAGGCGACCATCAGGGCGAAGATCGCGATCTGCCAGATCTGCGTCTGGGCATCGCTGATCGCCAGGCCCAGCAGACCCACCGCGATCAATAGCTGGGTGAGCAGTATCCAGCCCCGGCGGCGGGCGAAATGGCCCACCGCGAAGCGGTCGAGGATCGGCGCCCAGAGGAATTTCAGCGTGTAGGGCAGGCCGACCAGCGCGAACAGGCCAATCGTCTTGAGGTCGACATCCTCCATCGTCAGCCAGGCCTGCAGCGTGCCGGAGGTGAGCAGCAGCGGCAGGCCGGAGGCGAAGCCTAGAAACAATACCGCTAGTTGCTTGGGCGAGGTGGCGACCTCGCGCATGCGCTCGAGACGGGTCATGCAGTGCCTCGTGGACGGAAGGTGAGTTCGATCGCCCCGTTGGTCTGTCGGACCAGCCCTTGGTTCAAAAGCCACTCGATTGCCCGGTCGGCATCCTGCGCGAACCAGTCGGCCGGCGTGCCCACGCGGAAGGTGTAGCCCCAGGCCTGCATGTCGGCCAGGGCCCGTTCGCGACCGAAGGCTTCCAGACGTTCGGCCATTAAAATCTGCAGGTAGCAGACCGCCTCTTCCTCGACGTCATCGCTGCCGGCATCCGTGTGCGCCGCTGCACGGCGCCCCTCGTCCATGCAGACTAGGTGCGCGAATTCGTGCAAGGCCGAATGCGCGGCCGTGTCCGGGCGGACGTACAGCGTGGAGCCGATGATCCCGGCCTCGTCATCGCCCCAGAAGCTGCCCGGAATGGCCGCGCCCGGGGCCACCCATTCCAGCGACAGCCCGTAGCGGGCGACCAGGCCATCCAGCGCGCCCGGCGGCAACGCCGACAGACGCAAGACCGCCGCCTCGTCGATGACGACATCGTCGGGCGGCGGCGTGAAACCGGGCTTGATGAAGTGGCTGGCGGACATGGGCGGGCATTGTGCCATGGGACTCGCGGGCGTTCGTGGTGGTCTCAAAGGCAAGCCTGTCTCGTAAGCTGGATGTTTGGCATTGAGTGAGGCTCTGGGCATGGACATAATGCGTGGGGATCAGGGATCACGACGTCGTCGTTCCCACGCCACTTACGCGTCGCTCGGCAACCGGAAGCAAAAATCGCATGCAGGACGGAGAAGTCATCGCCTCGGTGGACCTGGGGTCCAACAGTTTTCACATGCTGGTCGCCCGGGTCGAGGCGGGGCAGCTGCAGGTCATCGACCGGATGAAAGAGATGGTGCGCCTGGCCGGCGGGCTGGACGAGTACGGGTATCTTTCCAGTGCAGCGATCGAGCGCGGGCTGGATTGCCTGCGGCGATTCGGGCAGCGCTTGTCGGGCATGCCCCGAGGGCGGGTGCGCATCGTCGGAACGAATACCTTGCGGGCGGCTAAGAACGGCGCGACGTTTATCCGCCGCGCGCAGCGGGCCATCGGGCACCCGATTGAGATCATTGGCGGGCGCGAGGAGGCGCGACTGGTGTATCTCGGTGTGGCCCACAGCGACGTGCCGGCCGATGGTCGGCGGTTGGTGGTCGATATCGGTGGCGGGTCGACCGAGCTGATCATCGGCGAAGGCTTCGAGCCGGTGCGCATGGAGAGCGCGCCGCTCGGTTGCGTGCGCCTGACCACCGATCATTTCAGCGACGGCACGTACGACAAGGCCCGCATGCTCAAGGCCGAGCGACGGGCCGAACTGGAGCTGATGAGCTACCAACGCGCCTACCGCGAGATGGGCTGGGCGCGTGCCGTGGGCAGTAGCGGCACGGCGCGTTCGCTGGCCACGGTGGCCGAGGCGAATGGCTGGGGTGATGGCAGCCTGACGCTCGCCGGGCTGGACGCGATTCGCAAGGCGGTGCTCAAGGCGGGCAGCCTCGACAAGCTTTCCCTCGACGGGCTTTCCGACGACCGCAAGCCGGTGTTCGTTGGCGGGCTGGTGGCGATGCGTGCGGTGTTCGAAGCACTTGGCATCGAGCGCATGGCAATCTCCGATGGTGCGCTGCGCGAGGGCTTGATCTACGACTGGGTCGAGCGTCAGGACTTCGACGACGTGCGCGACCTGACCGTGGGCCGGCTACAGCGTATGTTCAATGTCGATGCGACGCACGCCGAGCGGGTGGCGGCGACCACCGCGGTGTTGTGGAAACAGGCGGAGGCCAATTGGGCGGCGACCAGCGACGAGGCCAGCGAGGCGCTGCCGCTCTCCACCTGGCTGGACGTGGCCGCGCGCGTGCACGAGGTTGGGCTGGCCATTTCCCATTCCGGTTACCACCACCACGGGGCCTACGTGCTGGAGCATGCCGATATGCCCGGGCTGACGCGCACCGCGCAGGCGGCGGTCGCCGCGCTGGTGCATGCCCACCGCCGCAAGTTCAAGCCGGCGCGCTTCGAGTCGCTCGACGAGGACATGCGCCCGCTGGTGATGCGGCTGGCCGTCATCCTTCGCCTGGCTGTGCTGTTCCATCGTGACCGGGGCGAGGGCATTGCCCCCTCGCAGGTGCAGGTCGACGCCCAAGGCGACCGACTGGCGTTGTCGTTCGCCGCGGGCTGGCTGGAAGACCACCCGCTGACCGTGGCCGATCTCGAGCGCGAGCAGGCTTACATCGCCAACTGCGGTTTCGATCTGCAGTTCGCCTGACGACGGAGAGTCCCATGCCCCGGTTCGATCAATTCGATCGGTTCCCCGCGCTGTTCGCCGCGTTCATCGCCGCGATGGCGATTGTCGCCATGCCGACGCTCGTGGTCGCGAAGAGCGTTGAGGGCCGCTTTGTCGCCTTCGGGCCGGGCAACTGGTCCTGCGCGGATACCGTGGCAGTCGCCGAGGGGAATCATCCGGGCAGCCAAGGGCGGCTGGATGGTTTCATCGCGGGCTATCTCACCGCGAGCAACGTGATCCTGAAGAATACCTACGACATACAGGCAGGCTCTCCTGCGTCGGCGGCCAAGTCGTCGGTGCTAGCATTTTGTATTGAGAACCCGGATGTCGATCTGGCCAATGCGATGGCGGTGCATACCCAGCGTCAGTACCCGGATCGTCGTAGCGTGCCCGGTCAGCGCTGAACGTCGCCAATCAGCTATGCTCACTGTCCACCTCGCAACAGGGAGCAAGGGAATGACTGCTTTTTCCACTTTTCTGGGTCATGGGGTAACCATGGCCCGACGCCTCGTCCGCCTGATGACCTTGTCGCTGGCCGCGACGGCACTGGCGCTATCGGCGCAGGGGGTAGTGCACGCCGATGACACCCAGCGCGTCGTCTACCACGTCGATTTCGCCGATCCCACCCGCTATTCGGCCACGCTCACCTCTATCAACAACCTGATCAACGATGCTGAGCAGAAACTCCTGCCCTGGGACGTGCATCTCGTGCTGGTCGGTCACGGCATTCGATTCGCCACCGACGACCCGCTCGAAGGCACGGCGTTTGCGGCCGATGAGGCGCTTGACGAGCGCCGCGGCGAGTTGAAGGGACGCCTCCAGACGCTGATCGACGTTCGCGAGGTGAAGGTGCATCTGTGTGATGTCACCCGCGATGAGGCGGGCTTGTCGGAGGACAAGCTCTACGAGGGCATCGAGTTGGTGGGTTCTGGTGTGGCCAAGATCGCCGACCTGCAGCGTGACGGCTACGCGTATTTGAAGATCCAGTAACCCGGATTCGCCCGACATATCGACTCGGCGGCCCCCGGTCTTAGGAACTGCCCCCCCCCCAAAAAAAAAGTTGGAGGTTGGTCATCCGGGGCCTTTTGTTTCGCGGCTCAGCGGAATGGGTCGTGTTACCCAAGGGATGGCCAACGCCAATCGCGGATTTCCGGCATGTCCTCGCCGTATTCGCGGATGTACTGCTCGTGCTCGATCAGGCGCTGTTCCATCTGCTGGCGCAGGTGGGCGCCGCGGACTTTCAAGCCGGGCACGCGCTCGATCACGTCGATGACCAGGTGGTAGCGGTCGATTTCGTTCTTCACCGCCATGTCGAACGGGGTGGTGGTCGTGCCTTCTTCCTTGAATCCTCGCACGTGCAGGTTGTGGTGGTTGGTGCGCCGGTAGGTCAGGCGGTGAATCAGCCACGGATAGCCGTGATAGCCAAACACCACCGGCCGGTCGATGGTGAAGAGCGAGTCGAAGGCGCTGTCCGACAGGCCGTGCGGGTGCTCGTTCTCGGGCTGGAGTTTCATCAGGTCGACCACGTTGACCACCCGCACGCGCAACTCGGGCAGGTTGCGACGCAGCAGGTCGGTGGCGGCGAGGATTTCCTCGGTGGGCACGTCGCCGGCGCAGGCCATCACCACGTCGGGCTCCAGGCCGTCGTCGTTGCTGGCCCATTCCCAGATGGACACCCCGGCCGTGCAGTGCTTTATCGCCGCGTCCATGTCGAGGTACTGGGGCTCTGGCTGTTTGCCGGCGACGATCACGTTGACGTAGTCGCGGCTCTTCAGGCAGTGGTCGGTCACCGACAGCAAACAGTTCGCATCCGGTGGGAAGTAGACGCGGACCACGCTCGCTTTCTTATTGACCACGAGATCGATGAAGCCGGGATCCTGGTGCGAGAAGCCGTTGTGGTCCTGGCGCCAGACGTGGCTGGTCAGGAGATAGTTGAGTGACGGTACCGGCGCCCGCCACGGGATCTCCCGACTGGTATCCAGCCACTTGGCGTGCTGGTTGAACATCGAGTCGATGATGTGGATGAAGGCCTCGTAGCAGGAGAACAGGCCATGCCGGCCGGTCAGTAGGTAGCCCTCGAGCCAGCCCTGGCAGGTGTGCTCCGAGAGGATTTCCATGACGCGCCCGCCGGGGGCGAGGTGCTCGTCGGTGGGCAGGGTCTCGGCGTTCCAGGCCCGGTCGGTGACGGAAAAGACGTCATCGAGCCGGTTGGATGCCGTCTCGTCCGGGCCGAACAGGCGGAAGTTTCGCGAGTCGTGGCTGCGTTCGATCACGTCGCGCAGGAAGCGTCCCATGGCGCGGGTCGACTCGGCCTTGGTCTGTCCCGGGGCCTCGACCGGGATCGCGTAATCGCGAAAGTCGGGCAGGTCGAGCGGTCGGCACAGCAGTCCGCCATTCGCATGCGGATTGGCCGACAGGCGGCGGGCACCGGCCGGGGTGCGATCGGTGAGCCAGTCGAACGGCTGCCCATGTTCGTCGAACAGTTCCTCCGGGCGATAGCTCTTCATCCAGGATTCGAGGACCTGGAGATAGGCGCCGTGTTCACGGACATCCTTCATCGGAACCTGGTGGGATCGCCAGGTGTTTTCCATCGGCTTGCCGTCGACCTCGTCGGGGCCGGTCCAGCCCTTGGGGGTGCGCAGCACGATCATCGGCCAGCGCGGACGGGTGGTGTCGCCGTCTTCGCGGGCCCGCTGCTGGATGGCGTGGATCTCGTCGAGGGCTTGCCCGAGCGTCTCGATCATCGCCGGGTGCATCCGTTCGGGATCCTCGCCGCTGACGAAATACGGTTGGTAGCCGTAGCCGCGCAGCAGTGCCTCGAGCTCTTCGTCCGGAATGCGGGCGAGCACGGTGGGGTTGGCGATCTTGTAGCCGTTGAGATGCAGGATCGGCAGCACGGCGCCGTCATGCACCGGGTCGAGGAACTTGTTCGAGTGCCAGGAGGTGGCCAGCGGGCCGGTCTCGGCCTCGCCGTCGCCTACCACCGCACAGACGACCAGGTCCGGGTTGTCGAAGGCCGCACCGAAGGCATGCGAGAGCACGTAGCCCAGCTCGCCGCCCTCGTGGATCGACCCCGGCGTCTCGGGTGCGACGTGTGAGGGTATGCCGCCGGGAAACGAGAACTGCTTGAACAGGCGCTGCATGCCCGGCTCGTCGCGGCTGATCTCGGGGTAGACCTCCGAGTAGGTGCCGTCGAGCCAGGCGCTGGCCACCAGCCCGGGGCCACCGTGGCCGGGCCCGGTCAGGTAGATCGCGTCGAGATCGCGCGCGGCGATCTGGTGGTTCATGTGAGCGTAGATGAAGTTGAGCCCCGGGGTGGTGCCCCAGTGGCCCAACAGGCGTGGCTTGACGTGTGCCGGGGCCAGGGGCTCGCGCAGGAGCGGGTTGTTCAGCAGGTAGATCTGTCCGACGGACAGGTAATTTGCCGCGCGCCAGAAACCGTCGATCGCCTTGATGTCACGTTGCTGCATGGCCTTGTTCTCCGGGAGCCGGGGTCATTCGAGATGGATGCTTTCAGCCCATATCAGAGCATCGGGATGTGTCGAACGGATGTCAGCCAAAGAGGTCTGCGCGAATCAGGTGCCGCTCCGGCCAAGCCACTCGTGCGTGATCAAGACGTCCGGATGCCTACCACGGGCGCCTGGCCGGGCCGGAGGGGGGTGCCGGACGGTGTCGGATTCGTGCAGGCCCTAGCGGATTTCCTGTATCTGTCGGATCATTTCCCATTCCTCGTCGGCGGGCACCACCCAGATGCTGCTGGGACTGTGTGGCTGGTGCAGGGCGCGCACCCCGGACTTGTCCTGGCGATTGGCGGCCGGGTCGAGCGCCAGGCCCATTACCGCGAGGCCTTCGCAGACCGATTCGCGCACGGCGACGTCGTGTTCGCCGATCCCGCCGGTAAACACCAGACCGTCCAGCCGCCCCAGGTTGACCAGGTAGCCACCCAGGTAATGGCGGATGCGGTGGATGTACATTGCCAGGGCCGTGCTCGCCTGTTCGCTACCGCGGTCGATTGCGTCGTGGATCTCGCGCATGTCGCGCGTGCCGCACAGCCCGAGCAGGCCGGATTCGTGATTGAGCAGGTGGTCGACCTCGTCGCTCGACAGACCGCCACGCCGTTCGAGCACCCCGGGGATGGCCGGGTCGATGTCGCCGGCCCGGGTGCCCATGACCAGACCCTCCAGCGGGGTCATGCCCATCGAGGTGGCTACGCTGTGCCCGCCGCGAATGGCCGTGACGCTTGCTCCGTTACCCAAATGCAGCACGATCAGGTTGAGCCGAGCCGGTGGGTGGCCGGTGGCCTCGGCGACGCGGCGCACGGCATTGGCGGCCGACAGGCCGTGAAACCCGTAGCGGCGAATGCCGAGCCGATCACGGCACCAGGCGGGCAGGGCGTAGTCGCGTGCTTCCGGTGGCAGGTCCCGGTGAAAGGCCGTGTCGAACAGGGCGAAATGGGGGGTGTCCGGAAAGTGGTGGCGGGCGGCTTCGATACAGGCTGCCGCAAGCGGATTGTGCAGCGGCGCGAGCGGTTCAATCTCGTGTAGCGCATCGATAACCGCTGGGTCGATTTCCGTGGGGGCGTTGAAACGATCGCCGCCATGCACGACGCGGTGCGCGATGCCTCGAAACGGCCCGGCTTCCCCCGGCGGTAGGGCGTTGAGCAACTCCTCGAGCGCGTGTGAATGCGCCTCGCCGAGTGAGCCACCGCCATCACCGAGTTCCTCGGCCGCGACCGCGTGCGTGCGGTTTCCGGCCGAATCGAAGATCGCCAGCTTGAGCGAGGACGAGCCGGCATTGATTGCCAGCCAGCGAGTGTCGTCCGACCCGTCTGTCGCCATCGATCCGGCCCTCTCCGTTAGCATGCCTAACCGCTCCCGGTCGGGGGAGCCCAATTGAGTCAATCCTAGCCGGAAAACTCTCCGTTTGTCAGCAGGTTGTGCGAAAACTTGGTGAGTTGGGTACGAAAAAGGCGCGCCAGGTGGCGCGCCTCGAGGAAAGGATCGGATACGAGAGTGGCGAGTGGTTACTCGTCGTTCCCCTCGGCCACGGCATCCTGGATGGCCTTGAGGATCTTTTCGCCGCGCGGGCCGGCCATCTCGACGTATTGATCAAACACCGGTTCGACGTTTTCGCGGAAGGCCTCAACCTGCTCGGAGGTCAGCTCGATGAATTCGATGTCGCTCTCGGACTTAATTTCCTCGGCCGCTTCGCGGTTGAGCGTCTTCTGCACGTCCCAGACGAACGGGTCGAGCTCCTTGACAGTCTCCTTGACGCTCGCCTGCATGTCTTCCGGCAGGCCTTCGAGGAAGCCCGGGCTCGTGATCACGGTGGAGACGAACTGGGCGTTGCGCGCCTCGATCAGGTAGTCCTGCACCTCGTAGAAGCTCATGTCGCGAATGGCGAACATCGGCTGGGTCTGTGCGTCGATCTGGCCACGCTGCAGGCCGCCGTAAATCTCCGAGTAGGCCATCGGCTTCGGGTTCGCACCGTAACCATCCTCATAGGTCGCCAGCAGCAGGTCGGAGGGCTTGACGCGGATCTTGACGCCGTCAAAGTCTTCCGGCTTTTCAATGGCCTTGTTCGCACTCCAGACCATCCAGCCCTCGGGAACGATCGAGAGCAGTTCGAGGCCCTTCTCGCTATAGGCCGCGCCCAGTTCCTCGTAGACGACCGGGTTGGAGGCGAAGATATCCTCGTTAACCGAGTCGTCCTGCGAGAACAGGAAGTGCAGGGTGAACACCTGTGCCTCAGGGATCGTCGAGCCGACGTGTCCCGCCGAGGCGAAGGCGAATTGCATGGTGTTGTTCTGGATTTGCTGGGTGATGTCCTGCGAGCTGCCCAGCGTGCCGTAGGGGTAGATCTTCACCTCGACGTTGTCGTGCGCGGCCTCGATCTCCTCCTTGAATTTCTCGGCGTATTGCCACTGTACGCCGCCCTTGGTCTCTTCCAGCGCGAAGCGCCAGACCTGCTCGCCCTCGGCGCCGTCGTCGGATTGGCCGCAGCCGGACAGTGCCATGCCGGCGGCAAGCGCCAGCGCACCCATCCAGAGCGTGCCCTTGTGAAAGAATCGTGTGCTTTGCATACCGTTGTCTCTCCCTGGGGTTTTGCTTGTTGTTCACGGTACAACGACCCGCCCGTCACCCGACGGGCGGGTCGCTTCTGTTCTCCAAGACCTTAGCACGTCCGCCGGACTAGCCGTTGGACAGGCAAAGTCGGGCGCGGCTACACTGCTTCGCCAAGGTCGGGCCGCATCGAGCGGTCGTCGGGCCGCGTCAATCGACGCCATCATTCCGGGGCGTGCGCGTCTCGCGCGAAAGGGGAATACCAATGCCGCAAGCGCAGGGAAAGCTGTCCCGGTCGTTGCCGGGGCGGGCGCTGATCCGCCTGGATTGGCTGATCGGCTGGGTCGAGAACATCGTGCTCTCGGGTGCCATCCTGCTGATGGCCACCATGAATATTGCCAACGTGCTGGGCGACAACATCCTCAAGCAAGGGCTGCCGTTCGCCGGCGAGATCAACCAGGCCCTGTTGGTCATCATCACCTTCGTCGGGGTGGCCAAGGCCGCGCGCCACGGCCGAAACATCCGCATGTCCGCCATCTACGACCAGCTCAAGGGTCCTTGGCGCAAGGGAGCGAACATCGTCATCACCACCGGCTCGGCGGTAGTCATGTTCTACCTGGCCTATTACGCGATGATCTACGAGATGCAGGTGCGCTCGATCGGCCAGGCCACTCCGTCGCTGGGCATCCCCATCTGGATCCTTTACCTGTTCGTGCCCATCGGGCTGTTTCTCGCCGGCCTGCAATACCTGCTCACCACCGTGCGCAACCTGACATCCGACGAGGTCTATCGCTCGTTCATGGAACGCGAGGTCTACGAGGAAGCCGATCTCAATGCCGCCGAAAGTAGCGAGCAGCGGGATGACTCGAGCATCGACCCGAGCAAGGAGGGCCGCTGATGCTCACCCTGATGTTCATCCTGATGTTCCTGCTGCTCCTGATGGGCTTTCCCATGATGGTGCCGCTGATCGTCGGCGCGCTGGCACTGCTGCTGGTCTCCTTCCCCGACGTGGGCCCCAACCAGCTGGTGCAGCAGATGATCGGCGGGGTGCGCCCGTCGGTGCTGGTGGCGGTGCCGATGTTCATCCTCGCCGCGGACATCATGACCAAGGGGCACACGGCCAACCGCCTGCTTGACCTGGTTAAGGCGTTCATCGGTCACCGCCGCGGCGGGCTGCCGATCACCACCGCGGTCACCTGCACCTTGTTTGGTGCGGTCTCCGGCTCGACGCAGGCCACCGTGGTGGCGGTGGGGACCGCGCTTCGGCCGAAGATGCTCAAGGCCGGTTACAAGGACAGCTTTACGCTGGCGTTGTTGGTCAATTCCTCGGATATCGCCCTGCTGATTCCACCGTCGATCGCGGCGATCATCTACGGGGTGGCCGCTAACGTGTCGGTCGGCGAGCTGTTCATCGCGGGGATCGGCCCCGGCGTGGCGATCATGCTGATGTTCTCGGTCTACAGCTGGTACGTCTCGCGCCGATGGGGCATCCCGCCGGAGGAACGCGTCGGCTGGGCCGGTCGGTTGAAGGCCCTGCGTGGGGCGATCCTGCCGATGGGCTTCCCGGTGGTGGTGCTCGGCGGCATCTATTCCGGGCTGTTCAGCCCCACCGAGGCGGCGGCGATGTCGGTGCTTTACGCGGTGATCCTGGAGATGGTGATCTACCGCTCGATCAAGCTCTCCGACCTGCCGGGCATCGCGCTGTCGACCGGGCTGATCACGGCAGTGGTGTTCATCCTCGTCGGTGCCGGCCAGGCGTTCTCCTGGGTCATCTCGCTGGCGCAGATCCCCTCCGAGGTGCTCGGGCCGATCCTCGACCACGTCGCGGATAATCCGACCCACCTGCTGATCCTGATCGCGGTGTCCTACTTCGTCGCCTGCATGTTCGTCGATCCGATCGTGGCCATCTTCGTGCTCACCCCGATTTTCATGCCGGCCATCCACGCCTCGGGCGTCGACCCGGTGTTGGTGGGCACGCTGGTGGTGCTGCAGTCGGCGATCGGCTCCGCCACACCGCCATTCGGCTACGATATCTTCACCGCCATGGCGGTGTTCCGACGACCTTACATGGATATTGTCCGAGGCACGCCGCCGTTCATCATCATGCTGGTCACGATGACGGTGCTGTTGATCTCGTTCCCGCAGATCGCGCTGTTCCTGCGCGACCTGGCCTTCTACTGATCGCCGGAGTGATGTCGTAACCGGCGGTCGGCCTCGGCCAGCCGCTCGGGCGTGCCCACGTCCAGCCACTCACCCCGATGGTGGTGCCCGCAGCCCAGTCCGTTGGCAATGGCTGCCCGCAGCACCGGGCCCAAGGCCCGCCGGCCCTGAGGCAGGTCTTTGAACAGGTTGGCTTGGAACAGGCCGATGCCCGAGTAGGTCAGCCCCGCCGTCGGTTCGCTCCCCAGTTGCCCGGTGTCGTCGAGGGGGAAATCCCCGTCCGGGTTGTGTGGCGGGTTGTCCACCAGCACCAGGTGGAAGAGGCAGTCGGCGCATAGGCGGCGGTTGGCCAGCGCGGCGTAGTCGATGTCGGAGAGCACGTCACCGTTGACCAGCAGGAATCGCTCTCCCAGCCGGTCGAGTGCCTGGCGAATGCCGCCGGCGGTCTCCAGCGCGTCCTCGGCCTGTTCGCCTTCCACCGAGTACTCGATCGTCAGTCCCCAGCGCTCGCCGTTTCCGAGATGCGCGCGGATCTGTTCGCCAAGGTGGGCCAAGTTGATCACCACGCGCTGGATACCGGCGGTGGCCAGGTACTCGAGGTGATGCTCGATCAGCGGCTTGCCCCCCACCTCGATCAACGGCTTGGGAGTATGGTCGGTCAGCGGGCGCAATCGTTCGCCGCGTCCGGCGGCCAATATCATGGCGGTGGTCGTCATGGCGTGCGTGTCAGCCACGGGCGTTCTCCGGTTCGAGTCCGACGACCAGCTCGCGCAGCGGCGCGAGCTCTGGTGCGCGGTCGAGCGCCCAGTGCAGGTGGCGCCAGGTCAGCGGCAGGTCGTCGATGTAGCCGTGCTTGCCGTCGCGGCGACTCAGGCGGGCAAAGATGCCCAGGACCTTCAGGTGGCGCTGCACGGCCACCCAGGCAAAGTCCTCGATGAAGCCTTCCAGGCTCGCCTTGGTCAGGCCGGATGCGCGCGCCTGTTGCCAGAACGCCTCGATCTCGCGCTCGACCCAGTCGGCGGGCCAGTCGATGTACGAGTCGCGCAACAGCGAGACCAGGTCGTAGGCCAAGGGGCCAGCCACCGCGTCCTGGAAGTCGATGATCGCCCAACCTTTCTCGCCGCGCATCAGGTTGCGGCTGTGGTAGTCACGGTGGACGAACACCGGCGGCATCGCGGCCAGCCGTGTAGCGATCCGCTCGCGCATATCCTCCCATCGTCGGGCCTGGTCGTCCGACCAACTCAGGTCAAGGTGGCCGGCCCGGTACCAGTCGTCGAACAGTTGCATTTCGGTGGCCAGCCGTGGCACGTCGAAGGCCGGCAAGCGCTCGCGCTCGACTCGGGCCACCGCAGTCAACTGCGCGCGGCATTCGGCGAGCGCGTTTTCCCGTTCCGTCGGTGCCGCCTCGGCCTGCCAGGAAAACAGCGTGTCGTTGCCCAGGTCGTCGAGGAGCAGAAACCCGCCCTTCAGGTCTTTGGCATGAATTTGCGGTACCGGCAGGCCGGCTTTTTCCAGTCGCGCCTGGACGTCGAGAAACGAGTCCAGCGGCTCCTTGTCGGGCGGCGAATCCATGACCACCAGGCTGTCGCCCTTCGGGCCCTGTGCCCGCCAGTAGCGCCGGTTGCTGGCATCGCTGGAGGCCGATCGGAGCGCGCCGAACCCGGGGGCGTGCCGTTCGAGAAAGGCCCGGGCCGCTTCGCGGCGCGGGTCGGTGGCAGCGGTGTCGGTCATTAGCTGGCGGCTCCTGTGGCCCGGGGGTCCTCGGGCGGTCGAATCGGGACTTGGCGGGTGATCGTGCAGAACGTGGTCGTGGCGTCGATACTTTGGGGACCTCTGTGCTGGTGCAGAGGCTTCTTTGGGAAGATAATTCTACCTGCCTGATGCCTTCATCGGCAGTCGTCTTCCCGGTCCGTCCGTTACCCGAGGTCTGTCATGCGTCACCGTATCCGATCGCCCCACCAACCCGGTGAATGGGAAGTCACCGATCCGAAACTGGCCACCGACCGTCAGGCACGGCGCACCTTCCTTCGTTCGGTGTTCGGCGCCGGGGCAGCGTTGGCTCTGCCCGGGTGCGGCCGCGCCGACGAGGGAAAGTCGCTGTCCGAACAGCTCACCGAGCGTGACGCGATCACCGGCTACAACAACTACTACGAGCTAGGCACCGGCAAGACCGATCCCTCCCGCAACGCCGACGCCTTGGCTGCCCTGATCGATCGGCTTTCGCCATGGGAGTTCGAGGTCGACGGGCTGGTTGCCCGCCCGGGGCGTTTCAGTCTCGACGAACTGACTGCACTGGCCTCGCCCGTCGAGCGCATCTACCGGATGCGTTGCGTCGAGGGCTGGTCGATGGTGATTCCCTGGGAAGGCGTGCCATTGAGGGCGCTTCTCGATCGGGTCGAGCCGACCGCCGATGCCCGTTTCGTTCGCTTCGAGACGGTCTATCGGCCGGAGCATCCGCTACCCGGACAAACTCGATCGGTCCTCGAGTGGCCCTACGTGGAAGGGCTGCGGCTGGACGAGGCGATGCACCCGCTCACGCTGCTCGCCACCGGTCTTTACGGCGACTCCCTGACGCCGCAGAACGGCGCGCCGGTGCGACTGGTTGTGCCGTGGAAATACGGCTTCAAGAGTGGCAAGTCGCTGGTGCGCATCAGCCTGGTGCGCGAACAGCCCACCTCCAGCTGGACGGCCGCCGCGCCGGATGAGTACGGCTTCTTCGCCAACGTAAACCCGAAGGTCGATCATCCACGTTGGTCGCAGGCGACCGAACGGCGCATCGGCGAATGGGGGCGCCGCGACACGCTGATGTTCAACGGTTACGCCGAGGAGGTCGCGCAGCTCTATCAGGGCATGGACCTCAAGAAGCACTACTGATGGCAGTCCGTCGACCCTGGTTGGCGAACCGTCCTGCGTGGTGGCTGATCTTCCTTGCTCAGTTGACGCCGCTGATTTACCTCGCCTGGGCGATCCCCACCCATCAGCTCGGCTACGAGCCGGTGGTCGACAGCCTGCGCTTTCTGGGCGACACCGCGGTCTACCTGCTCTTGGTCGGCCTGGCGATCACCCCGTTGCAACGCCTGCTGCCCCGGACCGGGTTGATCGATTACCGGCGAATGGTCGGTCTGTACGCCTTCGTCTACGCGAGCCTGCACGTCGCGCTGTGGCTGGTCGTCGATCGCCAGCTCGACCTGGCCGCGATCTGGGAGGACGTGCTCGAGCGCGAGCACATCACCTTCGGCGTAATCGCGTTTTTGCTGCTGGTGCCCTTGGCCATTACCTCGTCGCGCGGCTGGGTGCGACGGCTCGGCCGCCGCTGGAAGATGCTCCACCGGCTGGTTTATCCAGCGACGGCCCTGGTGGTGTTGCACTACTTCCTGTCGGTGAAGTTCGACACGCGTACACCCATTATCCTGGCCGTCGTGTTGCTGTTGCTGTTTCTGGCCCGTCCCGTCACCCGGCGGCTGGCGGCGAGGAACCGGCGGTCGTTTTGAGTATCAGTCTGGATTGAGTATT
Organism: Guyparkeria sp.; assembly: GCA_041685825.1. Classification (GTDB taxonomy): domain Bacteria; phylum Pseudomonadota; class Gammaproteobacteria; order Halothiobacillales; family Halothiobacillaceae; genus Guyparkeria. The sequence continues at coordinate 12,836 of JAWLFB010000023.1, read as the reverse complement.
AGAAGGGGCTTATGCCAAGATGAGCAAACGCGTTGAAACGGTTAGCAGGCCTCGGAGGCACGGCATGAAATTCTCGGTCATCGGTGCGGGCTTTGGTGCCCTGACGGCGGTCCGTCGCTTGCGGCGACTGCGCCCGCAGGCGGAAATCACCCTGATCGCACCCGAGCCTACCTTCCAGTACTACCCCAGCCTGATCTGGGTGCCCGCGGGCATTCGCCGGCGCGAGGACATCCTGTTCGACATCCGTCCCCTGCTCGAGCGTCTCGACGTGCGGTTCCATGCCGGGCGTGTTACCGCTGTCAGCGAGGACGGCAGACGGGTGGTCACCGACAACGGCGAGGTCGAGAACGACGGCCTGATCGTCGCCAGCGGCGGGCGCTTCATCAAGAAGCTGCCCGGCATCGAGCACGCGATCACGCTCTGCGAGGGCATCGATGCCGCCGAGGCGATCCACGACCGGCTCGGCGAGATGGACGGTGGCACCATCGCCATCGGCTTTGGTGGCAATCCCAAGGAGCCAGCCGCGGTGCGCGGTGGCCCGATGTTCGAATTGCTGTTCGGCATCGATCGCCTGCTGCGCCAGCAGGGTCGGCGCGACCAGTTCAAGTTGGTGTTCTTCAACCCGTCGCCGCGACCGGGTAACCGGCTGGGTGAATCGGCAGTCGACCGGCTGCTCGACCGGATGCGTAAATTCGACATCGAGACGCACATCGGCGCCAAGCCGCAGCGCTTCGAGGCCGATCGCGTGATCACCGAGAAGGGCGAGTTCGCGGCCGACCTGATCCTGTTCATGCCGGGGATGACCGGGCCGGCATGGCTGGAGAACGCCCCGTTCCCGACCTCGCCGGGAGGGATGATCGAGGCCGACGAAAACGCGCGGGTCAAGGGCGCCAACAAGGTCTATGTGGCAGGTGATTCCGGCAGCTACCCCGCCCCCGATTGGGCGCCCAAGCAGGCCCACATGGCCGACCTCCAAGCGGTGGCGGCCGTCGAGAACCTCGTCGCCGAGCTCGACGGCCAGCCGGCCGATCGCACGTTCAAGTGGGAACTGGTCTGCGTGATGGATATGCTCGACCGGGCGACGCTGGTGTTCCGCAACGAGAAGCGCCAGTTCGTTACCCCGCCATGCCGTCTGCTGCACTGGGCCAAGCGATTCTTCGAGTGGTGGTACTTGCGCGACCTGCGTCGATAGCGCACTGGGTGCGTGGTTCGGGATGTCGAGGGCGCACACGGGGGCGCCCGTTTTGAGGTAGTGTATTTCGCCACTATTCCCGTGACGTTAAGACCCCGGCTGAGTCGAAAGGGCTAGGCGCGAACCGCAGAGAATGGCCGTGCCACTAACAAGATTTGCAATGCCGCCCTGTCGCTCGGCCGTGTTCCCCACGAGCGTCTCGCTGAACGTTTCAGGAATAGTGGCGAGGTGCACTAAGCTTGCTGCCGTCATTTTTTCGGGCCGCCTGGCGGCCGAGCCACGTCAACGGGTGTGCCGAGTTGTCCCTGATCCGTCTTTTCTTCCAATTGTTGTTCCTGCGGGCCGGTCCCGAGGACATGCCTTCCGGCCAGCAGCCCCTGCTGATCGCGTTGGGCTTTTATCTCGTCGTCGGCGTGTTGCTCGATCTGGCGGTCACCAGTGAAGGCGGCCTGGGCCACGGCATGGGTGCGGGTTTACTGCTGCTCGCCGCCGATGCCCTGGTGCTGGTCGGTTACTCGGCCGGGCTGGCGCTGTTGCGCAATCATCGTGCGCGCGTTCCGCAGATGCTCACCGCCCTGTTCGGCGCGACGGCCATGCTCGGGCTGGTGGCCTGGCCGCTGGTGGTGATGCAGCCGACCGGCGCCGAGTCGGCGGACATCGATACCCAGTTGGGCCTCTGGTCGATGCTGATGATCGCCCTGTTCGCCTGGAACCTCGTGGTGTTGGGTCAGATCTATCGCCGCACGCTCGATTTTGGCGCGGCGATCGGTGTGCTCACCGCCTTGGGCTACTTCATTCTCAGCTCGCTGGTTTACATGGGGCTGGCCGTGCAATTGCTCCCCGGCGAGACGGGCTTGCCGACATGACCGCTGCCAGCGAGAAACTGCACATTCTCGGCATCGCGGGCACGTTCATGGGGTCGCTCGCATTGTTGGCTCGCGAGATGGGCTACGAGGTCTCCGGTCGCGACCACGCCATCTACCCACCGATGAGCGACCAACTCGCTGCGGCGGGCATCGCGGTGGAAACGGACATGGATGCGGCGTTGCCCGAGGATGCCGAGATCATCGTGGGCAACGTGATGCGTCGCGACATGCCGGTGATCGACCAACTGCTCAATGGCTTCTACCGCTTTCGGTCCGGGCCGCAATGGCTGGGCGAGGAAGTGCTTTCCCAGCGGTTCGTGCTGGCCGTTTCCGGCACCCACGGCAAGACCACCACGAGCTCGATGGTCGCGCACATCCTCGATGCGGTCGGCATGGCGCCGGGGTTCCTGATCGGCGGGGTGCCGGATGGGTTCGGCGTCAGCGCCCGGCTGGGTGAGACCCCGTTTTTCGTCATCGAGGCCGACGAGTACGACACCGCGTTTTTCGATAAGCGCTCAAAATTCCTGCACTACCGGCCCCGTGGCCTGGTGATTAACAACCTCGAGTTTGATCACGCCGATATCTTCGATGACCTGGCCGCGATCGAGCGCCAGTTCGCCCACCTGCTACGGCTGGTGCCGGGGCAGGGCAAGGTCATCGCCCCGCTCGGGGATCCGGCCATCGATCGGGTGCTGGACGCGGGCGTCTGGTCGCCGGTCGAACGGTTGGCAGAGCAATCCACGACCGGCGCCGACTGGTGGCAGCAGGGCGGCGAGCTGGTCTGCGAGGGCGAGGAGGTCGGGCAGCTGCCCGCCTCCATTCAGGGTGCGCATAACCGCCGCAACGCGATGGCCGCCGTGGCCCTAGCGCGGTTCGCTGGCGTGCCGGCTGCCGAGGGGCTGGCTGCACTGGCGGACTTCGGCGGGGTCGCCCGGCGCCTCGAACTCAAGGGAGAGGCCGGCGGGGTGCGTGTGATCGACGATTTCGCCCATCACCCGACGGCCATCGAGGCGACCCTTGCCGCCGTACGCGACCAGATGCCGGCCGGCTCCCGGCTGGTGGCGGTTCTCGACCCGCGCTCGAACACCATGCGCGCCGGCGTCCACGCCGGACGACTGGCCGGTGTCCTGGCGGCCGCTGATCGGGTGGTCGTGCATGCGCCGGGCGATCTCGCCTTCGACCCGGCCACCACGCTCGCCGAACTGGGCGAGCGCCTGGTCGTGGTCGAGTCCGTCGAGCAGCTCCTCGAGAGCGTGATGGCCGACAGTCGCGACGGCGACTGGGTGGTTTCGATGAGCAATGGCGGCTTCGGTGGCTTTCCGGCCCGCCTGGTCGAATCGCTGCGCGAGGTGACGGCGTGAAGCGTCGCAGAGAGAGTGAGCACGTCGTCCTGGCGATGACCGGGGCCTCTGGCCTGCCCTACGCGTTGCGCCTGCTCGAATGCCTGATTGCGGCGAATTGCCGGGTGAGCCTGATTGCCTCGAAAGCCGCCCACGCGGTGGCGGCACTCGAGCTCGACGACCCCTTCCCGGCACGCCACGATGCGCTGGCTTCCGAACTGGGCGGACGGTACGGGGCCGCCGAGGGGCAGATCACCGGCTTCGCCCGCCAGGACTGGACCGCGCCGTTCGCCTCCGGCTCGAATCCGCCGGATGCGATGGTGGTCTGCCCCTGCACCACCGGCACGCTCGGGGCGATCGCCAACGGTCTGTCGGACTCGCTGATCGAACGCACCGCCGATGTCTGTCTCAAGGAGCGCCGTGATCTGGTGATCGTGCCGCGCGAGGCACCGTTGACGGCGATCGCGCTGAGGCAGATGACGCAGTTGGCCGAGCTAGGCGCGGTGATCCTGCCGCCGTCGCCGGCCTTCTATCATCGCCCGCAGACGATCCAGGACCTGATCGATTTCACCGTCGCGCGTATTCTCGACCAGATCGATGTGACGCACGACCTGCATGCCCGATGGGGCGAGCGGGATGTTGGCTGAGGGACGTTTCGCGCTGTTCCCGTTGAGGGCGATGCTGTTCCCTGCTGGCCAGTTGTCGTTGCGCCTGTTCGAGGCGCGTTACCTGGATTTGCTGCGCGAATGCCTGCGCGAAGATCGTCCCTTTGGCGTGGTGCGCATCACGGCGGGCAGAGAGGTGGGAACGGATGAGGGGGCGCCGTCGATTGCCAACGTCGGCACCAGTGCACATGTCTTGGGCACCGCGGCGCTGCCCGGCTGCCTTCTCGGGGTGATGGGGCGCGGCGAGCGTCGGTGTCGCGTCATCGAGCACGCGGTGGATGTGTGCGCCGCGGTCCGCGCCCGGGTTGAATTCAGCTGGGCCGCCCCCACCTCAGGCGACTCGGTGTCGGGTGAATCCACCCTCGGCAATCGTCGCCAAGGCCTGATCGACGCCCTGGCTCGACTCGACCCTGCGATCCTCGAGAGCGAGCGTGATGGTGATGTGCCGGCCTTGGCATGGCCGTGCTATCGACTGGCCGAACGCCTGCCGTTGGGTTGGATCTTGCCGGCCGCCAATGGCTGCTGGAATGCAACGCCCCCGAGCAAGGCTCGAACGAGTGGAGGGCTGGCTTGGTGGGAGGCGCTGATGGTCGCTCGGCCGGCAACCGAACAACCGATTTCGTGACCCGGTGCGACCGGGTCGACATGCGGCCGACCCTTGGGTCGGCATGATCCAAAGGTGTCTTTATGACCGTTCATACCGCGACCGCGGACAACCTCGAAGGCCTTCTCAAGGACAACGACATCCTGTTGCTGGATTTTTGGGCGCCCTGGTGTGGGCCGTGCCAGTCCTTCGGCCCGATCTTTGAGCAGGCCGCCGAGGCGAATCCCGATGTGGGTTTCGCCAAGGTCAACACCGAGGAAGAGCAGGCCATCGCCGGGCATTTTCAGATCCGTTCGATCCCGACGCTGATGGTGTTCCGTGAGCAGATCCTGCTGTTCAATCAGGCCGGCGCCCTGCCGCGCAATGCCCTTGATGAGCTGATTACGAAGGTCAAGGACCTCGACATGAGCGAGGTGCGCGCCGAGGTCGAGAAAGCCGAAGCGGAGTCCAAGGAGCAGTGATCCGGTTGGTTGATCGAGATGCGGCAGGGACTGGCCGGTGATCTCGGTCATCCTGCAGATGGCCGGCACCATCGCGCTGGGGCAGATCTGGCGCTACCTGCCATTGGGTGGTTGGACGGCCGATCGTGCACGCGGGGCGCTGACCTCGTCGGTGTATTACCTGTTCCTGCCTGCGCTGGTGTTCTCGGTGCTGTGGCGGGCGCCGCTGGGCGTGGATACCCTACGGATCGCCGCTACGGCGGCCGTGGCGGTGATTGGCTCCCTGGCGCTGATGTACGCCGTGGGGCGGTTGATGCCGTTGAGCCGGGCACAGTTCGGAGCGCTGCTGCTGGCGGCGAGCTTTCCCAACGCGACCTACATGGGCCTGCCGTTGCTCGACAGCCTGTTCGGCGACGCCGGTCGGGCCGTCGCTATCCAGTACGACCTCTTCGCTTGTACGCCGTTGCTGCTCTCGGTGGGGATTCTCCTCGCCGCGCATTTCGGTGACAGCGAGGAGCAGGTCCACCCGTTAAAGACCCTGCTCAAGGTGCCGCCGCTGTGGGCGGCGGTCGCCGGGGCCGGGTTTAACCTGCTCGGCGTGCCTCAGCCCGACTGGGCGGCCGACTGGCTCGACCGTCTTGGCGCGGCCGTAGTGCCGATCATGCTGGTTGCGTTGGGCATGAGCCTGCGGCTGGAGACGTTGACCGGGCGGCAATTGCTCACCGTCAGCCCCGCAATCGCGATCCAGTTGTTGTGGATGCCGTTGATCGCGCTGGGCTTTGCCCTAGCGGTCGGCACCAGCGGGCAGACGCTGACGGCCGTGGTGCTGGAGGGGGCGATGCCGGTGATGGTGCTTGGGCTGGTGCTCTGCGACCGCTTCGGTCTGGACACGGGGCTTTACGCCACCACGGCGAGTGCCTCGACCCTGCTGGCGCTGCTTACGCTGCCGTTCTGGTACGGCGTGGCAATCTGAACCGGGAAACCCGGCGGGATAGCAACCGCGCTGGGATTTCGTAACGGAGTGACTAGGATGAGTGAAGAACGACTTCAAGACGGGCAACAGGGCACCGGGGGCCCGGTGGAAAAGGATCGCGTGGTACGCGTATTCCACGTCATGCGCGACGACGATGGCGCGATCCTCGCCGACACGCGCGTCGACGGCTTCGAATATATACACGGCCACGGCAACCTGATTCCTGGGCTGGAGGCCGCGCTCGAGGGGCACGTCGAGGGCGAGGAGGTTGAGGTGACGGTCGAGCCGGAACAGGCCTACGGCCTGCATGACGCCGAGGGCGTGATCGACGTGCCGCGAGGGCGCATCGAGGCGCAGGCGGAACTCGCCCCTGGCAACATGGTCGAGGCCCACGGTCCCGAGGGTCGCATCGAGATGCTGATCCTCGAGGTGGGCGACAAGACGGTGAAGGTGGATCTCAACCACCCATTGGCCGGTTTTCGCCTGCACTTCTCCGCCCGGGTCGGACTGGTGCGCGAGGCACATCCCGACGAGGTCAAGCATGGGCGCGTCCACCCGGGTGGCCACCACCTGATGACCAAGGATTCGTCGGTGCCCGATCTGCCGGGCCAAGAGTCATGATGTACCAGTCCGCTGACGAGACCGAAGCGCAAGTCGAGCCGTTTTACCGTATCGAGTTTTCCGGCCATCACAGTCGCTATCTCGACGTCACCCTGCGGCTGCCCTCATCGACCGCCGGTTACCGGCTCAGCTTGCCGGCATGGATCCCGGGAAGCTACCTGGTGCGTGATTTCGCCCGCCACCTGGTGGGCAAGCACGCCGAGGATGCACGCGGTCGGCGCGTGACGATCACCCCGGTCGACCAGCAGACCTGGGATCTCGCCGCCAGTGACGAGCCGGTGGCGGTCCACTACCGGGTCTACTGCGCGGATTTCTCTGTGCGCAGTGCACACGTGGATTCGAGCCACGTCTTCTTTAACGGCACCAGTGTGTTTCTGCGGGTGCACGGGGCCGAGCAGGCCCGTCACGAGGTGGTGATCGACGGTCAAGATCTGCCCGAGGCCTGGCGCGTGGCGACGACTCTGCCGGCCATTGCCGTCGACGAGCGTGGCTTCGGCGATTTCGCCGCCGCCGGCTACGAGGCCCTGATCGACCACCCGGTCGAGATCGCCGATTTCGTTGAGCGCCAGTTCACCGCTGGTGGCGTGCTTCATCGTATGGTGTTTACCAATGCCCTGCCCGAAACCGATTTCGACCGGATCGCCGCCGATGTCGCGCGCATCTGCGAGACCGAGATCGAGTTGTTCGACGGCGCGCCCTTCGACGAGTACCTGTTCTTGGTGGCCCTCGACGAGTCGGGCTTCGGCGGACTGGAGCACCGTGACTCCACCGCACTGATCTTCCCACGGGCCTACCTGCCCTCGGTTACGGCAGGCGGGGTTAGCAAGGAGTACCAGCGCTTCTTGAGCCTGTGCGCCCACGAGTATTTCCATAACTGGAACGTCAAGCGGATTCGCCCGGCGGCGTTCGCCGGCCTGCCGCTCGACCGCCCGGCGTACACGCGCCTGCTGTGGGTGTTCGAGGGTTTCACCAGCTACCTCGACGACTGGCTGGTGCGTCATGCCGGTCTGGTCGACGAGGCCCAGTACCTCGCCGCCCTGGAGGAAACCATCAACCGCGCCATGCGCGGCAAGGGTTGGTCCCGCCAGACGCTGGAGGAGTCAAGCTTCTACGCGTGGACGCGCTTCTACCAGCAGGATGCCAATGCGGTGAACGCGATCGTCAGCTATTACACCCGCGGCGCGATCGTGGCACTGATGCTGGATTTGATGCTGCGCGAACGCGGCGCGAGCCTAATGGACGTCATGCGCCGCCTATGGGAACACCATGGCGAGGAGCCGCTGGTCGAAGGCGAGCGTGTCGAGGCGCTGATCGAAGAGGCCATGGGTGAGCCGATGGGCGAGTTTTTCGACCGCGCCTTGCGTTCGACCGAGACGCTTGATGTGGCCGGGCTACTGGCGCGTTTCGGCGTGGTCATGGTGCCCCGCCCCGAGCAGGGTGGGCCGGATGCCGGCATTCGGGTGGATGAACGCGATCCGCAGGCGGCCCGCGTGGCGCTGGTGTTCGAGGACCGCCCGGGGGCGGCGGCGGGGCTTGCGGTCGACGATCGCATCATCGCGATTGACGGCTTTGCCGTAAACGGCGGCAACTGGGGCGAGCGCATCGTGCGGCATCGAGCCGGTGACCGGCTGGCACTGCATGTCTTTCGCCAGGGCCGCTTGATGGAAATGCCGCTGACGCTCGCGCCCGAGTGCCGCAACCAGCATCGCCTTGAGCGCGCGGTGAGTGACATCAAGACCGAGACGCGTCTCGCCGACTGGCTGGCGCCCCTGGCCGTGATGGGCTGAAATCGGTCCTAGTCGACTGGTTGGCCGTCGAACTGAGGCTTGTCGGCATCCGCCCACTCCGGGATCAGGGCGATCTCGACCCGGCGGTTAAGCGCGCGGCTGGCCTCGCTGTCGTTGGGTGCGATGGGGTTGTTCTCTCCCATGCCGCGCGCTGAGAGGCGATCGGCGTCGATGCCCTGATCGCGAAGCTCCATCAGCACGCTCACCGCCCGGGCCGCGGACAGGTCCCAGTTGGAGCGGAACCGCCCTGAGCTGACCGGCACGTCGTCGGTATAGCCGGTGACCACGATGCGGTCATCGCTATTGACCAGGTCATCGGCAATACGGTCGACGACCGGCTCGAAGGCCCGTTGCATGTTGGCGCTGCCCGAGGGGAACGAGGCGTTTTCCTTGATCCGGATGATGACCGTGTCGTCGGTGGTCTTGACCTCAAGGTCGCCCGCGGCGATGGCATCGCTCATGGCTGAGCGCAGTTCGGCCGCGCGTTCCTCGAGTTGCGCGCGACGCAGGTCCTCCAACGCGCTAGCACTGTCTTCCTGCGTGTCCGCGGTGGGCGGGGCGTCGAGCTCGATCAACTGGGTGGGGGGTGGCCCCTCGGTCGTGCTGTCGGGGTCAGCCGCCCCCGGAGCCAGTTCCACCACCGATGCGCCGGGGGCGGCCGTGCTGTCGGTGGGCAAGCTGCCGAAGGAGCTTCGCATGGTCTCGGCGACCGCCTTGTAACGTTCGACGTCGACCACCGAGATCGACAGCATCAGCACGAAGAAGGTCAGCAGCAGCGTGACCATGTCCGCGTAGGTGGTCAACCAGCCGCCGGAACTCCCTGCCTTGCGTCGACGGGCGCGTGCCATGGCTCAGTCTTCCTCCTGGCGCTCGCGGCTGGGCAGGAAGGTCTCGAGCAGCCCGCGCAGGATGCGGGGATTGACCCCGTCCTGAATGCCGCGAATGCCCTCAAGGATCAGGCGTTGCTCGCGGGATTCCTGCGTGGCTCGCATCTGCAGCTTAGTCATGATCGGCAGCGCGATCGCCTGGGCGATCAGCGCGCCATAGAAGGTGGTCAGCAGCGCGGTGGCCATCGCCGGGCCGATGCTCGACGGATCATCGAGTGCGCTGAGCATCTGTACCAGCCCGACCAAAGTGCCGATCATGCCCATGGCCGGGGCGACGTCGTAGATGCTCTTGAACATCTGCACGCCGCCTTCGTGGCGCTCCTCGGAAAGCTCGATGTCGCGGTCGAGCGTACGTTCGATTACGTCGATCGGCTGGCCATCGACGATCATGCGCACGCCCTTTTCCATGAAGGGGTGGCTGATGTCCTGGTCCTCCAAGGCCAGAGCGCCGTCGTGGCGAGAGACTTGAGCGAGCTCTTCGATTTCGTCGATCAGCCCGGTCAGGCTGTGCGGCCGGTCGATGAAGGCCTGCTTGACCACACCGAACGACTGGACAAACTGGCGGAACGTGATCATCGCCAGGGTAATCGACAGCGTCCCGCCGACCACGATCAGCGCGCCCGGGATGCTGATGAACCCGAGCGGGTACTGCCCAAGGCCGATCGCCAGAATCACGACGGACAGTGCCGAGACGATGCCGATGATGGTTGCTTTGTCCAAGAGGCTCCTCTGTGGTTCGTCCCGTGACGAGCCTTGTCTGGGATGAATGTTGATCGGTCGGGCATTGTCCGGGCGGACTCGTTCTCCCGGCCCGAGCCAGTATAATCGGGCCCGCTTCGCAAAACTTGAGGGTGTCGGTGGTCGATTGCCTGTCTGGCGCCCCTGCGTCGCCATAATCTGGCACGCTCCTCTCGCCCGTTTCTCATCGGGGTCTGTCATGCATCGCGACGCTGCGCTCGAATTTGACCCGCTTGCCCGTCAGTTGCAGCAATTGGCCGTCCGCCGGGCCTGGGTGATGGCCGCCGAGCCGCGCGTCGACTCAACCAACGAGCGCGTGCGTGCCCTGGTCGAGTCTATCGATGGCGGCGTGTGTGCCCCGGTCTTGTTCGTGGCGGGAGAGCAGAGCGCCGGGGTCGGGCGGCGCGGCGCGCGCTGGCTGAGCGCGCCGGGCGATGGCCTGTGGTTCTCGCTGGTTGTCCCGGCCGGTCCGGAATTGCCCGACGCGCCACCGGCGCTCGCGCTGGCCGGTCGGCTGGCCGGGGTGCTGCAAGAACAGGGCGTGTCGGCGACCGTCAAGTGGCCGAACGACTTGTATCTCGAAGAGGGCAAACTCGGCGGGCTGATGATCGAGAGACGCCGTCTCGGCGGCAAGACATGCTGGCTGGCGGGGGTCGGGATCAACTGGCGCCAGCCCGCTGGCCCGCTGGATGCGGGGTATCGGGCATCCGCCATCAGCGAGGCGGGCGATGGCTGGTGGGGGGATTCCAGTCTCCTGGCGCTGTCTCTGGTCGAGGCGGCGGTCAAGGTGATGTCTTGCCCCGCAGACTGGCCGGTCGAGATGGCTCGCCTGTCGCGCCAGCATCACGGCTTTGGCAAATCGGTGGCGGTGGAGCACGGCAATGGTGTCTGCGCGACCGGCATCGCCGGGGTCATCCGCCCCGATGGCGATCTGGAGATCACCCGGTCCGATGGGCGCGTGATCCGGGCGGGCCCGCACGATCGGGTGCGTGTGCTCGTCGAAGGCGCCGGGCGCGACTCATACTGAACGTTATTAAGGAAGGCCAGACCTACGTGAACTGTTACATCGATGCGGGCAATAGCCGGATAAAGGCACATCTTGCCCGCCGCAGCCAAAAGACGGTCGAGCCGGTCGTCATCGACTGGCCGACCGTCAACGAGTCCGATCCCGTCGGCGCGCTGGCGACGCGTCTAGAGCCATTGCTCGTGGACGAGAAGGGGCGCTCGCCCAAGCAGGTCGTGCTGGCCTCGGTGGTCGAGCCGCGCCGGCGCGACTGGCTGGGCACCGCGATCGCCGAAATTTGCCCGCAGGCCGAGTGCCGCTGGCTCGAGGTGCCCGGCAAGTGCTGTCACGTGCGGGTGGCCTACGAGTCGCCCACCGATCTGGGCATCGACCGCTTCTGCGGCATGATCGAGGCCCGTGCCCGTCATCCCGATCGGCCACTAGCCGTCATCAATGCCGGCACCGCGATCACCCTGGATGTGCTCGCCGCCGACAGTCAGCATCTCGGTGGGCTGATCCTGCCGGGCTGGCGTGCCCAGATGGAGGCCCTGCGCGCGGCGGCGCCCGCACTGACCCCGGCAATCGAATCACTCGAGGGTGCAGGGGCGCCTGCGGAGCCGACCGACGCTTCCCCGGTTCCCGAGGCGACTCGACGACTGGGTCTGGCGGCGGATACCGCCACGGCGATCGAGCTCGGTCGTCATTGGCTCATTGCCGCCGGCGTGAACCAGATGGTTTCCGTCTGGCAGGAGCGTCTAGCCGACGAGGGCGTACTGCTTGTCGTGATTGCCGGCGGCGATGCCGAGCGTCTCGCCGACCTGATCGATCCGTACCTCGAGCACTGCCTCGAGACTGACCTGGTGCTTTCGGGGGTAGTTCGACTGGCGCGAGCGCGTCGGTGACCCGCCGCCCGCGGCACGTTGGCTTGGCAAAGCGGTGCTCGTGTGCGTAAAATGCGCGCCCATTGCCGGCTTAGCTCAGTTGGTAGAGCAACCGCCTTGTAAGCGGTAGGTCGTGAGTTCGAGTCCCACAGCCGGCACCAGAGGCAAAACGTTCGCGAAACGTGGTTTCGCGGGCGTTGGCCGGCATCACGATGCGCGCCCTTGCCGTGATGTCCAAGCCGCGACCGGGTATTGACAGCCCGGTCCTTTTTGTGAAGAATGGCGCGCTTCCCGGGTGGGGTACCCAAGCGGTCAACGGGAGCAGACTGTAAATCTGCCGGCTCAGCCTTCGCAGGTTCGAATCCTGCCCCCACCACCAGACAAGACGAGTCTCGCAACCGCTTGCGGGGTTCAAACGGTCTGCGGGTGTAGTTCAATGGTAGAACCTCAGCCTTCCAAGCTGATGACGTGGGTTCGATTCCCATCACCCGCTCCAGTCCTGTGACCCGGGTTGTCTGACCCGGTTCCGGAACGGACCGACGCGATCCCCCACGGGGGTCGCATCTGTTGTTAGAGATTGCGTCGGCGGGCCGCCGCCGACTCATATTTGCTCATGTAGCTCAGTTGGTAGAGCACGTCCTTGGTAAGGACGAGGTCACCGGTTCAAATCCGGTCATGAGCTCCACATTCCCATTTGCTTGTCCCGGTTGGCGGAGGATGCGATGTCTAAGGAAAAGTTCGAACGTAGCAAGCCGCACGTAAACGTCGGCACGATCGGTCACGTAGACCACGGCAAGACCACGCTGACCGCGGCGATCACGCACGTGATGTCCACCACC
>JAWLFB010000081.1:0-7008 GCA_041685825.1 Guyparkeria sp. | reverse complement strand
GTACTGGCGGTCGGAGTAGTCGCGCGGGCGGCGCGGGTCCTCGAGCGTGCGGCCCTGGTTGATGCAGACGCGCACCTCGTGGGCATCGAAGTCGGTCTGGTCGAGAAAACGCACGTCGTTGCTGGCGACCACCGGCAGATCATTGGCGATGGCGAGATTCACCGCCGACTCGATGAACGCGCCCTCGTTGACGCGGTTGGTGCGCGTGAGCTCGAGGTACAGCCGGTCGGGGAAGCGCTGGGTCCAGAAGGCGAGCGCGCCGTCGACGACGTGATCCAGCCCGTGGACCAGGCCGCGGCCCAGATCGCTGTCCACGCCGATCAGCGCGATAAGGCCATCGCTCTTCTCGGGCGTTAGCCAGTCGCGGTTCAAGCAGGGCTTGTCATCGTGCTGGCCCTCGCAGTAGGCCTGCGAGAGCAACTCGGTCAGGTGCAAAAAGCCGGTGTCGTCCTGCGCGAGCAGCACCACGCGCGACGGCGGGGTCTGCGCGTTCTCGTAGACGAAGCAGTCCGCACCGAAGATCGGCTTGATACCGGCACCGAGTGCGGCCTTGTAGAACTTCACCATCGCGAACAGGTTGCCCTGGTCGGTCAAGGCGATGGCGGGCATGCCGCGGGCCTTCGCCTGGGCGACGGCATCCTTGACTCGGAGGGTGCCGTCGATCAGCGAGTATTCGCTGTGCACGTGGAGGTGAACGAAGCTCATTTGCCCTCCAGCATGGCGAGCGTCTCGGCCTCCATGTCCTTGAGGTCCTGCATTTCCCCGTCGGTAAAGCCGGCGGCCTTGCGGCCGAACTCGTCGTAGGGGCCGCGGATGCGCCCGGACATGTAATGCTGCAATAACTCACGGAAGGTGGTACGCGGATCGGCACCGCGCTGCTCGCAGGCGTAGCGGAACCAGCGAGTGCCTATGTGCACGTGCTGGATTTCCTCGTTGTAGATCACGTCGAGGATGTTGATCAGCGGCTGGTCGTCGTACTGGGCGAGTTTGCGCTGGATACCGGGGGTCACGTCCAGCCCGCGCGCCTCGAGCACGCGCGGGATCAGCGCCATGCGCACCATCACGTCGTGCTCGGTGCCGTGAACGGTCTCCCACAGGCTGGCGTGAGCCGGGAAGGAGCCGTACTCGTAGCCGCGCTCGCTGAGGTAGGCGTTTAGCAACTCGAAGTGCTTGGCCTCGTCGCGGGCCACGGACAACCAGTCACGATAGAAATCCGCGGGCATGGCATCGAAGCGGTAACAGGCGTCCAGGCCGATGTTCATGGCGTTGAACTCGATATGCGCGAAGGAATGCGCCATCGACGCACGGCCCTCGGGCGTGGCCGGGCCGCGCTTGGGGACGTCGCGCGGGGCGACCAGCTCGGGACGCTCCGGGCGGCCCGGGTCGGGGACCGGTTCGACCGACGCCGGTGGAAGGGGCACCTCGGCATCCGGCATTGCCATCGCCTCGTCATAGAACGCGCGGACGGCATCGGCCTTGGTCGCCGGATCGTTGTCGCGCAGGGCACGGCCTGCACGCTCGCGTAGCGTGTCGGTCATGCCCGCCCTCCCCGCTTCTTGGCGCGCTGGCTCAAGAAGTCGCGCAAGTCGTCCTCGAGTTGGCGGTAACGGGCGATCGCGGCCCGCCCGGCCTCGGTCACGGTGGCGTGACCCCCGCCGGCGCCACCGACTTCCTTGGCGACATACGGCTCGTCCTCGAGCTGGTTGACCTCCTGGATCAGTGACCAGGCGCGCTTGTAGCTCATGCCCAAGGTGCGGGCGGCATGGCTGATCGAGCCCAACTCGTCGATCGCCTCCATCAGCCGCACCTTGCCCACCCCAAGGTAGTACTCGCCGGCCTCGTCGATCAGCCACAAACGGGCGTGGATGCCCGGGGCATAGGCCTGTCCGGGAAGGCGATTCTGGCGGGATTTCTTTGGCATGCGCGATCGATCCGTGACGGGGCGGATGGGGGAGAATTTCTGCGCCCCATGATACCCGAGCGGGTCGACCGGGTGGCAAGGGAAGGGCAGGAATCTGGCTTTAGTCCATCGTCACCAGAACGGCCGCTAGGGGCTTTGTTGAGCGAGGGTTGCCTCACGATTGCGAATTCCCCAGGAGCGCCTTCAGGCGCGAACTGCAATCGCGGGCAACCCTGCCTATCACGGCCAAAGCCGCACTTACGGTGGGCTGGCTCAGCCGCGACGGGTATCGAGCGCGTCGCGGGTGGCCTCGCCAACGAAGATCAACAGAACCAGCGTGCCGACCAACACGAAGAAGGTCGAGACCGACAGCCACCAAGCGTCGATGTTCGACTTGCCCTGCGAGAGCAGTTCGCCCAGGGAGGGAGTAGACGGCGGCACGCCCAGTCCGAGGAAGTCGAGGCTGGTCAGCGCCAGCACGGCCCCGGAGATGCGGAATGGCAGGAAGGTGATCACCGGGGTCATGGCATTGGGCATCAGGTGGCGGAACATCAACCGGGGACCCGAGACCCCCAGCGCCCGCGCGGCACGCACGTAGTCGAGGTTGCGCCCCTTGAGGAATTCGGCACGCACATAGTCCGATAGCCCCATCCAGCCGAATAGGGCCAGCAGCGCCAACAACAGCCCGATCGACGGCTCGAAGATCGAGGCGAAGATGATCAGCAGATAAAGCTCCGGTAGCGCCGCCCAGACCTCGATAAAACGCTGGAAGACAAGGTCGGTCTTGCCGCCGAGATACCCCTGCACCGCCCCGGCGAGCACGCCGATGGCCGTGCCGATCACCGTTAACGCCAGCGCGAACAGCACCGAAATGCGAAACCCGTAAATCAACCGTGCGGCGACGTCGCGACCGCGATCGTCGGTGCCCAGCAAATGACGACTATTGGGAGCGGCCGGGTTGGGCTCCTCATTGTAGTAGTCGATGGTGTCGAAAGAGAACGGGATCGGGGCGCGAATTACCCAGCCCTCACGCTCGATCAGCTCGATAACATGCGGATCGGTGTAGTCGGCTGACGACGCGAAATCCCCGCCGAAGCGCGTTTCGGGATAATCGTTCCACAAGGGGAATAGCATGTCACCCTGGTACTGAACCAGCAGCGGACGGTCGTTGGCGATCAGCTCCGCACCGAGACTCAGCACGAACAGGGCGAGAAACACCCACAGGCTGATCCACCCGCGCCGATGGCGACGAAAGCGCTTCCAGGCCCGAGCGGCCGTGGAAAGCTGGCCTTCAGTGCCACTACCCTTGGCGACCGCGGTATCGGCTCCGGCATCAACAATGGACATCTATCGAACTGCCTCAAAGTGGATACGTGGATCGACCCAGACGTACACAAGATCGGAGAGCAACTTGCCGAACAGCCCGATCAGGCTGAAGACGTAGAGCGTCCCCAGCACCACCGGGTAGTCGCGCTGGAGCACGGCGTTGTAGGACAAGAGCCCCAGCCCGTCGAGCGAGAAGATGGTCTCGATCAAGAGGCTGCCGGTGAAGAATGCACCGATGAACGCCGCTGGAAAGCCCGTGACGATTGGAATCAGCGCATTACGAAAGACGTGGCGGTACAGGACCGTGCGTTCGGCAAGCCCCTTGGCCCGCGCGGTAAGCACGTATTGCTTGCGGATCTCCTCGAGGAAGCTGTTCTTGGTCAGCATAGTCATCACGGCGAAGTTGCCCACCACCATCGCGGTAATCGGCAGTACCAGGTGCCAGAGGTAGTCGAGGATCTTGCCCATGAGAGACAACTGCTCGAAGTTGTCCGAGGTCAGCCCGCGTAGGGGGAACCACTGCACAAAGCTGCCGCCGCCGAACAGCACCAGCAGCACCAGGCCCAGCACGAAGCCGGGAATCGCGTAGCCGACCAAGATGACCGTCGAGGTGATCGAATCGAACTTGCTGCCGTCGCGCACCGCCTTGGCAACGCCCAGGGGGATAGAAACAAGGTAGGTGAGCAGGAAGGTCCATATCCCAAGACTGATCGAGACGGGCAACTTCTCGACGATCAGCTCGCCGACGGACCGCTGGTAGAAGTACGACTCGCCCAGATCGAAGGTCAGGTAGTTACCGAGCATGTCGCCGAATCGCTGCCAGGCAGGCTGGTCGAAACCGTAGAACTCGCGGAATTGCTCAATCTGCTCTTCGCCCAGCCCCTGTTCGCCGCGATAGAGACCACCGGTGAACTGCCCGCCGGACTCGGCCGCCGCGCCCTGCGTGCCGCCCTTGAGCTGCATGATCAATTGCTCGACCGGCCCGCCAGGGACGAACTGGATCACGGCGAACGAGATCAGCAGGATCCCGAACAGGGTCGGGATCATCAGGGCCAGGCGCTTGGCGATATACGCGCCCATCTACTCTGCCTCACCCCTGTCGTTGGGGCCGCTATTCGGGTTGACCGGGATGCGCGAGACTGGCGCCTCGCCATCGCAGTTCTCCACGCAGACCACGCGCCGTTCGACCTGGCCGCCACAGCCGATGTAGCACTGGTCGAAGGCGGACTGACAGCCGCAGTCGATATTGCATTCGCGGTCGATCACCGCCGCGCGAATCTCGTCACGACTGGGCGGGCGCGGCGATACGGGCGGATCATCGTAGAAACGATCCGTGTACCAGAACGAGGCCGGGTAGCCGTAGTAGAACGGGTCGCGGTACAGGCCGAACTGCATGGCGCGGTCGAGTTGGTAGTACTGGCGCTCGCGCATGTAGACACGCCGCTCGGCATCGTACAGGCGCAGGGCCTGATCGAAGGCGGCATCCACCTGCGGGCCGATGCCCGCGATACAGCTCTGTCGACGCGACTGGCAATCCGCCTGACACGCCTGCATGTCGGTCTGACAGCCCGGTAGGCAGGACAGCCCGGCCTGGCTCGTGGGCGGCTGGTAGAGCACCTCGGTGGCATAACGCGGACCGGCGCAGCCAGCCAGTGCCACAGCGGCCGCCAGGGCCAAGAGCGTGGCAATCCGCCCCACACCGATCCAATCAGGCAAATCGGTGCGTGACACCGGCCGGCCGTTTACGTTCATGACAGGCTCCCTCCATTCAGGCTGCTCACGTCGTTGACCACCGGCCCCGGCTGGGGTTCGGCGTGTGTCTCCCACCAGGTCTGCATCACCCATTCGGCCCCACTAAAGTACCGTGGCAGCGGCTCGTCGTGGTAGTCAAAGCGGTTCCACCATGCCAGGCGATGCGAGCCGATGTACCAGTTGGGCACCAGGTATTCGTGCCACATCAGCACCCGGTCGAGAGCCCGGCAGGCGATAACAAGGGACTGACGATCCTCGGCGTAGATGACCGCCTCGATCATCGCATCGACCACCGGGTCGTCAACACCACTGTAGTTGCGCGAGCCCTCGCGTTGCGCCGATTCGCTACCGAACATCTCGCGCAACTCGTTGCCCGGCGACTGAGACTGGCCGTAGGAGACCACGGTCATGTCGAACTCGAAGCGGTTCATGCGCCGCTGGTAGAGCGCCACGTCGATGGTCCGGTAGGAGACATCGATTCCAAGCCGCCGCAGGTTGTAGGCAAACGGCGCAACGATGCGCTCGAAGCCACGCTGGGCCAGCATGATCTCAAAGGCGAAAACCTCGCCATCGGCGTTGCGCAATTTGCCGTCTTCCAATCCCCAGCCAGCTTGGGCCAGGAGTTGTTGGGCCTCAACAAGATGCTGTCGCTGAATCTCGGGGTTGGGTGCGAACGGCACCACGTGCGCTTGCTCGAACAGCTCCGGCGGCAACTGCTCGCGGTAAGGCTCCAGCAAGTCGAGCTCCGGACCTTCGGGGATGTTCTTAGCGGCCAGTTCACTGTTGGCGAAATAGCTTTCGCAACGACTGTACTGGCCGTAGAAGAGATGCACGTTCGACCAGTGGAAATCGAAGGCGAGGTTCAACGCGCGCCGGACATGTCGATCCTGGAACAGTGACCGGCGCGTGTTCATGGCAAAGCCCTGCATGCCGGCGTTGTTGTGATGCGGTATTTCACGGCGACGGATGCGCCCCTGGTCAAACGGCTTGCCGCGGTAGGCGCGCGCCCAGCGCTTGGAATTGCTTTCGTGGAAAACGTCGAACTCGCCGGCCTTGAACGCCTCGAGCGCCACCGTCTCGTCCTTGTAGTACTTGAATCCCAGCGTCTGGAAGTTGTGCATTCCCTGGTTAACCCCCAGGGCTTGCGCCCAGTAGTCGTCGCGACGGCGATACCGGATGTCGCGACCGAAGTTCACAACCTCGATCTGGTAGGGGCCGCTCCCCGGCAATGGCGTGCGCGAATGCTCGGCAAAGTCGACGTCGAGCAGAGCCTCGCGAGAAAACACCGGCAGTTCGCCAATGATCATGTGCAACTCGGGGTTCGCACGACGGAAATCGAACCGAACGTAACGGCCATCCACGACGGTCGCCCCTACAACGTCGGCCCAGTAAGCACGATAGCGTGGATGCGCGGCCTCCCCCACCAGGGTCTCGAAACTGAACACCACGTCTCGGGCAGTCACCGGCCGACCATCGACGAAACGCGCCTCGCTGTTGATCCGAAATGTCGCCGACAGGCCGTCCTCGGCCAACTCGAGCCGATCGGCCAGCAGGCCGTAGACGGAAAACGGCTCGTCCCAAGCCCTCACGACCAGCGTGTCGAACAGCAAGGTATTGGTGCCGGTTGCGGCCAACCCCCTGAGGAGGAAGGGGTTGAGCGAGTCGAAGGAACCGAATACCGACAGCGTTAACGAACCCTCGCGCGGAGCGGCCGGGTTGACGTAGTTGAAATGCGGGAATTCCACCGGATAGGCCGGTGAATAGCCCAGCCCCTCGGCAAAACCCGATGCGCGCGCAAGCGTAGGGGTGGCCGACATCGCTGCCAGGCCACCCAGCCTGGCAATCCGACGCAGGAAGGCACGCCGGTCGGGCAATAGGCAGTTTGTCCCCTCAACGGGGGAGCCGGCCGACTCTAAACCGTCGGTCGGTCGCGATCTGGCGGGTGTGGGATGCTTGTTGCTCATCAGGCGAATACAATACGGTGAAAGTCGAACGCAGGCCAAGCATCACTGGGCGTTTTTACCCGTCCG
>JAWLFB010000022.1:0-28177 GCA_041685825.1 Guyparkeria sp. | reverse complement strand
TAGGTGGGTGAGTCGAAATGCTCGACGATCTCACCGGCGCTGACCTGCTCGATCTGGAGTTCGCCGGCATCGTTGCGGGAGAAAAAGGGGGGCAGTTCGTTTTGGGGCACGGGAGGGCTCCGGAGTCAGTCCTGGTTGGTGGTGTCTGTCGCTGGCGCATCGTCGGTCGCGGCGGCGGGCTCGTCCTCGGGAAGGTGGAGCGGCCCCTTCTGGCCACAACCCGCCAGCACCAGGGCGGCGATCAGTAGCCCGGCACTAAGGCGACGGGACAACGATGGGGTCGGCGAAGAGCGTTGCATGCGGACTCCGGGGCCCGGCGGGCCGTTGATACAGCAGTGTTCGAATGGAACCGGGGGTCCCGATTATGCCTCAAGATGATGGCTCAAGCGGTCGGCTGGCTGTCCAACGGACCAGTCGGTGCCCGCAGACAGGCGATGAAAAAGCCATCACAGTCGTGGCGATCGGGCCGCAGGCGGATCCAATCGTCCATGGTGAAGGCGTCCTTGGGCAGGCTGTCGAGCGACGGGCGGATCACGCTCCAGCCGGGGTGACGGGCGAGGAAGGCCTCGACGACGGCTTCGTTCTCGGCCGGCCACAAGCTGCAGGTGGCGTAGACAAGCCGCCCGCCGGGGCGCGTGGCCCGGCTGCCCTGTTCAAGCAGTCGACCCTGCGTCTCGGCGAGCGCGTCCCAGTCGATATTGGCCCAACGCAACTCCGGGTGTCGCCGCCAGGTCCCCGATCCACTGCAGGGGGCGTCGATCAGTACGCGGTCGAAGCCGGCCAGGGCCGCGGGCAGTGGCTGGGTGGCATCCAGCGCGCGCAGGTCGAGTTCCGTATCGCCGTGGCGCTGCGCGCGCGCGCTTAGCCGCTCCAGGCGCTCGGGATGGAGGTCGCAGGCGGTCAGCCGTAACTGGCCGCGGGACTCGTCGAGCAGTCCGAGGGTCTTGCCGCCGGCCCCGGCGCAGAGGTCGAGCACCCGTTCGCCGGCTCGGGCCTGCAGGGCGCGTACGACCCACTGGCTGCCGGCATCCTGGACCTCGAATCCACCGGCCTCGAAGGCGGGCAGCCTGGTCAGGCGCGCGGGCCGCTCGAGTCGAACGCCCAGCGGCAGCCCGGTGATCGTGGTGGCCTTGATCTCCGCCTCGGCCAACTCGTCGATCAGCGCGTCGCGCTCGCCGTGGCGGGGGTTTGTGTGCAGGTCGACGGGGGCGCGGGCCTCCAGTGCCCGGGCCAGCGTTTCCGGGGCGTCGGGTTGCCAGGCCTGCCATTGGTTGGCGGCGGCAGGGGGCAAGTTGAAACGCACCGCCCAAGGCAGGGAGTCGATTCGTCCACCGCGACGTCGTGACAGGGTGGCAGGGGTTTCGGGTGTCAGTCCGGCCGCCTCGGCGAGTACCGGGTCGAGCGCGTCGGCCAGCGACAAGGCGGTGGCGACCCGCGCGGCCATACTCGGCGTGCCGTCATCGAGGAGCCAGTCGATCACTCGGCGCTGGCGCAAAACGAACAGGGTCAGTTCGCGTACCCGTTCACGGTCCCGTCTGCCCATCTCGCGTCGCGCGGCCAGTTCGCGCTGCAGGCTGCGATCGGCGGGAAGGCCTTGTTCGGTAATGCGCTCGAGCAGTTCGGCGGCCAGCTGCAACTGGGCCGGGAAAGTGCGCCCGCGTGGCATTTCGGGGGCGGGCCAGCCGTTGCCGGGTATCTGGCCTTGGAGCGGGGTTGGGTCGGTCATTGGGGCTCGGCGGTCAGTGTAAGGGAGGCTCTGCGTGAAGACGGTGGCACTCTGGCTTGGCGAGCCGTTCGTGCGGACCTTCCCTGAGCGTTTGGTAGTATCTCACGATCTCGCATGCCCCTGATCGGGGGTCGACTTCATTAAAAGGACCATGTCATTTCAATGAGCACGCAAGCAACTGAGGCGGCAAAAGGGGCGGCAACCGAGGCGCCGAGCGCGGCGGTTGACCTGCACTTCGAGGAGCGTGGCGGCGGTCTGCCGGTCATCATCATGCATGGCCTGTTTGGTTCGCTGTCCAACTGGCGCGGCATTGGCCAATCGTTGAGCGCAAACTACCGCGTCATCAACGTCGATCTGCGCAACCATGGCCGTTCGCCCCACGCCCCCGGGCTGTCCTACGAGGCGATGGCCAGCGACATCCTGGCGTTGATGGATCGGCTCGGGGTCGAGCGCGCCCACCTGATCGGTCATTCGCTGGGTGGCAAGCTCGGCATGGTGCTGGCAGACCGCCACCCCGAGCGGGTCGCGCGGCTGGCCGTTGTCGATATTGCACCGAAGTGGTACCCACCCTGGCACAAGGACGTCTTCGCCGCCCTGGATGCCGTTGACCTCGAGAGGCTGGAATCGCGTGAGCAGGCGCGCCAGCAGATGGCCGAGCAGGTGTTCGAGCCCGAGGTGCGTGCCTTCCTCGCGGCCAACCTCGAGCAGGTCGGCGGCCAGTGGCGCTGGCGGTTCAACCTGCCCGAGCTCAAGGCGGCCTACGAGCAGACTTCCGACATGCCGACGCTGTCGGGTTTCTACCTTGGGCCGGCGCTGTTCATCCGCGGTGCCCAGTCGGCCTACATCGAGGCGGGCGATCAGGAGCGCATCGGCCGCGACTTCCCGCAAAGCTGCATCGTCACGCTGGAGCGGGCGCGGCATTGGCCGCACATCGAGGACACGGACGGGTTCCTCGATGCGGTCACCCGGTTTTTCGCCCACGGTTGCCACGATTTTTCGGAGCAACGGATTGGCTGATCGATTCGTGTAGGAAAATTCTTACAAAAGAAATCGAAAATTCCTACGAAACTTTCGGCGATTTCGTCTGTTCAGCCAGCGTCCAGGCGCGCATGATGCACCTGTGCTTGGACGCACAGGGCAGGAAGCCCACCTGGCTAGGAAGCCGAGGGATCGTATGGCGGACAGGATGCCCGCGCAGGATGCACCGGCAGAGGATTTGCCAACCCGGGTGGTCGGGTTCGCCCGACGCGCGCACGGCGCTGTTCTAAGGAAGCGCACCGTAAACAACCGGATCTCAGGACAGAGTCCTGGTTGTTTGCGGGCCGCCAGGAAGGCCGCGGCGCGTTCGGCAAGGATGCCGAACCCGGTATGGATCTTAGCCCAGTGCCTAGGATGGGCGCTGCCACGGACGGTAAGGGACCATTCCGCGCAGGACGCGCGATCGATGCAGGATGGCATCGCTGAAAAAAACGGTGGTAGACGCCGGCAACAACAAGAAACCGCAGGAACGGTCAGCGGCGAGACAAGAATCAACAGGATCGGCAACGGACATTGCCCTTGTCTTAAGGAAAAGTACTCGCCACACCGGACCCAGGGATTGGGACCCACGACTCCGCGCAGGGACAACGCGCCTGATCCATGCCGCAGGGCAGGATCGTTTCCCGGCCAGGAAGGCCCTCCTCCTTTTTTATGACCGACTTCCAGACCCACCCTCTGAGTTGCTCAGAAACGGGTGCTTTTTCGTGCCTGTTTTCGGCGCCCCTGCCAGCGCCACCCGTGGCGATAATTCGGTGTTGTCGGCTGGATGGGCCATGTGCCCCCTGGCGGGCTCGCGTAATGAGCGGTTTGTGCGGGATCGAAGACTGTTGTCGAGGTTCCCGGTGGCCTGTCCCCGCGCGGCGGGGTAGACTGCGCCCGCCATGAAGCTCGACGCCTTCGATTACCACCTGCCCCCCGAACGGATCGCCGCCCGCCCGGCCGAGCCGCGCGAATCGGCGCGCTTGCTGGTATTGCCGGCGGTGGGCGAGTTCGATCATCGCCACATCGGCGATCTTCCCGACCTGGTCGAGCCCGGTGACCTTCTGATCCTGAACGATACCCGCGTCATCCCGGCTCGTGCCTTCGGGCGCAAGGCCTCCGGCGGCAAGGTGGAGTTCTTGCTCGAGCGCCTGCTCGATACCGACCGGGCCTTATGCCATCTGCGCAGCAGCCGTTCGCCACGGGTTGGCACCGAGTTGATCATGGCAGGCGGTGCTCGGCTCGAGGTGGTCGGTCGAGACGAGGCGCTGTTCGAAGTGAGCTTGGTCGACTCCAGTCCGACAGACGGCATGCTGGGCTGGCTGAAAGAGCACGGCCACATGCCGCTTCCTACCTATATCGAGCGCCCGGACGACGACCAGGATCGCCACGATTACCAGACGGTTTTTGCCCGCCGCGAGGGGGCGGTCGCCGCCCCCACCGCCGGGTTGCACCTGACCGAGACGCTGATCGAGCGCCTGCGCGCCCAGGGTGTCGAGGCGGCCTTCGTAACCCTGCACGTGGGTGCGGGAACCTTCCAGCCGGTGCGCACCAAGACCATCGAGGCCCACGAGATGCATCGCGAATGGGCCGAGGTGCCGCGGGCGACGGTCGAGGCCGTCGCCGCGGCCCATCGTCGCGGCAATCGCGTGATCGCGATCGGCACCACGGCGGTCCGCGCCATCGAGACGGCGGGCCGCGCGCATCCCGAACAAGCCGCCCGCGGCGAGATCGGTCCGTTTGTAGGCGATACCCAGCTCTTTCTCTATCCGGGCCAGCCGTTGCATGTGATCGACGCGATGCTGACCAACTTCCATCTGCCGCGCTCGACGCTGCTGATGCTGGTCTCGGCGTTTGCCGGGCGCGAGCGGGTGCTGGCCGCCTACCACGAGGCGATCGAGCGCGGCTACCGCTTCTATTCCTTTGGTGATGCGATGTTCATCGAGACCAGTGCCGACGTCGAAGGCGCACAGACCGCATGAAATTCGAACTGCATGACTGCACCCGCACCAAGGCAGGTGCCGAGCGTCAGGCCGGCCCGCGTCGCGGCGAGCTCCGCTTTGCCCGCGGCGTGATCGACACGCCCGCGTTCATGCCGGTGGGCACCTACGGCACGGTCAAAGCGGTCACTCCGGAGGAATTGATCGATTTAGGGGCTCAGGTCTTGCTGGGCAATACCTTTCACCTGATGCTGCGCCCGGGTACGGACATCATTCGCCTGCACGGTGACCTGCACCATTTCATGCACTGGGAGCGCCCGATCCTGACCGATTCCGGCGGGTTTCAGGTGTTCTCGCTGGCCGAAATGCGCAAGATCACCGAGGACGGCGTGCGTTTTTCCTCGCCGGTCAACGGCGATCGCGTGCTGCTCACCCCCGAATCGTCGATGCAGGTTCAGCACGAGCTGGGCTCGGATATCCAGATGATCTTCGACGAGTGCACGCCCTACCCGGCCACGCCCGAGGTGGCCGGCGCCTCGATGCGTTTGTCGCTGCGCTGGGCGGCGCGTTCCAAGGCGGAATTCGAGTCGCTTCGACCGGATGGCTCGGACCGCGCCCTGTTCGGCATCGTCCAGGGTGGCATGCACGAGGCCCTGCGGCGCGAGTCGGCCGCCGGGCTGGTGGACCTGGGGTTCGATGGCTATGCCGTCGGAGGCCTGTCGGTCGGCGAGCCGCTCGAGGAACGCAACGCGGTGCTGGAGTTCACCCTGCCCGAGTTGCCCGCCGACCGGCCGCGCTACCTGATGGGCGTTGGCAAGCCCGAGGACCTGGTCGAGTCAGTCGCCCGCGGCGTGGACATGTTCGATTGCGTCATGCCGACCCGCAACGCGCGCAATGGTCACCTGTTCACCCGCTACGGCGACGTGCGCCTGAAAAATGCCCGCTACGCCACCGATATTCGGCCGCTCGACGAGGATTGCGGCTGCTACACCTGTCGGCACTATTCGCGGGCCTATCTCAAGCACCTCCACCGGGCGCGCGAGGTGCTGGGGGCGCGGTTGTGCACCATCCACAACTTGCACTACTACCAGATGCTGATGGACGAGATGCGCGCGGCGATCGAGGCGGATGCCTTCGAGGCGTTCCGGGCCCGCTTCTACGCCGAGCGCGAACGCGGCATCTGATCTCCATGGGGTATGGCGTCCCGAGACGGGGCGAGATGCATCGGCAGCCCCTCCGACGGATGGCTGAGGTTGTCTTGTTCGCGTCACCTGGCGGAGCGTCTGTCCAGTTCTACTGAGATTATCCCGGCTTGTGGCATACTCCGGGGCTGTTTTGAAAGCCACCTAAAACAACACGAAATCGGAGCGACTCCCACGATGTTCTTTATCAGCGATGCCATGGCCCAGGCGGAAGGGGCCGGTGAGCCGAGCCTGCTGGCGACCTTCCTGCCGCTGCTGCTCATCTTCGCCGTCATGTACTTCCTGCTGATCCGTCCGCAGATCAAGCGTCAGAAGGAACACAAGAAACTCGTTGAGGCGATCGAGAAGGGCGACGAGATAGCCACTTCCGGTGGTCTTCTCGGCCGGGTCGTGAATCTGGGCGACACGCTGCTGGTGCTGGAAATCTCTGACGGCACCACGGTGGTCGTGCAGCGGTTCGCGGTGACCACGGTGATGCCCAAGGGCACCATCAAGGACGCACGCGAGGCCTGAGCCTCGCCATTCCCCAGGACTCGCCACGGCGGGTCCTATCGTTTTATCCGCCTGCCGGCCAGGGATGTGTGTCGGCGGGCCGCGTCCCGGCCCATGGGGCGCCTTTCCACGCGAAGGCCTAGAAGATGAACCGCTATCCCTTGTGGAAGAATCTGATCGTCGTCGTTGTTGTTCTGGTGGGGTTATTCTACGCCTTGCCGAACTTCTTCGGCGAAGAGCCGGCCCTGCAGATCTCCAAGCGCGACGGCGGCATGGAGCAGGCCGCCCTGTCCGAGGCGCAGAGCGCGCTGCGGGCCGCCGGCATCGAGTACATCCGTGCCGACGTGCAGGACGACTCCGGTCTGATCCGCTTCAACTCCACGGACGATCAGCTTGAGGCGGTCGACGTGGTGCGCGCCGCCCTCGGCGGTGATTACCCCGTTGCCCTCAACCTCGCCCCGGCCGCGCCGACCTGGCTGACCGATCTGGGTGCCCTTCCGATGTACTTGGGCCTGGACCTGCGTGGTGGCGTCCACTTCCTGATGCAGGTGGACATGGGAGCGGCGGTCAATACCGCGCTGGACCGCCGTGTCGACGGCATGCGTGCCGACTTGCGCGGCGAGCGCCTGCGTTATGTCTCCGCCGAAGTCACCGATGAGCAGAGCATCCAGGTGCGTTTCCGTGATGCCGAGTCCCGCGACCAGGCCATCGAGCAGTTGACGGAAGGCTACGAGGACCTCGAGTTCGACTCGGCGGAAATCGACGGCGAACCGTACCTGACGGCCACGATGACCGAGGAGGGGGTCGAGACCGAACGTCGCGCCGCCCTCGAGCAGAACATCACCACCCTGCGCAACCGCGTCAACGAACTGGGCGTGGCCGAGCCGCTGATCCAGCAGCAGGGCGAGGATCGCATCGTGGTCGAGTTGCCGGGTATCCAAGACACCGTGCGCGCCAAGGAAATCCTCGGTGCGACCGCCACTCTGGAATTCCGCCTGGTACACGGCTCGCCGGCCGACTGGGCCGATGCCGACGAGTCCGGCAGCATCCCGCCGCAGGCTCGGCTCTATCAGCGTCGTGATGGTGGCCCGGTGTTGCTCAAGCGCCAGGTGATCGTCACCGGTGATCGCGTCACCGGGGCGTCTTCGGGCTTCGATCAGGATTCAGGCTCGCCGGCGGCGTTCGTCAACCTCGACAGCCAGGGCGCGCGGCGCATGGCCGACATCACCGGCGACAACATTGGTCAGCAGATGGGCGTGGTGTTCATCGAGAACCGCATCGACACCAAGGTCGACGACGACGGCAAGTTGAGCGAGGAGAAGAAGCTGGTCGAGGAGGTGATCAACGTCGCCACGATCCGTGACCAGCTGGCCAACCGCTTTCAGATCACCGGGCTGGACTCATCGCAGGAGGCACGTGATCTCTCGCTGCTGCTGCGTGCCGGTGCCCTGCGTGCGCCGATGGACATCGTCGAGGAGCGCACCGTCGGCCCGAGCCTGGGGGCCGAGAATATCCAAGCGGGCGTGAACGCGGCCATCCTGGGCTTCGTTCTGGTCTCGATCTTCATGATGATCTATTACCGCGTGTTCGGCGTGATTGCGGTGGTCGCGCTGGTGACCAACCTGATCCTAATTGTCGCGGTGCTCTCAATGCTGCAGGCTACCCTGACGTTGCCGGGTATCGCCGGGATCGTGCTGACCGTGGGCATGGCAGTGGACGCCAACGTGCTGATCTTCGAGCGCATTCGCGAGGAGGTCAGGAACGGCATGACGCCGCATGCGGCGATGAAGGCCGGCTACGAGCGGGCCTTCGGCACCATCCTGGACGCGAACATAACCACCCTGCTGGCGGCACTCGCCCTGTTCGCTTTCGGTACCGGTCCGGTCAAGGGCTTTGCCGTGACACTGTCGATCGGCATCCTCGCCTCGGTCTTCACTGCGGTGATGCTGTCGCGTGCCCTGGCCAACCTGATCTATGGCCGCCAGACGCGCCTGAAGGTACTTTCCATCTGAGCCGGTCAGGTACCGGCAATCGAATCAGACGAGCGACACCATGAACCTGTTTCCACCCGACGCGCGATTCGACTTCTTCGGCAAGCGCTATTTCGCCTACGTACTGTCGGCCATCCTGCTGCTGGTCGCGGCGGTTTCCCTGACGACCAAGGGCCTGAACCTGGGCCTCGATTTCACCGGAGGGGTGGTGGTCGAGCTGGGTTATCCGGGCGGAGCGGATATCGACGCCGTGCGTGAGACCCTCGATGCTCAGGGCTTCGATCAGGCCGTCGCGCAGTTGTTCGGTTCGTCGGAGTCGGTGATGATCCGATTGCCGCCGACCGAAGACAGCCACAGCAGGCTGGCTGACGAGCTGCTGATCGCAATGCAGTCCCAGACGGATGACGTTGAGATGCGGCGCGTCGAGTACGTCGGCCCGTCCGTGGGCAAGGAGCTGTTCAATGCCGGCGGGCTGGCGCTGTTGGTCGTGCTGGCCGGCATCCTCGTCTACGTCGGGTTTCGTTTCCAGGTGCGCCTGGCCGGCGGGGCGATCCTCGCGCTGGCGCATGACCTAGTGGTGGTGCTGGGCATCGTCAGCCTCTTGGGCTTGCGCTTCGACCTGACCGTGCTGGCGGCCTTCCTGGCTTTGGCTGGTTACTCGATTAACGACACCATCGTGGTGTTCGACCGTATCCGCGAGAACTTCCAGAAGATGCGTAAGGGTACGGAGATGGAAGTGATGAACACATCGGTCAACCAGACGATGTCTCGTACGGTGATCACTTCAGGTACCACCTTCCTGACCGCGTTGGCGCTGTTTATCTTCGGCGGCGAGGCCCTGTACGGCTTTTCGCTGACCCTGCTGCTGGGTATCGCGATCGGTACGTTCTCCTCCATCTACGTCGCTTCGGCCGTGTCGTTGGATATGGGGCTCAAGCGTCAGGATCTGCTCAAGCTCGACGACAAGGAGCGGTTGAAGCAGGCCGAGGACAGCAGCGCTCCCTGAAGAGGCGACCCGTATGGGACGATTCGAGTAGACAGAAAAAGCCCGCAGGTCGATGCGGGCTTTTCCGTTTGTGCGGCCTTGCGTTTTATTCGGCTTCGGGGCGAGAGATCGAGCGCCAGGCCTTCTCGCCCTTGCGTATCGCCTGGAGCATGGCGTGGACCAGCTTGGGGTTGGCGCAGATGACATTGCCGCTATCGAGGTAGTCGTCGCCACCCTGGTTGTCGATTACCACACCGCCGGCCTCGCGCACCAGCAATACACCGGCGGCCATATCCCATGGTTTGAGGCCGAATTCCCAGAAGCCGTCGAAGCGGCCCGCGGCCACGTAGGCCAGATCCAGCGCGGCCGAACCGGGACGACGGATGCCGGCGATCGGTCCGTGCAGCGCCCGCAGGGTCGCGATGTAGCGCTCGAGGTTCTGGTCGTCGCGGAATGGGATGCCGGTGCCCAGCAACGCGCCGTCCAGCCCCTTGCGCGGGGCGACACGGATACGGCGGTTGTCGAGGAACGCGCCGCCACCGCGCTCGGCGGTGAACAGTTCCTGGTTGACCGGGTTGTAGATCACGCCCAGTTCCAGTCGGCCTTGGCGTTCCAGCGCGATCGAGACTGCGTAATGGCCGATGCCGTGGAGAAAGTTTGTCGTGCCGTCGAGCGGATCGATGATCCAGCGGAACTCGGCGCCTTCCTGTCCGGCGGCGCCGGATTCCTCGGCGAGGATAGCGTGGTCGGGGTAGGCGCGCAGCAGCGTGTCGATGATCGCCGCCTCGGCCTGGTGATCGACCTCGCTGACAAAGTCGTTGCGCTTCTTCGATTCGATGGTGAGATCGTTGACGCGATCGCGGCTGCGGGAGATGACACTGCCGGCGGCGCGGGCGGCGCGCACGGCGATATTGAGCATGGGGTGAGGCATAATGGTCTGGTCGGCTCGACGAGCGAATGGTGGATGACGGGCCGTGACACGCGGTTTGCACGCTGCCAGAGGCGCGTCCGGGCCGGTCGATCGGACCGTGATGCCCGGTCGGGGTGCTGATGTGCCCCGTTCCTCGGATCCGGAATTATACGCGTAAACGCCCCCATGTCAGCCATGCCGCAATCCTCCTCTTCCGTCACCACCTCAGTCTCCGCCAAGGGCCCCACTCAGACCCTCGCGCGGATTGACATCGTGCTCTGCCAGACATCGATGGCCGAGAACATCGGCGCCGCCGCCAGGGCGATGAAGACGATGGGCCTCTCGCGGCTTGTGCTTGTCGCGCCCCGGGTCGACCGAGCGGCGATCGACGACAAGGCCCGGGCGGTGGCGACGCACGCCGCCGATTTGCTGGATGCCTCGCGGGTGGTGGACTCGGTCGACGAGGCCGTCGCCGACTCGGTGGCCGTGTGGGCGACTACCGCGCGCACGCGTAGCCTGGCGCTGCCGTTGCTTGACGGGCGGTCGGCGGCGGCCGATGTCATGCGGCAGGTGAGCTCGCTGCCGGCCGACTCGCCCGGCCGCGTCAGCATCCTGTTCGGCGCCGAGCGCACCGGGCTGACCAACGCGGAGTTGGGCGTGGCCGATCATCTGCTCGCGTTGCACGCCAATCCGGACTACCCGGTGCTCAACCTAGCCCAGGCGGTCCAGCTGGTGGCCTACGAGCTTTTCCATGCCTCGCGCCAGCCTGAGCCGCTGGAGACAGGCGGTGAGCCGCCGGCCAGCAAGGCCGAGCTTGCTACACTCTGCGCTCGCCTTGAGGCGGCCCTGGCCGAACGCGACTACTTCCCCGGTGCCGAGGCGACGGAGGCCGAGCGGCACGCCCTGCGTTTGATGCAGCGCCTGCGCGTGATGCTCAACCGGGCCGCGCCGCGCCGCGACGAACTGCAGATCTTGCAGGGCATGTTGACCGCGCTTTCCCAGGCGCGGCGTGGCGAGCCGGATTGATCGATAGATTGTGGAGCAAGTGCATGGGTTGGTGGAAAACGATTCTCGATGACGTCGATAGCGTGTTCGACCGCGACCCGGCCGCGCGCAGCCGCTGGGAGATCGCGCTGACCTATCCGGGCCTGCACGCAGTCTGGTGGCATCGCGTTGCCCACGCCCTCTGGCGGCGCAACTGGCGCCTGCTCGCCCGGCTGATTTCCAACGTCAGCCGCTGGCTGACCGGGATCGAGATCCACCCCGGTGCCGAGATCGGCCGGCGCTTCTTCATCGACCACGGCATGGGTGTGGTGATCGGCGAGACCGCCGAGATCGGCGACGACTGCACCCTTTATCACGGCGTCACGCTCGGCGGGACGACCTGGCGGGAGGGCAAGCGCCACCCGACCCTAGGTGCCGGCGTGGTGGTTGGGGCCGGGGCGAAGATCCTCGGGCCGATCACCCTCGGGGAGGGGGTGCGGGTCGGCTCGAATGCAGTGGTGCTCCGGGATGCGCCCGACGGGGCGACCCTGGTCGGCATCCCCGCGCGTATGGTCGAGCAGCGCGCCGAGCAGAACGAGACCAAGCGTCGCGTCGCCCAGCGCCTGGGCTTCGATGCCTACGGGGTGGCTCGCGACATGCCCGATCCGGTGGCAACCGTGGTCGACCGACTGCTGGACCACGTCCAGACGGTCGACGGCCAGCTCGACGAGATGGCCGACGCCCTTCGTTCGCTGGGGGTGGATGTTTCCCGACCGAGTCGCCCCAGCCTGGATGGCTGCCACCTTGACGAGGAGGACGGGCTGGTCAATTGCGGTCGCGACGAGCCGGTCGACCAGACCGCGGATCGGCGCGGCTGACCCAGGCGGCATCCACCCATATACAGCGCGGTGTCGCCAGACTATGATGAGACGACTATCCCCGAGAACCCCGCTCGGGATTGACCCGTTTGGGCGACCCCGAAAGGGGTTGCCGGGAGGTTTGCAATGAGGCTGACGACCAAGGGCCGCTACGCCGTCACGGCCATGCTGGACCTAGCCATCCATGACCGCGGCCAGCCGACGGCACTGGCCGACATCGCCGAACGACAGTCGCTGTCGCTTTCCTACCTTGAGCAGTTGTTCGCCCAGTTGCGCCGCGGGCAACTGGTCAGCAGCGTGCGTGGCCCGGGTGGTGGCTACCAGCTGGCGCGTGAGCCGGCGCGGATCAACATCGCCGAGATCGTTCACGCGGTTGACGAGGTGGTCGACGTCACTCGTTGTGGCGGCCGCGGCAATTGCCAAGGTGGCGGCCAGTGCCTGGCCCACGACCTGTGGATGGGGCTGTCGGCACAGATACAGGGCTTCTTGGAGTCCATTTCGCTGGCCGACCTGGTCGAGCAACCAGACGTACTCGACGTCTCGGCTCGCCAGGACAACCAACTGAAGCAGACCCGCGACGAGCGCTCCGAGGCAGCTGCCGCCGGCATGCGAGGCATCGGTCCCTGATACGTTGCGCCTGATCTGTCGCGGGCGACATCGCGCGTGCATGGATTGTTGACCGGTGACTCGTTAAACTACTGCGCTTTACTGTCGCTCGCCTTCGGTGAGCGACAGTTTCCTGTTTTCCGTTTTCTTTTTCACGTTTCACCCGGGGCGGTCCGATTCCGCCCGATCAGGAGATAACTTCATGGCCGTAGAACGCACCCTTTCGATCATCAAGCCCGACGCCGTTGCCAAGAACGTGATCGGTCAGATCATTTCGCGCTTCGAGGACGCCGGCCTGTCGGTGGTTGGTGCGCGCATGCTGCAATTGACCCGCGAGCAGGCCGAAGGCTTCTACGCGGTCCACAAGGAGCGCCCGTTCTTCGGCGAGCTGGTTGGCTTCATGATTTCCGGCCCGGTATTCGTCCAGGTGCTCGAGGGCGAGGACGCCATCGCCAAGAACCGTGATCTGATGGGCGCGACTAACCCGAAGGAAGCCGAGCCGGGCACCATCCGCGCCGACTTCGCCGAGTCGATCGACGCCAACGCGGTCCACGGTTCGGACAGCGCCGAAAACGCGCGCACCGAGATCGATTTCTTCTTCAAGCCCGACGAGTTGACCAGCCGCTAAGACCGCTGGCACCTTTTCGGGTCGACATACGGGTGGCCTGAATGACTTCGACCGACGAACGCATCAACTTGCTGGGCCTGGCTCCCAGTCGCCTGCGTGCCTGGTTCGCGGAGATGGGCGAGAAGCCTTTCCGTGCCAACCAGGTGCTCAAGTGGGTGCACCAGCGCCGGGTCGAAGACTTCGATGCGATGACTGATCTCGCCAAGAGCCTGCGTGAGCGGCTCAAGGAAATCGCCTGTATCCGGCCCCCCGAGATCCTGCTCGATCAGGCATCGAGGGACGGGACGCGCAAGTTTCTCGTCGATACGGGCGGCGGCAACTCCGTGGAGATGGTTTACATCCCCGAGGACGACCGCGCGACCCTCTGCATTTCCTCGCAGGTGGGCTGTTCGCTCACGTGTACCTTCTGTTCGACCGGCCGACAGGGTTTCAATCGCAACCTGTCGACCGCGGAAATCGTCGGTCAGCTCTGGTTGGCCGAACGGTTGATCGAACGTCGCTTGCCGACTGGCAAGGCGATCAGCAACGTGGTCTTCATGGGCATGGGCGAGCCGCTCTTGAACGAGCAGGCGGTGGTTGATTCCGCCGAGTTGATGCTCGACGACCACGCTTACGGTCTGTCCAAGCGCCGCGTGACCATCTCGACCTCCGGTATCGTCCCGGCGATCGACCGATTGGGCGAGCGGTTGCCGATCTCGCTCGCCATCTCGCTGCACGCGCCCAACGACGCGCTTCGCGACGAATTGGTGCCGATCAACGAGAAGTACCCGCTCGATCAGTTAATGGCCGCCTGCGACCGCTACGCCGAAGTCGTACCTCACGGCGCGATCATCTACGAGTACGTCATGATCCAGGGGGTCAACGACACCCCCGAGCATGCCGACGAACTTATCGAATTGCTCGGCCCGCGCAAGGAGGCGGTTAAGATCAACCTGATTCCGTTCAACCCCTTCGAGGGCTCTGGTTACGAGCGCTCGTCCCGTAACCGTATCGAGCGGTTCCGGGCGCGACTCAAGGCCGTGGGGATCAACACCGTGCCGCGCAAGACGCGGGGCGATGATATCGATGCCGCCTGCGGTCAGCTGGCGGGCAAGGTGGCCGATCGTTCGCGGCGCTCCGATCGCCTTGCCCGCATGGGTCTGGACCGAGGCGTTGTGGAGGTGACGCGATGACCCGTCGTGTTGTTGCGATCTGTGCCCTAGCCCTGCTTGGGATGACCGGCTGTGCCACCACGGGCGTCGACGATGAGGGGCAATCCATCCAACGAGACGTGGGCGACAATCGGCAGGCCGCCGAGGTGAACACCGAGTTGGCCGGCGGCTACATGCGCGAGGGCGAGCTCAAGATTGCCATGGAAAAGGTCAAGCGGGCCATCGGTTTCGACAGAGGCTATGCCCCGGCCCACCACGTCCATGCCCTGCTGCTCCAGCGCTTGGGTGAGGACGACAAGGCCGGCAAGGCGTTTGAGCGAGCCGTCCGGCTAGATCGCGAGAATTCGGACATGGCCAACAATTACGGCGGTTTTCTCTGCTCGCAGGGCGATTACGAGCGCGCCCAGGCGATGTTCCGCCGCGCCTACGGCGACCCCCTTTACGAGACCCCCGAGTACGCCCTGGTCAATTCCGGCCGGTGCTACCAGCAGGCCGGCGATCAGACCGAGGCGCTGGCCCAGTTCCGCCGAGCGCTGGACGAAGGCGCGCGCCAGCCGGAGGCTCTGCTGGGTGTGGCCCAGGCACTGCTGGAAACCGGCGAGGCGGACGAGGCGGCCAAGGCGATGCGGCGATACGAATCGCGCCACCGGCATACGCCGCGGTCGCTTGGCGTCGCGATCGCGATCGACCGAGCGGTTGGTGACGAGCAGGCATTGAAGAACCACCGCCTGATCCTGCGTGGCCGATTCCCGGACTCGCCGGAGGCCCAGGCACTCGAACAGGGAGGCAGTCGATGAGCGAGCAGGAGCGGCGTGAGCCCGCGGTCGGAGCAATGGCCCACGGACCGGACGAGGCGATCACCCTTGGGCAGGAGGCGGTTGGCCCCACGGTCGGCGAACGGATCCGGCGCGGCCGCGAGGCCGCCGGCCTGAGTTCAGCCGACCTGGCCCAGCCGCTCAATCTCGATCTCAAGGTGATCGAGTGCATCGAGCGCGATGAGCTCGAGGACGTGCCGGGTCGCCCCTACATCCTCGCCTACCTGCGCACCTGGGCCGGGCAACTGGGCCTTGATGGCGACGAGTTGATCGCCCAATACAACGCCCAGCGCGCCCCGGACAACGGGGTGGCGCAGGGTGGCATTCACCCGACCCTCGACGTGATGGAACCGAAGGGGCGGGCCGTGGGTCGGCGCCTGCTGGGGTGGGTTGGCGTGCTGATCGTCGTCGCGATCGTGGCGCTCGCCCTCTCGCGACTGAACGTCGATAGCGTGCAGGGCTGGTGGTTCGACCTGCGTGGCGAGACGGCCGAGTCGTCCTCCAACCCGGATTCGGCATCGGCGAGCGAGAACAGTTCGGGCGATGAGCGTCCGGCCATCGAGGGGGCGCTCGACGAGCCCCCGGCGCCACCGACCGAAGCCGCTTCGTCGACCGCGGCATCAGACGACGGGGCGGGCGAAGGACCCACCGAGGGCACCTCGCTGGCACTGCCCGAAGAGCGCCTGAACGCGATCGGTGCCGAAATCGAGGAGCGTGAGGCCACCGGGGGCGAGTCCGGGTCATCCGGCATTGAAGCAGAAAATGATCCCAACGCGGATGAGGCGGCAGCCCCTGCTGTCGACAAGCCGCCGGCGCTGTTGCTGCGTGCCACCGGAGCCGACAGTTGGATCGAAGTGCGCGACGGTAATGGCGAGCGATTGATGTACGACGTGCTGACTGCCGGTGAGGAGCGCGAGTTTTCCGATGCGACCGGCCCATTCTCACTGGTAGTGGGGAATCCCGAGGGATTCGAGGTCGAATACCAGGGCGAGCCGGTGGAACTGGATGGGTCGGGCGGCGACACCGGCGTATTACGAACCACCGTGGGGAATTCATGAGTTTTCAACCGGTTCCGGTAACGCGTCGCCTGTCCCGTCGGATCCAGGTCGGGTCCGTCGGCGTGGGGGGCGATGCGCCCATCGCCGTCCAGTCGATGACCAACACCGACACCTGCGATGTCGACGCGACGGTCGCCCAGATCGAGCGTCTGGCAGCGGCCGGTGCAGACCTCGTGCGGGTCTCCGTGCCAAACATGAATGCCGCCGAGGCGTTCGGCAAGATCAAGCAACGGGTCTCCATCCCGCTGATTACCGACATCCACTTCGATTACCGCATCGCGTTGCGCGTCGCGGAACTGGGTGCAGATTGCTTGCGCATTAACCCGGGCAATATCGGTCGCGAGGACCGCGTACGCCAAGTGATCGATTCGGCACGCGATCACGGCATCCCGCTTCGTATCGGCGTCAATGCCGGTTCGCTCGAAAAGGATCTGCAGCAGAAATACGGCGAGCCAACCCCGGACGCGCTGGTCGAGTCTGCCCTGAGGCACATCGACATCCTCGACCGGCTTGACTACCCCGAATTCAAGGTCTCGTTGAAGGCCTCGGACGTCTGGATGACGCTGGGCGCCTACCGCAAGCTAGCCGGCCAGATCGAGCAGCCGCTGCATTTGGGTATCACCGAGGCGGGCGGCCCCCGCGCCGGGGCGGTCAAGTCGGCGGTTGGCCTGGGCATGCTGCTGGCCGAAGGCATCGGT
The DNA here is from genome assembly GCA_041685825.1 of Guyparkeria sp. GTDB lineage: Bacteria > Pseudomonadota > Gammaproteobacteria > Halothiobacillales > Halothiobacillaceae > Guyparkeria. The sequence continues at coordinate 11,096 of JAWLFB010000022.1, read as the reverse complement.
GACACCCTGCGCGTGTCGCTTGCCGCCGACCCAGTCGAGGAGGTCAAGGTCGGCTGGGACATCCTCAAGTCGCTGAAACTGCGCAGCCGCGGCGTAAACCTGATCGCCTGCCCGTCATGCGCCCGCCAGGAGTTCGACGTCATCAAGACCGTCAACGCCCTGGAAGAGCGCATCGAGGACATTGACCTGCCCATGGACGTCGCCGTGATCGGCTGCGTGGTCAACGGGCCCGGAGAGGCCCGCGAGGCGTCCATCGGCCTGACCGGCGGCCAGCCCAATCTGCTCTACGTCGACGGCAAGCCCTCGCGCAAGCTGTCCGAGGAAGAACTGGTCGACCAGATCGAACACACCATTCGCGAGCGCGTCGCCCGGGACAAGGCCGCCCACGAGGCCGCCCATGATTCCAGCGACGACCGATAACCTGATCCCACGATGAGCAAGACGCCCAAGAGCATCCGGGGCATGCACGACGTGCTGCCCGACGAAACCCCTGCGTGGCAGCGATTAGAGACGACCCTGCGCGAGACCGCCGAGGCCTTCGGTTACGAGGAGATCCGCATGCCGATCGTCGAGCAGACCGCGCTGTTCGCCCGGTCAATCGGCGAGGTGACCGACATCGTCGAGAAGGAGATGTATACCTTCGACGACCGCAACGGCGACTCGCTCACCCTGCGCCCTGAGGGCACGGCCGGCTGCGTACGCGCCTGCCTGCAGCACGGCATCATCCACAACCAGCAGCGGCGCCTGTGGTACACCGGGCCGATGTTCCGCCACGAGCGCCCGCAGAAGGGTCGCTATCGCCAGTTCCACCAGTTCGGTGTCGAGACCTTCGGCGTCGCTGGTCCGGAGCTCGAGGTGGAGCTGATCCAGATGGCCGCCTCGCTGTGGGAGCGTATCGGCATCCGAGACGTGCGCCTGGAGGTCAACACCCTCGGTCAGCCCGAGGCGCGTGCACGCCACCGCGAGGTTCTGATCGATTATCTCGAATCGCATGCCGAGCAGCTCGACGAGGAGGCCCGGCGCCGCCTGCACGAGAACCCGTTGCGCGTGCTCGACAGCAAGAACCCGGCGATCCAGGAGATTCTCGAGGCGGCCCCGAAGCTGGCCGACTACCTCGACGAGGATTCTGCCGCCGATTTCCAGCGGAGTTGTGAGTTGCTTGATGCGCTGGGCATCGAGTACCGGGTCAACCCGCGACTAGTGCGCGGGCTCGACTACTACAACAAGCTGGTGTTCGAGTGGGTCACCGAATCGCTCGGCGCCCAGGGCACAATCTGCGCTGGCGGCCGCTACGACGGGCTGGTCGAGCAGCTCGGCGGCCGGGCCACCCCGGCGGCCGGGTTCGCCATCGGCATCGAGCGGCTGCTGTCGCTGGCCGAGACGCCGACGGATGCCGGTCGGGCCGATATCTACGTGATCGTGCCGGAGGTGGGCCGCCAGGGGGCGGGGTTACGGCTTGCCGACCGTCTGCGCCGCACCTTGGACGACCGACGGGTGCAGTGTAATCTCGACGGCGGCAGCCTCAAGGCACAGTTCAAGCGCGCGGATCGCAGCGGTGCCGCGACCGCGCTGATCGTCGAGGACGAGGCCGGTGAGCTGGTCTCTGTCAAGCCGCTGCGCGGCGACGGCGAGCAGCAGACCGTCGCGGCGGACGCCCTCGACGGCCTCTTGGCCACTAACTAACGTATTTCGGGAACCCCTATGGTCGCCTCAGACGAAGAACAAATTGAACGCATCCGCGATTGGTGGTCGGAGCATGGCAAGACGGTGATTGCCGGGGCCATGCTCGGCATTGCCGGCTTGATCGGCTGGCAGGGCTGGCAGGGCTGGCAGGACAACCGCGTGGCTTCGGCTTCCGCGGCCTTTGCCAATCTCGAGCAGATGGCGGCCCGTGGCGAAGGGGACGTGGTCGAGCGAGCGCGCGAGGTTGCCACCAGCCACGAAGGCACCAGCTACACGTCGCTGGCCTGGCTGATCGGCGCCGGTGCCGCGGTCGAGAACAACGATCTCGAAACGGCCACGTCCTATCTCGAACGGGCACGTGAGAGCGCCGATCGTGCCCAAATGATCGCGACGGTCGACTTGCGGCTCGCCCGCGTACTCTGGTCCCAAGGGGAACATGACGCCGCGCTTGAGCGACTGGCCAATCCGCCGGTCGGGTTCGACGGGCTGTTCGCGGAACTGCGCGGTGACATCCTTGCCGAGCGCGGCGATCTGGTCGCCGCCCGCGAGGCCTATGAGGCAGCCGCCGAGTCGGATGCCGCCAATGGCTTGTTGCAGATGAAGCTCGATAGCTTGCCGGCCAACGCGGAGGAGGCGTCATGATGACCACGCAATACAACCGTTGGACCCTGCCGTTGGTCGCCGGCCTTGCGATCGTGCTGGCTGGTTGCTCGGCGCCACGCGAGTTGGTCAAGCCCACGCCCCTGCAGGAAATCGAGAACGAGAAGCCGCCGAAGGTCGAATGGAGTGCTTCCTCTGGCGGCGATCAGGACAACAACCTGACCGCTATCCCGCCGGTCGAGGACGAGGGCCGTGTCTTCGTGGCCGGTCCGGAAGGCGATGTGCTGGCCTACGATCTCGAGTCCGGCAGCCGACTGTGGTCGGACGATTTCGATGCCGATTTGAGTGTCGGTGGTGGGGCCGGCGAAGGCATCGTCGTCTTCGGTAGCGAGGACGGTCGCGTCTTCGCCCTGGCGGCCGACACCGGCGAGCGTCGCTGGGAGACCTCGATTCGTAGTTCCGTGGACGCCGCGCCGTCGGTCGGGTTCGGTGACGTGGCCGTGCGCGGCCGTGACGGCACGCTCGCCGTCTTGAACGCCGAGAGTGGTGACCTGCGCTGGCGCCAGTCGAAGAACCCGCCGGCCTTGACCCTGCAGGGGCAGGGGCGCGTGCTGATGTTCCCCGACGCCCTGGCCGCCGGATTCGACGACGGCACGATCGCCGTTTTCGCTCGCGAGGACGGCCGGGAGCTGTGGAGTCAGGCCGTGGCATTGCCGACCGGCCGGACCGACGTCGATCGCATGGTGGACGTCGATGCCACGCCGGTGTTTGCCGACGGCGTCTTCTACGCCGCGACCTATCAGGGCAAGCTTGCCGCCCTTGCCGCCCAGGGTGGCCGCGAGCTGTGGTCGCGCGACTTCTCCAACACCAACAACATCGCTGCCGGTGGTCGCGCGCTCTACTTGAGTGACGCCGACGGCGTGATCTGGGCGATCGATCGCCGCAGCGGCGATGCGCTGTGGCGGCAATCGGATCTCAAGTACCGCGGTCTGACCGGTCCGGCCCTGATCGACGGTCACTTGGTGGTCGGTGACCGTGAGGGCTACGTGCACGTGCTCTCGACCACCAGTGGCGCGCTGGTCGGCCGAGCCGACTGGGGCGACCCGCTGATCGACCCGATCCAGCAGGTCGAAGGCCAGGGTCTGGCAGTCACCCGCGATGGCAAATTGCGGGCATTCACGCTTGATTAATTATGGCCTTCGCCACTCCACGAGTCCTGTGACGCGATGAAACCCGTTATCGCCCTGGTCGGCCGTCCCAACGTCGGCAAGTCGACGCTGTTCAACCAGCTCACTCGCAGCCGCGATGCGCTGGTGGCCGATTTCGCTGGGCTGACCCGCGATCGCCAGTACGGTGCGGCCCATCACGAGGAGCGTGATTGGCTGGTGATCGATACCGGCGGGCTGACCGGCGAGCGGGGTGGCATTGAGGCCCTGATGGAGGACCAGGCCTGGCTGGCCGTCGAGGAGGCCGACCTGATCGCGTTCCTCGTCGATGGGCGTGCCGGGCTGACCGCCGCCGACGAGCAGATTGCCGCCGAGTTGCGCCGCGCCGGCAAGCCGGTGCTGCTGGTGGTCAACAAGACCGATGGCGTCGACGAGCACGAGGTACAGGCCGAGTTTTGGGCGCTGGGGATGGGTGAGCCGGAATACGTCGCCGCCTCGCACGGGCGCGGCATCGGCGGGCTGTGGGAGCGGCTCGGGACCATGCTGCCGCCGGAACTCGCCGAGGAGCCGGCCGAGGAGCCCGAGGGGCGAGGGATCACCGTCGCCCTGGTCGGCCGTCCCAATGTGGGAAAATCCACCCTGGCCAACCGTTTGCTGGGCGAATCGCGCGTGCTTGCCTTCGACGAGCCGGGCACTACCCGTGACTCGATCAAGATCCCCTTCGAGCATGACGACAAGCCCTACACACTGATCGACACCGCCGGGGTGCGGCGCAAGTCGCGCGTCGGCGAGGCGATCGAGAAGTTCAGTATCGTCAAGACGTTGCAGGCGATCGACGCGGCGAACGTCGTGATTCTGGTGCTCGACGCGCATACCGGTATTACCGAGCAGGACCAGCACCTGTTGGGTTTCATCCACGAGCGTGGCCGGGCGCTGGTGATCGCGGTAAACAAGTGGGACGGGCTGGAGTCGGACGTGCGCGAGCGCGTGGCCTCCGAGATCGAGCGCAAGCTCGGTTTCATCAACTACGCCGAGATCCATCGTATCTCTGCCCTCCACGGCACCGGCGTCGGTCACCTGTTCGAAAGCGTCGATCAGGCCTATGAAGCGGCCATGCGCTCGATTTCGACCAACACGCTCACCCGGACGCTGGGTGCTGCAGTGGAGCAGCATCAGCCACCCCTGGTGCATGGTCGGCGCATCCGCCTGCGCTATGCTCACCAGGGCGGCAGCAACCCGCCGATCATCGTCATTCACGGCAAGCAGACCAAGCGCCTGCCGGGGCATTACCATCGCTACCTCGAGTCCTACTTCCGCCGCGAACACGACCTGATGGGCACCCCGATCCGGATCGAATTCCGCACCGACTCCAATCCCTACGAAGGCAAGGTCGACCGGCGCACCCCGCTGCAGAAGGTCAAGCAGAAGAAGGCCGAGTCCCGCAGACGCTCGGCCGGTCGCGAACCGCGCAAGGGCTGAGTCCGTTGGGCGTTATCGCTTCGATTTGGTGCGTTCCGTTCGACAGGGGGCGCGTTGCTGGCGCGTTCCGCATGCTGGGCAAGCTCCCACAAAGGGGCGATGTCGAGCGCTTGCGGCTAGACCATTGATGGACCGCGCCCTGCGCGAAGGCCGCGGAATCGGCCGCTCCGGCCGCATACGCCACAGGGCCGAACTTCTAGGGAGTCCTCAGCTCTCTCGTCTACGCGTCTTCCTTTCGAATCCCTCGACCCACATCCGGGTCGCCCCACAGACGCCCACCGGCATGGCGAAGAAATTCGCTACGGGCACCATGGTCATCAGCGTCATCAGGCTGCCGAAGCCGAGCGTAAGAGACGGGCGTTGGCGCAGCCGACGACGTTGCTCGGCAAATGACAGGCCATGGTTGCCGGCCGCGTTGTCGACGTATTCCAGGCTCATCATCCAGGCCGAGAACACGAACCAGGCTAACGGGGCCAGCAGGTTCAGGCCCGGGATGAACCATAGGATCACCAGCGGAAGGGCCCAGGCCGCTAGATAGAGCAGTCGGCCGACCTCGCCGGCCACCGCGCCAACCGCGCCTGCCATCACGCCCTGGCCGTCTTCGGGCGGTGGCTCGCCGGTTAGGTGCGCCTCGACCCTTGCGGCGAGCACGGCATTGAACGGCGCGGCGATCAGGTTGGCGACTAGCGTGAAGGTGAAAAAGGTCGCCAGTAGCAGGCCGAGTACCACGAGCGGCATGACCAGCCAGTAGAAGAAATCGAGCCAACCGGGCAGCAGCCCCTCGACCCACTCGCCGGCGAGGTTCAGGAGCAGCCAGCCGGCCAGACCGAACAGCAGGGTGTTGATGAAAAGCGGGATTAAGGTGAAGCGACGCAGGCCTGGCTGCCATATCAAACGCCAACCGGCCAGCCAGTAGCCCACCCCGCCCATTTCTCGTGCCACCTGGCTGAGTGCTTGGGTCATGTTCCCTCTCCGTTTGCCAAGGCCGCGAGGCGTGCCGCGCCCACGGCCGCGTCGGTGTTCTCGGCGGTCTGCACGGACACGCCCAGGGCGCATTCGCGGATGCGTGCGAACACCGGATTGTGCGCCCCGCCGCCGGAGGAGAGCACTCGCCGAACGGCCGTACCGCCCAGCGCGGCGAAACGCCGATAACCCAACGCCTCGATTCGCGCGATGCCGCGCAACAGCCCGCCGAGGAAGAGGGCCGGGTCGTCCGGGCGTGGTGTCAGGCGTGGGGACATGTCGGGTGCGACCAGCGGGAACCGCTCGCCTCGTCCAGCCAGCGGCCAGTAACCGAGGGTGTCCGGGGCCGCCGGATCGATCGATTCGCTCAGCTGGGCCAACTCCTCACTGCCGAAGAACGCGGCCAGTACCCGACCGCCGGTATTGGAGGCCCCGGCCACCGCAAAACGCTCACCGAAACGATGGCTGTACACCCCGCTGGCCGCATCACTCACCGGCCGTGTGCTGATCAGTTTCAATGCCAGCGTCGAGCCCAGGCTGGACACACCGTCGCCTTCGGCGGTTGCACCGCTGGCCCAGAGGGCCGCCATCGAATCGGTGGTGCCGGCGGCTACGACCACACCCTCAGGCAGGCCCCAGCGTTGGGCCAGCGCGGGCGTGACGGGCCCGATGGCCGTGCCGGGGCGATGGACCTCGGGCAGCCGGTCGCCGAACCGTTCGGGCAGGACGGTGGGCCACTGCTCGGCCACCGCGTCAAAGCCCCACTTGAGTGCGTTGTTGCTGTCGCTGACATGCTGGCCGGTTAGGCGGGCGACGAACCAGTCGGCTTGGCTGACCGGTCGCCCGCTCTGGCCGCGCTCCTCGGCCAGGAATCGCCAGCGGGCCAGTGCGGACAACTGGGCGTCGGGATCGAGTTCGAGTCGGCACAACGCCGCGAGCTGCTCGCGCCCCTGCGGGTCATCGTACATGAGCGCCGGCCCTTCCGGCTGGCCGTCGGCATCTGTAGTCAGCACCGTGCCCGAGGTGCCGGCAAAGGCCAGCGACGCGACGTCGGCCAGCCGACCCTCTTCACCCAGCTGACTCATCAGCCGGTCAAAGGCGACCCACCAGTCGGCCGGATCCTGCTCGTGGCCGTCCGTGGTTGGTGGCGCCGGCCAGTCGGTCTTTTCCAGCCAGAGGCAATGACCGGGGGCATCCAAGGCAGCGATGCGCAGCCCCGAGGTGCCGACGTCGATACCGAGATGCCGGGCTACAGCCATGGGATCAGGGCAGCTCGACTTTCGGCGGCGGCGTCCAACCGTCTTGGCGGTGTTCAACCACCACGTTGGTCCAGATGCCGCCGCGCACATTCCAGCGCCCGGTCAGGCGCAGGAAGCGCGGATTGATCGCCGTGACGATGTCGTCGGCGATGCGGTTGGTCATCGCCTCATGAAAGCCGCCTTCCTCGCGGAACGACCACATGTACATCTTCAGCGACTTGAGTTCGACGCACAGCTGGTCCGGCACGAAGTCGAGGGTGATGGTGGCGAAGTCCGGCTGGCCGGTCTTGGGGCACAGGCAGGTGAACTCGGGCACCTCCATGTGGATGGTATAGTCCCGTTCCGGGTGCGGGTTGGGGAAGGTTTCGAGTGTCTTGCTGGGTTGCGTCGACATGGATGACTGTCCTGCGGTGTGTGACGAGGTTCTGTTGAATCGGGGGCGGAAGTATAAGTCCCCGACCCGGGCCTTGCCGACCGTAGCGGCTGATTACGGTTTCACCCTGTCCCGTGGGAGCTTGCCCCGCAAGGGAAACACGCGGCAACTGTGGCGTGTCCACGCTTCGACCGGCCACCTTGCTCGCACCGGGGGTGTGTCGATCCCATGCGCCTGACCCGCCTGTATCTGGCCGGCTTCAAGTCCTTCGCCTCGCCAACCGAGATCCGCCTGCCGTCGAACACGCTGGCGATCGTCGGGCCCAACGGCTGTGGCAAGTCCAACCTGATCGACGCCCTGCGCTGGGTGATGGGCGAATCCTCCGCCCGCCACCTGCGTGGCCAGGCCTTGGATGACCTGATCTTTGCCGGCAGCGGCGAGCGCTCGTCAGCCAGTCGGGCCGTGGTCGAGTTGACGCTCGACAACAGCGAGCGCCGTATCCACGGCCCCTTCGCCGCCTACAACGAGCTGACCGTCCGGCGCAGCCTCGACCGCGACGGCCAGTCCCGCTACGAGATCAACAACACCCGCGTTCGTCGCCGCGACGTGGTCGACCTGTTCCTCGGTACTGGCGTGGGCGCGCGCTCCTACTCGGTAATCGAACAGGGGCAGGTCAACCGGATCGTCGATGCCAAGCCCGACGAGCTGCGCGGCTACCTCGAGGAGGCCGCCGGCATCTCGGTGTACCGCGAGCGCCGCCGCGAGACTGCCAATCGCATCGGCCACACCGAGGAAAACCTGTCGCGGCTGAATGACATCGCCGCCGAGCTGGAACGTCAGGAGGCCACGCTGGCCCGCCAGGCGCGGTCAGCACGACGATACCGTGAGCTCTCGGCGGTGCGCCGTCGCCGCCAGGTCGAGGCCGCGGCCGTTGCCCTGATCGAGGCCCGTGAGGAGCGTCAGCGTCTAGATCGGATCGTCGCCGATACCGGAGATATTGAGGCGGCCTGCGAGTCGCGCCTTGCCGCCGCCGAGGCGGCCCAGGACGAGACCGAGCGCGCCGTCCAGACGGCCGGCGAGCGACTGGCCGAGCTGTCGGCCGAGAAGTATCGGCTGGCCAATGACCTCAATGCCGTCACCACCCGCCAGGCCGAGCTCGACGCCCGTACTGAGGGGCTTGATCGGCAGGCGCACCACGACCGGGAGGCCGCCGAGCGCCGCGAAGCCGAACGTCGCGACGCCGAGACCCGCCGTGAGCGGCTGACCGCCGCGCAGCACGACACCCGCTCCTCTCTGGATGAGCTCGCCGCTTGGCACGAGCGCGCCCGCGATCATCGCTCGGCGGCCGAAGCCGAACTCGACTCACTGCGCCGCGAGGCGATGACCGCCGTCGAGGCGCGTATCGGTCCGCAGCGTGAGCAGGCTCGGCTCGGCGAGCGTCTCGACGCCGTGGCGCGTGAATGCCGACGACTCGAATCCGCCCCGGCCGCCGCCGAGCTGGCCCGCGCCCGCGACGAACGGGCCGAGCTGGAGCGTGAGCATAGGCAGCATGGTGGTCAGATCAACACGGCCGAGGCGGACCTCGAGGTGATCGAGCGCGATCATGACGAAGCGGTGGCGGCCGCCGAGGCCAGTGAGGCCGTCCTGCACGACTACGACGAGGCCCGGCGCCAGGCGCGCCACCTACATGACGGGCTCACCGCCGAGCAGCAGGCACTCGATCGGCTGATTGCCGCGCATGCCCCGCAGGATTCCGGTGGCCGCTCGGGGCCGCGACTGGTCGAGCGGCTGGTCGAGGCCGATATCCGTGAGCCCTGGGTGGGTCACGCGCTGGGCGAGGCACTGGAGGCCGAGCTGGTCGACGACCTCGATGCGATGGTGGCCGCTGAGATCGATCGGTTCAACCAGGCGGAAGGTGTCGGTGGCTGGTGGCTGGAGGCACAGGCAAGTCGCGATCCCGAGTGGCTTGCCGAGCGTGTGCGCGACTTTCCGGGACGGCCGGTCAAGGACTTGGATGCCGCTCTGGCTCGTCGTCCATCCCTGGTGACAGGCGAGTTCCTGATCACCCCGGCCGGATGGTGGGTCGGGCGGCACTGGGTGGGGCGCAGCGGCAACGCTGGCGCCGCGACCCACCTGGCCCACCTGGCCCGGCGCCGCGAGCTCGAACAGGAGATCAACCAGGCCGAGGCCGCGCTGGATCGGGCCGAGACGGCGCAGGGCGAGAGCCGGCGGCGATTCGAGGCCAACCGTAAGGCCGTCGAGGCCACACGCCAGGAACGCGACAGGCAGGCAGGTGCGCTCGAGTCGGCACGACTGGCGGGCCGGCACCTCGGCGAGCGCCTCGAGCGCCTGGCGCAGACCGTCGAGACGCTCGAGGCCCGCGCGGGCGCTGAATCCAAGGAGCTGGAGGTCGCCCGCCGGGAGCGGGCCCGCTTGGAGGCCGAGCGCGAAGCGGCGGCCGATGCCGTGGCCCAGGCCGATCAGCGCCGCAACCAGGCCGTCGAACGACAGGAGTCGGCCCGCGAGGCACTGGAGGCCGCCCGCGAGACCGCGCGCGTGGCGGCCGACCGCTTTCATCGTGCCCGCCGCGAGATCGAGCAGCGCGACGAGAGTATCGCGCGGCTTGGCGACGAGATCCGCCGGCTGGATCACGAGCGCGAGGCGATCGCCCGTCGTCTGGATGAGCAGGCCCGCGAGCGCGAGCGGGCCCAGGCCGAGCGCGAGGGGCTGCTGACCGAGCGGCGCCGTCAGGCCGAACGACTCGCCGAGGCGGAGGCGGCCGAGGTGCAGGCGCGCGAGGATCAGCGGGTGGCCGCCGATGCCCAGGCCGCGGCGCGTCAGGCGGTCGCCGAGGTGCGTGGCGAGCGCGATGCGGCGCGGGCGAAGAGCGAGCAGGCTCGCATCGATCGCGCCCAGGGTGAGACCTGCGAACAGCACGCCCGCACCCGCCTGGCCGAGGCCCGCGAGCAGTTGGCCGACGACGAGGAAGAGCCCGAGGTCGAGTCGATCGAGCGACTCGCCGCCGAGCCGGGGGTGGCCGAGCGACTGGCCGCGGAGCTTGCCGATCTCGAGACCCAGATTCGCCGGCTGGGCGCGGTCAATCTCTCCGCGATCGAGGATCACCGCGAGGTCGAGCAGCGTCGCGAGGAGTTGGCCGGCCAGATCGAGGATGTCGAGTCGGCGCTGGCACAACTGGCCGAGGCGATCGAGACCATGGATCGCCAGACCCGCGAGCGCTTTCGCGAGACCTTCCATGCGGTCAACCAGAGGCTCGGGCCACGCTTCGAATCGCTGTTCGGCGGTGGCGAGGCTCGCCTGGAACTGACCGGCGACGATCCGCTGGATGCCGGGGTGGCCCTGATGGCCCGTCCGCCCGGCAAGCGCATCAGTCATTTGTCGCTGTTGTCGGGGGGCGAGCGGGCGCTCACGGCCACCGCGCTGATTTTCGCGATCTTCGAGCTCAACCCCGCCCCATTCTGCATTCTCGACGAGGTCGACGCCCCGCTGGACGAGGCTAACGTCGGGCGCTTCTGTGCTATGGTTTCGGCCATGTCGGACCGGGTGCAGTTCATG
>JAWLFB010000021.1:0-28634 GCA_041685825.1 Guyparkeria sp. | reverse complement strand
GGAATCTCTATTTGATAGTTTGCAGGACCACAGGAGTCGTTAATGTCCGAGGTCACGGTTAAAGATTTGGCAAAAGTGGTAGGCGCCACCCCCGAACGGCTGCTTGAGCAACTGGCTGAAGCGGGCGTGACGGTCGCCTCCGTGGAAGCCAGCGTCAGTGACGAAGACAAGATGAAGCTGCTGGCCCACCTGCGCAAGACGCGCTCGTCGGGTGAAGGGGAGGCGAAGTCGCCTTCTTCGCGCATCACGCTCAAGCGTCGCTCCCAGCAGGAAATCAAGGTTGGCGGCGGTGCCCGTGGCGGCAAGACCGTGGCGGTCGAATATCGTCGCCGCAAGACTTACGTCTCGCGTGATGAAGTGGAGTCGACCGAAGAGGCCGAGCAGCCAACGGAGGAAGTGATTGAGTCGGCGGCGGTGGAAGAGCAGCCGGCCGTCGAGGTCGCGCCGCCGGTCGAAGAGGCGCCGGCCGAAGAAACGCCTAGCGCAACCACGGGATCCGAGTCGACCGAGCGCGACGAGGCACCCGCCGAGCCGGAACCGGAGCAGACCGTAGCCGAGCCCGCCGATCCGACGCCGGAGCCGGTTGCCGAGGAAAAGCCGGTTGAAGAGCCGGCTGCCGAGGAGGCTGCTCCGGCCGAGCAAGCGGTTAGTGGTGACGGTGAAGGTGAGGACGACGGCAAACGCAAGTCGCGCCTGCGCATCGTTGCGATGCCGGAGGAGGCCCCGGGTATTCCGGTTTCGGCCGACGAAGGCAAGCCCAAGCGTGGCAAGCATGGCGGTAAGGGCCGTCATGCCCGCGAGAATGCCCGCGAAGAACTGCATCTTGGCGCCGGCGCCGGCCGTCGCCGCAAGAAGGGGAAGAAGGGTGCGGCGTCGAAGACGGCCGTGGCCACCCGTCACACCTTCGAGAAGCCGACCGCCCCAGTGGTCCGTGATGTCAACGTGCCGGAGTCGATTTCGGTCGAGGAACTCGCCCAGCGTATGGCGGTCAAGGGCGTGGATGTGGTCAAGGTCCTGTTCAACATGGGCGTGATGGCCACCATCAACCAGGTGCTCGATCAGGACACCGCGATTCTGGTGGTGGAGGAGATGGGGCACACGCCGCACGCAGAGTCCGAGACCGCGATCGAGGACTCGGCGCTCGAGCAGGTCGAGCAGGGTGACGCCAAGCCGCGTCCGCCGGTCGTCACCGTCATGGGTCATGTTGACCATGGTAAGACCTCGTTGCTCGACCATATCCGTCGCGCCAAGGTCACCGCCGGCGAGGCCGGGGGCATCACCCAGCACGTCGGCGCCTATCACGTTGACACGCCGCGCGGAACCGTCACCTTCCTCGATACCCCGGGCCACGAGGCGTTCACCGCCATGCGTGCCCGTGGGGCGAGCGCCACGGACGTCGTCGTGCTGGTCGTGGCCGCGGACGACGGTGTCATGCCGCAGACAAAAGAGGCGATCCACCACGCCCGCGCAGGGAACGTGCCAATGGTGGTGGCCGTCAACAAGATCGACAAGGACGGTGCCGACCCGGAGCGGGTTCGCTCCGAGCTCTCGCAGGAAGAGGTGATTTCCGAGGAATGGGGCGGCGACACGCAGTTCGTGCACGTCTCCGCTCACACCGGTGAAGGCATCGACCAGCTGCTTGAAGCAATTCTCCTCCAGGCCGAGCTCCAGGAGCTCAAGGCGCCGGTCGAGGGTCACGCCATCGGCACCGTCGTCGAATCCTCGCTCGAGAAAGGCCGCGGCCCAGTCGCGACGATCCTGGTTCAGAGCGGTACTCTCAAGAAAGGCGATACCGTGGTCGTGGGCAAGGAGTATGGCCGGGTTCGTGCCCTTCTCGACGAGAACGGTAAGCAGGTCAAGTCGGCCGGCCCGTCCATCCCGGTGGTCGTGCTCGGTCTGTCCGGCACGCCGGAAGCCGGTGACGAGCTAGTTGTCCTCGATGATGAGAAGAAGGCGCGCGAGATCGCCGAGTTCCGCGAGGCCAAGCAGCGTGATTCGCGCTTGGCGGCCCAGCAGGCGGCTAAGCTAGAGAACCTGTTCGACCAGATGAAGGAAGGCGAGGTCGAGTCGCTGAACGTGCTGGTCAAGGCCGACGTGCAGGGCTCCGCCGAGGCCATCCGCGATAGCCTGCAGAAGCTGTCGACCGACGACGTCAAGGTCAACGTTTTGATGAGCGGCGTAGGCGGCATCAACGAGTCGGACATCAACCTCGCGGCCACCTCGAGCGCCATTGTCATCGGCTTCAACGTCCGCGCCGACGCCGCAGCCCGCAAGACGGCTGGTGAGCAGGACGTCGAGATCCGCTACTACTCGGTCATCTACGAGATGCTCGACGACGTCAAGGCCGCCATGACTGGTCTACTGGGCACCGAGACCCAAGAGAAGTTCGTTGGCTTGGCCGAGGTCCGCGACGTGTTCCGCTCGCCGAAGCTGGGTGCGATCGCCGGGTGTATGGTCACTGAGGGTGTGGTCAAACGGAACAACCCGATTCGCGTCCTGCGCGACAACGTCGTCATCTACGAGGGCGAACTCGAGTCACTACGTCGCTTCAAGGACGATGCCCAGGAAGTACGCTCCGGCATGGAGTGCGGCATCGGCGTGAAGAACTACAACGACGTGAAGGTCGGGGATCAGATCGAGGTCTTCGAGCGTTTCGAGGTCCAGCGGACCCTGTAAGGCAGACGTTATGGCACAGGGTTTTCAGCGCCACAAACGTGTGGCTGGGCAGATCAAGCGCGAAATCGCCGAGCTGATCCGTGATTCCGGCGTGGACAGCGGAGCGAACGCACCGCTGACCATGCTGACGGTCACGGATTGTGAGGTTTCGCGCGATCTTGCCCATGCGCGCATCTTCTACAGCGTGCTCAACGCCGACGAGCAGCCGATCGCCGAGCAATGGCTCAATGAGGCGGCCGGTTTCCTGCGCGGCGAACTGGGCCACCGCATGCGCCTTCGCATCGTCCCGCAGCTGACCTTCATATTCGACAATTCGATCGAGCAGGGCATGCAGATGGATGCCCTGATTCGGGCTGTGCGTGACAAGGATGGGGGTGCCGAGGGCGACGGCGCCGATGAGCATGGTGCTGACCGGGAAGATTCAGAGGAAGACGGCCGGCGCTGAGCCGGCCTCATCCATCGTATGGCACGTAAGCGTCGCGGTCGCGAGATCAATGGCATCGTCCTTTTCGATAAGCCCTTGGGCTTGAGTTCCAATCAGGCGCTGCAGCGCGTCCGTCGATTGTTCGATGCCTCCAAGGCGGGTCACACCGGCAGTCTCGACCCGGCCGCTTCCGGCCTGTTGCCGGTTTGCTTCGGTCAGGCGACGCGGATTTCGGGCTTGTTGCTCGACGCCGACAAGACCTACCGGGTGACCGGTCGGTTGGGCATGCGGACCGATAGCGGCGATCTGGAAGGCGAGGTGATCGAGAACCGCGAGGTTCCTCCCATCGGCCAGGACGCGATGGAGACGGCACTGGCGCGCTTTCGCGGCCGCGTCGAGCAGGTCCCGCCGATGCACTCGGCCCTTAAGCACGAGGGCCGGCGCCTGTACGAACTGGCCCGCGAGGGCAAGACGGTAGAGCGCAAGGCGCGCACGATTGATTTTCACGAGATCACGCTCGAAGCGCTCTCGTCCGCCGAGTTCACCCTGCGGGTGCACTCGAGCAAGGGCGCCTACATTCGCACGCTGGTCGAGGATGTCGGCGAGGCGCTTGGCTGTGGCGCGGTGGTTGCCGAATTGCGCCGCATCGGGCTCGGCCCGTGGTCGACGGACGAGCAGTCCACCTATCGGCTTGAGGACCTCGAGGGGCTCGCCGCCCAGGGCGGGATCGATTCCCTCGATCGTGTTATCCTCCCGATCGATTCGGCGCTGGGCGCCTATCCGGCCGTCGTGCTGGACACGACCAGTGTCACACCAATTCGCCATGGTCATCCGGTGTTTGTGCCCAACGCGCCGCAAACCGGGTGGTTCCGACTCTATGCACCTGACGACCTCTTCCTGGGTATGGGGGAAGTGCTGGATGACGGGCGAACCGCGCCGCGACGATTGTTCGCGGCGTTGTAAGGGGCGCAAGTGCCCAAACGCATTGCGGGACGGTGGCCTTCAGGCAACACGCCTGAACGACTGACCTGCGATGGACTTTTAAAGCTTCACCCAGGCAGATAGGAGAGTTCCCATGTCCCTGAACGAAAAGACCACCGCGGATATCGTTGCCGAGTTCGGTAAAGACGCAAACGACACCGGCTCGCCGGAAGTTCAAGTCGCGCTGCTGACACAACGGATCACGCACCTGACCGAGCACTTCGCGACCCACAAGCAGGATCACCACTCCCGCCGTGGCCTGCTCAAGCTGGTCAACCAGCGTCGAAAGATGCTCGACTACCTCAAGTCCAAGAGCCTCACTCGCTACCAGGACTTGATCAAGAAGCTGGGCCTGCGCAAGTAAGCGCATCCGGTTACACTTGAAACCCGCCGCACTGCGGCGGGTTTTTTGTTTGCGAGGAGATCAGCCGATCGTCTCGCCACCCATCGAATACATTTGATACGTCAGGAGCCAAGCGTGGCAGTGAGCAAGCAATCCTTCGAGTACGGTCAACACACCGTTACCCTTGAGACGGGCGAAATCGCACGGCAGGCCAGCGGGGCGGTTATGGTCTCCATGGGTGAGACGGTGGTGCTGGTCACCGCTGTAGTCGCGCCGACCGCGGATCCGTCCAAGGATTTCTTGCCCCTGACGATCGAGTACCAGGAAAAATTCTACGCCGCCGGGCGGGTGCCGGGCAGCTTTTTCCGTCGGGAGGGGCGCTCGACCGAGGGTGAGACACTGGTCGCGCGCTTGATCGACCGGCCGGTGCGCCCGCTGTTCGCGACGGGCTTCACCCATGAGACGCAGGTCATCGCCCAGGTACTCTCGCTCGATCCCGAGGTCGACTCCGAGATCCCGGCACTGATTGGTGCTTCGGCGGCTCTCTCTCTTTCGGGGGCACCGTTTGCCGGTCCGATCGGCGCCGCACGAGTCGGGCATATCGGCGGCGAGTTCGTGCTCAACCCCAGCCCGGCTCAATTGGGCGAGTCACGCCTGGACCTGGTGGTCGCCGGCACGGACAAGGCGGTGCTGATGGTCGAGTCCGAAGCCGACCAGCTGCCGGAAGACGTGATGCTCGATGCGGTCATGTTCGGCCATGAGAAGATGCACACAGCCATCAAGGCGATCGAGGCCCTGACGGCCGAGGCGGGTCGCCCACCGATCGAGTGGACCCCACCGATCGATAACTCGGCGCTGGCCGCCGATATCGAGTCGGCCTTCCGCGCGGAGATCGAGTCGGCCTACCAGATCGCCGACAAGGCCGAGCGTGGTGGGCGGCTTGGGCAGTTGCGCGGCCAGATTCGTGATCGGTTTGTTGACGAGACGGCCGAGCCGCCAGTCACTGAGAAGACCGTCGATGGTCTGGTAAAGGGCATCGAGTCCGACGTGGTTCGCGGCGATATCCTCGCCGGCAAGCCGCGTATTGACGGGCGTGACACCCGCACCGTCCGTCCGATCAGTATACGTACCGGCTTTCTGCCGCGTGCCCACGGCTCGGCACTGTTCACGCGCGGCGAGACCCAGGCTATGGTAGTGACCACCCTGGGTACTGCACGCGACGCGCAGATGATCGATGCGGTGGGTGGCGAGCGCAAGGAACCGTTCCTATTCCATTACAACTTCCCACCGTTCTGCGTGGGGGAGACTGGCCGTTTCGGCATGCCCAAGCGCCGTGAAATCGGTCACGGCAATCTCGCTCGTCGTGGTGTGATGGCCGCCTTGCCGCCGGCCGAGGAGTTTCCTTACACCGTTCGAGTCGTCTCGGAGATAACGGAGTCCAACGGCTCATCCTCGATGGCCTCCGTCTGCGGCGCCTCGCTTGCCATGATGGATGCCGGGGTGCCGATGAAATCGCCGGTGGCCGGCATCGCCATGGGTCTGATCAAGGAAGGCGAGCGGTTCGTCGTGCTCACCGACATCCTTGGTGATGAGGACCACCTCGGCGACATGGACTTCAAGGTCGCGGGCACGGCCGAGGGCGTGAATGCCCTGCAGATGGACATCAAGATCGAGGGCATCAATCGCCAGATCATGGAAGAGTCACTGCGCGAGGCACGCGCCGGGCGCAGTCACATCCTGGGCTGCATGAACGAGGCACTTGCCGAAGCCCGCACGGATCTCTCCTCGCACGCGCCGAGATTCATCACCGTGCGTATCAACCCCGAACGTAAGGGGGATTTGATCGGCAAGGGTGGCTCGACCATTCAGGCGCTGACCAAGGAAACCGAAACCCAGATCGACATCAGCGAGGACGGCCTTGTCACTATCGCTGCGCCCAACGGCGAGGCCGCCGAGGAGGCACGTCGCCGGGTCGAGGAACTGACCGCGGAGCTTGAGGTGGGCAAGGTTTATCACGGCAAGGTGGTGCGCGTGGTCGATTTCGGGGCGTTCGTCAACATCGCCCCGGGCAAGGATGGCCTGCTGCATATCTCCGAGATGGCCGAAGGCCGTGTCGAGAAGGTCACCGATATCGTCAAGGAGGGCGACGAGGTGAACGTCAAGTTGCTTGAGGTCGATCGGCAGGGACGCCTCCGCCTGACCATGCGGTTCTCCGCATAAGTTGGCGGCGGGTATGATGGCAGCCACGCCCGCGATTCGATCCGTCGGGCGCCCACGAGAGAAATCGTAGTAGCGTCATGGCACAACATCCCGATCATAATCCCCCCAACGACGAGGCGGTCCAACGGATCGTTCAGTCGGTACGTTTGGCGCGCCAGCCGATCGTCGATGCGGATCTCAACACCATCGGGTACGAGCTGCTATATCGGGCGGCGGACGCCGACCAAGTGGCCCGGGTCGGCAATTCCAATCAAGCCACCGCATCGACCGTACTCAACGCTCTTAGCGAGATCGGTCTCGACAGCCTCGTTGGGGGCAAACAGGCGTTCATCAACGTGCCGGGGAAGATGCTCTTCAGTGGCGTGCTCGAGGGGCTCGTGGCCCCATCGGTGGTCTTGGAGGTCCTCGAGACGATCGAATGTGACGGACGGACCGCCGAGGCTGTCAAGCGCCTGAGGAAGGCGGGTTACCGTGTCGCGCTGGATGACTTCCCGCCCGAATCGATCGACAGGCCCTGCGCGGCTGAGTGCCATTACGTAAAGTTCGATCTGGTGGAAGTCGGGGTGGAGCGGGTCATCGCGGCACTGCCCGCGGCCCGAAAGGCCGGTCTCAAGGTCATCGCTGAGAAAGTCGAGGAGTGGGACGACTACGATCGTTTGCGCGAGGCCGGGGTGGATTACTTTCAGGGGCATTTCGTCTCCCGCCCGGAGATGGTGGTGCGCCCGACCGTGCGCGCCTCCAAGGCGAACTTGATGGGTTTGTTGATCCTGCTCCAGGACGATGATGTTGTCCTCGCCGAGATCGTCGAACGCATCAACACGGATCTGGCCTTGAGCTATCGGTTGTTGCGGTTGGTCAACTCGGCCGCCATCGGGCTGCGTCGCCAGGTCGACTCGGTCGAGGAGGCGGTGCGTCTGCTTGGTCTCAAGGCGGTGCGCAGCCTGGTCTACCTGTCCGCGCTCACGGGCGTTGATGGTAAGCCACCGGCCCTGATTCACAACACGATGATCCGGGCACGGTTTGCCGAACTGCTGGCGGCACAAAGCCAAGTGGCGAATCCGCCGACCGCCTTCCTGGTGGGGCTGTTTTCCAATCTCGATGCCTTCTACAATCAGCCGCTTGCGCAGTTGATCGAGGAACTGCCTCTGACCGACGACATCGCGAAGGCCCTGTTGGAAGGGCAGGGTAGTCTCGGTGAGTTGCTCGAGTACATTCGGTTCTACGAAAAAGGCCAATGGCTGGAGGCCGACGGCGAGACCGTGGTCTCGTCGCTCAACGAGGTGGCGCCGAACTGCTATCTCGACGCCGTGCGGTGGGACGAGGCGTTGAGGGAGTCGCTCGGCGCTCCCTGACAGGCTTCCCCGCTTTGCTCAAGAAAAAGGGCCGTGATTGTCGAATCACGGCCCTTTCTTTATCCAGGTGTCCGGGGCTGTGTCAGAACCGGCCGATGTTCGGGTTGATGTAGCTCAACAGTTCGCTGTGCTGACGGTTCATGCGTCGAATGATCTCTCGCACGCTGTGCACGATCGCGCGCATCACCTTGTAGACGAGGATCGGGTGGTCGACCAGCAACGACTCAAGGTGGGCACGGTCTAGCATGACTACCTGAGCGTCACCGACGGCGCGCAGGGTAGCGCTGTGCGGCGTGCCGTCGAGAAAGCCGGACTCCCCCGCCAGTTGTCCGGTTTCGAGCAGGTGCAGCGTATCGGAGAATCCGCGGCCGGTGTCACGGCTGACCGCGAATCGCCCCTGGACGACCACGAACAGCGTGTCGCTGCAATGACCTTCCTCGAACAAGATCTCACCGTTGGCCACCGCGCGACGCGTGCACACGTTGGCGAGCAGGCGACACTGATCGTCGTTGAGTTCCTGGCCCAGCGCGGTCTGCTTGAG
Source organism: Guyparkeria sp. (assembly GCA_041685825.1). Lineage (GTDB taxonomy): Bacteria > Pseudomonadota > Gammaproteobacteria > Halothiobacillales > Halothiobacillaceae > Guyparkeria. The sequence continues at coordinate 20,097 of JAWLFB010000021.1, read as the reverse complement.
CTCCTCGCCGTTTACGACTTGTTTCGTCATGGTCTTTCCTGTTGCCGTTTGACGGATGGGCGCAGCCCAGTTCAGGGCATGGCCTTGAGCGGCTCGGTCGGGAGATCGACCATGTCGGCGTCACCCTCGGCATCCGCGGTCTCGTCCGCCGCCTCTGCGCCGGTGTCGGTCTCGTCACCCGCCTGGGTCTCATTGCCGTCCCGCTCGACCATCGACCGCACATCGCTGGTGAGAATTTCGACATTGGCCGATTCGCGCAGTTCGGCGATCATGTCGTTGATGGCATCGCGCCGGGCCCGATCCTCAAGCTCCGGACGCATCTGTTCGAGCGTCGGCTGGGGCATCGGGCGGCTTTCCTCGAGCTGCACGATATGCCAGCCAAACCGCGTCTCGACCGGGTCCTCGGCACGTTGCCCCGGCTCCAGAGAACCAATAGCCTCGGCGAATGGTTCGACCATTTGGTCGAGAGCAAACCAGCCCAGGTCGCCGCCGGCCTCACCGGAGCCGGTGTCCTGGGAGTGCTCCTGGGCCAGTTCGCCGAAGTCGTCCCCTTCGTCGAGCCGCGCCATCAGCTCGCGGGCGGTTTTCTCGTCCTCGACCAATATGTGCATGGCGCGGTATTGGGTCTCGTCACCCAGAGCCTCCATTTCTCTCTCGTAGGCGGCCTCGACGTCCGCTTCGCTCACTTCCATCTCGGTCATGTAGTTCATGAGATAGGCGTTGGCGAGCTGGTTGTCGATCGCGTTCTGCACGCGTGCCTGGGTGCGCGGGTCGCTGTCGAGGCCCTCTTCGCGGGCACGGTTGGCCAACAGGCGCAACTCGACCATGCGACTGACCAGCCGATCCTCGGGCACCTCGGCGCCCAGGTTTTCTTTCACCACCTCGAGGTTCTCGCGGTAGAGCGGCGAGTCGTTGATGCGGGCGATCACCTCGCCCCCTTCGATGGTCTCAAACGAGCCGGCCGGGGCGCTTTGCTGACCAAGCGGAGTCTTCTCGGCAGACTGCGGGCGGTCGTCACTGCAGCCGGTCAACGCGCCGGCGCTAAGCAGCAGCCCCGCGCTTAGCGCGATCGCCAGGCGGTGACGTCGGTGGGGGATTCGGTCGTTGGTCGGGGTGCTATCCATGAGAGGGTCCTTTGTTTTTTGGTGTGGTTCGTTGTTCGTTTTGCAGGTGTCTTGCCCGGCGCTACCTGGTGGTGCCGAAAATCGGCTTGTAAGGTCGGACGTCGACCGAGGCGTAGACCCCGCCGGCATGAAACGGGTCGGCCTCGGCCCAGGCGCGAGCCGCGTCCAAGCCGTCGAAGGCTGCTACGATCAGGCTGCCCGACAGCCCGCGGTCGGGGTCGTCGGGATCGACCGGCAGGGGGCCGGCGGTAAGGACGCGGCCCTCGCTGGCCATGGACTCGATGCGCGCGCGGTGCCCGTCGCGGTACTTTGCCCGTAGCGGGGCGCTGTCAGGCACGTCATTGGCCACGATCATAAACCATTGCATTGGCGGTACGTCCTCCGTTGCCGTCCGGGGTCGATCAGGGGCGTTCGTCACCGTCTCGCGGGCCGGTCTCCGCCTCGATCTCGGCAGGGCGTTCCGCGTACATGCCGAGATAGAGCCCCTGCAGGATCATGAACACGAAGGTCAGACCCATCAAGCCAAACAGCTTGAAGTTGACCCAGAACGCTTCGGAAAACTGGTAGGCGACCACGATGTTGGCCACGCCCGACAACACGAAGAAGCCCACCCAGGCCCAGTTGACACGGTGCCAGATAGCCATGGGTACTTGGATGATGTGTTCCATCATCCGCTGGACCAGCGGCTTCTTGCCGATGAACGCGCTGCCGAGAAACACTAGCGCAAACAGCCAGTTAAGGATGGTGGGCTTCCACATGATGAACAACGGGTTGTGCAGGATCAGCGTCATGCCGCCAAACAGGACGATCAGCCCGGCCGAGACCCAGTGCATTCGCTCTACCTTGCGCCACATCAGCCAGCCCGCGGCGATCTGCACCACTGAAGCCACCATGGCAACCGCGGTGGCGACATAGATGCCCTCCAGGTGGTATGCGGCGAAGAACAGCAGGATGGGGAAGAAGTCGAACAGGAATTTCATCGTGTCTCGCGTAACGGTAAGGAGCCTGGAATCTAGGCCGGCAGGATGTGCCCGCAGCCGCTTGCAGTACACTAACATGGGCGTGAGGGCGCGGGGAGCGAGCCGTTTGGCCATCCGCTCCCCAAGCCGTCAACCGGACCCGCTGCCACTGCCATCCGACGCCACGAGGGTCAACCATGACCAGAATGCTTGATATCCATCCCGAGACCCCCCAACCACGCCTCGTCAAGCAGGCTGCCGACGCGATTGCCCGCGGCAAGATCGTGGTAGTGCCGACCGACTCGGGCTACGCGCTTGCCTGTCGCCTTGAGGACAAGAACGCGATCGAGCGCATCGGGCAGATCCGTCGTGACGATGGTATCCACCATATGACCCTGTCGGTTCGCGATCTATCCGAGTTGGGCGTCTATGCCAAGGTGGACAATGTCCAGTTTCGTTTTCTCAAGACCCACATCCCCGGTCCTTACACCTTCATTTTGCCGGCGACGCGCGAGGTCCCGAGGCGATTGCAACACGAGAAGAAGCGCTCGATCGGTCTGCGGGTGCCCTCCCAGGTGGTGTTGCGCGCCATTCTCGAGGCGCTTGACGCCCCGATCCTGAGCGCCTCTTTGGTGATCCCAGACCTAGATCAACCGCTGGACGATCCGGAGCTTTTCCCGACCGCGGTCACCAACCAGGTCGACCTGATCGCCGGCGCGGCCTTTCTCGAGCAGATCCCGGGCACTGTTCTCGATCTGAGCGGCGACGATTTCGAGGTTCAGCGCGAAGGGCTCGGTGGCGTGCCGCCCGAACTGGCGAACTGAACTGGACGTGCTGGAGCTTTCTTTCCTGCAGAAGATCGCGATCGGCATCCTGCCGATCTTGCTGGCAGTGACCGTGCACGAGGCGGCGCACGGCTATGTCGCAAACGCGCTGGGCGACCCCACCGCCAAACGGGCCGGACGCCTGACTCTGAACCCGATCCCCCACATCGACTGGCTGGGCACGTTGGTTGTGCCGCTGCTGATGTACCTATTCACCCCTTTCGTCTTCGGCTGGGCCAAGCCGGTACCGATCAATGCCGCCCGGTTGAGCAACCCGCGTCGCGGCATGTTCCTAGTCGCGGCGGCCGGACCGGGGGTCAATATCTTGATGGCGCTCGGGTGGGCGCTGGTCACCGTCTTGGCGTTGAAAGGTCTCGACGGCGGTGTCCGCTTTGCCGAAGCGTTGGCTCTGATGGGGCAGGTAGGGATCTTCATCAACCTGATCCTCGCGGTGTTCAACCTGTTGCCCATCCTGCCGCTCGACGGCGGGAGGATGCTGGTGGCCGTGCTGCCAGCTAGTTGGGGTGACCTGTTGTCACGCTTCGAGGCGTGGGGATTGCCGATCGTGGTGGTGCTCCTGGTCAGCGGGGTGCTCTCGGCGGTCTTGCTGCCGATTATGGGTACGCTGCTCGGCTGGTTCAACCTATTGATCCATGTCCTCTGAGGGCGATATGCCGCAAATGGATGCACGGCGCTGGGTCGATGCCACGCCGCGCGTGTCCGGGCAGCCACTCGAACAACTGCCGCTGGACCTCTACATTCCGGCAGATGCGCTGGCCATCTGGCTCGAACAGTTCGAGGGGCCGCTGGATCTTCTGCTTTACCTGATCCGCAAACACAACATCGACATCCTCGAGATCCCCGTTGCAAGGGTGACCGAGCAGTACCTCGAGTACCTCGCCCTGATGAAGTCCATGGCGATTGAATTGGCGGCCGAGTACCTGCTCATGGCCGCCTGGTTGGCCGAGATCAAGTCGCGCATGCTCCTGCCACCCGAACCGCGCAATGACGACGAGGAAGAACCGCTCGACCCCCGCGCCGAACTGGTTGAGCGCCTGCTCGAGTACGAGCGCACCACGCGGGCCGCGGGGCGCCTCGACAAGCAGCCGAGGCGCGGGCGCGACTGGTTCGACTTGTCGATCGAGCCGCCCGATCGTCTGCCCGCGCCGGCGGTGCCGTCCGATCTCACCGGTCTGATCGCGGCAATGCAGGGGTTGATGCGCGAGGGCATTGTGCGTCGCGCCCACCACGTGCGTGCCGAGGCCCTGAGCATCCGTCAGCGCATGACCGATATCCTCGATGCCCTGTTCGACCGGACAAGTTGCGAGCTGGCCGAGGTGTTTCGTCCCGAGGAGGGGCGCATGGGTGTCGCGGTCACCACCGTGGCCGTGCTGGAACTCTCTCGCACCCACGCGCTCGACTGGTCGCAGGAGAGCCCCTTTGGGCCCGTGACCCTGTTTCGCCTTGCCAAGAAGGCCACCGATCCGGTCGCTGAAGAGGAGATGCCCCGATGACCGCCATGGAGTCCCCCGCAGATCACGCCGATCGGTCCGAACACTGGGGCAGCGAGCCGCCAGAGGGGCTGGTCGAACTGGTCGAGGCCCTGCTGCTCACTGTCGACGAGCCGCTGTCTCTGGAGGCGCTGGGTGCCATGGTGGGACAGGAGACCGCCCCGGACCTGCTCGAGGCGGCACTGGTACACGTGGCCACTCGCTGGGAGCCGCACCGTTTCATCGAGCTGACGGCCCGCGAGGTAGGTGGGCATCGGGTCTGGCAGCTGGTGGCCACCGCCGCTGTCTCGCCCTACCTCAGGGCCGGTGACCCCGGTCGGGTGCCCAGACTCAGCCGTGCGGCTCTGGAGACTCTGGCATTGATCGCCTGGCGCCAGCCGATCACCCGTGGCGAGATCGAGGCGGCCCGCGGGGTAGCGGTCAATCCACAGATACTCAAACAACTAGCCGAACGCGGCTGGGTGCGGAGCCTGGGCGTCAAGGACAGCCCGGGCCGGCCCGAGATGCTGGGCACCACGCGCGCGTTTCTCAGTGATTTCGGCCTGAATTCGCTTGCGGATCTGCCAGATTTCGAACGTTTTGCCGGCCAGGACGACATCGACGTCTGACGAACGCACGAAAAAGGCCGGTGGCGCCAAGCGCCCCGGCCAGTTTGGGTTCAGACGTGGCTCTAGCTCTCAGTAGCTCAGGACCACCGTGTCCGGGTCGTTGAGTGCCTTGAAAGTGACCTCCGGGCCTCCCTGTTCGACGCCCTCGATGACATCGTCCATGCTCATGCCGGCCTGCTTCATGCACATGGGACAGATGACAACCCGGCCGCCCTTGTTCATGGCTGCTTGCAGCAGTTGCTGGGGCGTCATGCCGGCCGCGGCGAAGGTGTCCTGCTGGCGCGAGATCGAGGCGAGATAGACACCGCGCACGTTGAGGAACAGCACCACATCCTGACCTGCTTCCAGCGCCTTGTTGGCCTGGCCGGCGGCCATTCCGGCCGCCCATGTGTCGTCGGTGGTGATGTTGTAGAAGAAAGTGCGCTTGTGGTCGTCGGCCATCGCTGGGTTGAACAGGCCGAGGGTGAGGATGGCGGTCACGGCAAGGCGTCGGATCGTGGCTATCATGGTCTCCTCCATGTGCTTGGGGTTATGTCCAAAACGGAGAATACCGTGCCATTGCCCGTGATGCAGATTTGTTGGGGGCTTGATGAACCAAGGCGCCGCTCTCGCGACGCCTCCAGGTTCGAGTCTGCGGGTCATCCGGGGCAATATTCAGCCCTGTGCGGGACTGGCCTGCATGGCGGGTTCGGCGTGCAGGATGTTGCGCTTGATGCGAAGCATGACCTCGATGGTTTTCGCCTGCACCAGCACGAACGGGATCATCACAAGATAGTGAGCCCAGCTCGAGTGTTCGATCAGGCCGTTTTGCACCAGACCGACATGAATAAAGAACATGCCGAAGACGAAGAATGCCACGCCCGGGCAGATCAGTGAGAAGGTCCCGGCGTTGCCTTTTTCGCCCTTGCTGTAGTGGGTGAAGTAGCCCAGGCGATTCATGACCGCGTGCCCGATCAGGCCGAAGAGGATCTGCGCCGAGAGGATGACTGCGCCGAGCATTAGCAAGCCGGTGTGGTCGATTGGCACGTCGAAGCCGTGCTGCAGGCCGTGCGAGAGCCGGATCCAGGTGATGCCCATCAGCGTCAGGATCGGGATGATCAGCCACAGGCTCGGGCTGGCCGGTTCGTTGATGCCCTTGGCCATCATTGCCTGGAAGCCGTGCACAAGCTTGATGATCGCGAGCAGCGCGGCGATGGTTAGGAAGAACAGCGAGGCGAGCAGGCCGATGGTGATCATCGCGCGGTTGCCGCTCATGGCCGCCGGGGCGGCGAGACCCACCGAGATCATGGCGAGCGCGAAGATGGCGATCATCGGCGCGAGGCTGTTGTTGGCCGAGAAATCGACGTTGCCGTTGGTCAGTGTGCGCGCGAAATACGTGGTCAGGATCTTCAGCGCATAGACGCCGATGGCGAGAAAGCCGGTCAGTGCGAGCGGGAAGAGGTACTCGACCACTGACCAAAGGTTGGGTACGAACAGCCCGCCTAGGACGAACATGGTGTTAATGCTCATCGCCAGGGTCAGCGGGATGGCCATCAGCGAGATCTCTGCGTTGCTGTCACGCAGCTTGTCGTAAGCTGGGGTCTGGCGGAACAGGCGATATTCTCGGATGTTCCAGAAGAGCAGCCGGAAGTGCAGGTAGGCGAAGAACAGCACGGCCAGCAGGTCCAGACCGAGCAGTACAGACTGCCACGAGACGGGCCCGGCAAGGATCGGCCAGAGGTGGTTGAATGTCGGTATGGGTGTGTCCGGGTGACTGACCAAGAACATCGGGTAGATGAAGAACGACACGGCCAGACCGCCGGCACCGAGCGCAGCGAGGAAAAACAGCGGGTTGTAGGCTGCGTTGAGATTTCGAATCAGCATCTGATTACTCCGTGAATGTCTGTATAAGTAATTTCTATATTAGAAGGTACTAAATTTCAATGGCTATTGCCATGCTTCCGGTTTCGCGGTCGACACCGCCCGGCCGCAAGGCGATGATTCCGTGTGTGGTCGCCGCAATCACCTCGTCGAAACCCAACGTGCGCGCGGACGCACAGCCGCCAAACGGGCGGGTCGAAAACCATTGGTCGCAAGGGACGTGTCATGCCTGAAGCTTTTCCCGAAATCCGAACGCTCGACGACATGCTTGAGGAGGCCAAGGGGCTTTCCCCGGTGCCAGCGGCGGTGGTCGGGGCCGCTTCGCATTCGGTGTTGCATGCCGCCGGAGAGGCGGCCCGAGCGGGTCTGATAGAGCCGGTGCTTTTCGGCCCGGCCGATCGAATCGGCCCCTTGGCAACCGAACTCGATCTCGATTTTCCGGTCGTCGACGTGGATTCGGATGTCGCGGCGGCCGAATCGGCGGTCGCTGCGGTTGGAAGCGGTGATGTCCGGATGCTCATCAAGGGCGATATCCACACGGATGTGTTTCTGCGCCCGATCATCCGCCACCTCAGACGCGGTCCGCGCATCTCACATGTTTTCGCGACGGAGTTGGCCAGCTATCACAAGTTGCTTTTCATCACCGATGCCGCGATCAATATCGCGCCGGATATCCGCGCCAAGGCCGAGATCCTGCAGAACACAGTCAACTTGACCTGGTGGTTGGGCAACAAGCGAGCACGAGTCGCGGCGTTGTCGGCGACCGAGACGGTCAACCCGGCGATTCCATCGACGCTTGATGCGGCTTGTCTGGCAAAGATGGGCGAGCGCGGGCAGATTGCCCATGCACAGATTGACGGGCCGCTGGCCTTCGATATCGCCATCTCCGCCGAGTCGGCTCGGATCAAGGGAGTCATCAGCCCGGTGGCGGGGCACGCCGACATCCTGTTGGTTCCCGATCTCGTCTCAGGCAATATTCTCTACAAGGATCTCGAATATCTTGCCGGAGCACGTTTTGCCGGCATCGTGCTCGGCGCGTGTGTGCCGGTCGTGCTGACATCGAGGTCGGATCCCGAGACCACGCGACTCGCCTCGCTCGCGCTAGCGAGAGTGGCCGAGCATCGTCAGGCACGGGTCGACCCGTTGCCTCCTGTCGAGACGGGCAGTTGTGGCCATCCGTCGCATTGATGGGCAACCGATTCACACGCCGAGTGGATTCACGACGACTCGAGCGCTAAGTCATTTAACGACGTCCGAGAACGTTCAGCCGAAGGACCTCTATTCATGCCATTACACGAACTTGCCGGCCAGACCCCGCCCCATGACTCTCTCGTCAACGTGCCGCGTCTGATCAGCGCCTACTACCAGAGCGAACCGCTGGTGGAAGACCCGTCGCAACGCATAACGTTCGGTACCTCGGGGCATCGTGGCTCGAGCTTGACCGGATCGTTCAACGAGGCCCACATTGCCGCGGTGAGTGCCGCCTTGGTCGAGTACCGTCGCAGCCAGGGGATCGATGGGCCGATTCTGGTCGGTTTCGACACCCACGCATTGGCTTGGCCGGCATTCATGACCTGCGTCGAGGTGCTGTCGGCAGCTGGTGTGCCGTTTCACTATCAGCACGACAATGCGCCCACCCCCACGCCGGTGATTTCCCAGGCGATCATCGCGGCCAATCGCCGCGGTGGCGCGCGCTGCGACGGCATCATCCTGACGCCATCGCACAACCCGCCGGGTGACGGCGGTTTCAAGTACAACCCGCCCCATGGCGGCCCGGCAGATACCGGTGCCACTGGCTGGATCGAGCGTCGTGCCAATGAGTTGCTGGCGGACTGGCAGGCCATTTCCCGCAAGCCATTTGATCGCGCCATCAAGGGGGATGCGGCCCATGGCGTCGATTTCATCCGTCCCTACGTCGAGGCGCTCGACACGGTCGTGGACATGCAGGCGATTGCTCGTGCCGGCGTCTCGATCGGTGTCGATCCCATGGGTGGGGCAGGGCTGCCGTACTGGGAGCCGATCGCCGAGCATTACGGTCTCGATTTGACGATCGTCAATCGCCAGGTCGAACCCGATTTCCGGTTCATCCCGCTGGATCACGACGGCAAGATACGCATGGACTGTTCCTCACCGTACGCGATGGCGGACTTGCTCAAGATTAAGGACCGCTTTGACGTGGCCTTCGGCAATGACACCGATGCCGACCGCCATGGCATCGTCAGTCCGGAGGGCGGGTTGGTTAATCCAAACCATTTCCTGTCGGTCGCGATCGACTACCTGTTCGGTCAACGGCCCGATTGGCGCGATGATCTCAAGGTGGGCAAGACGATCGTGTCGAGCTCAATGATCGATCGCGTTGCGGGCGGCTTGGGGCGCGAGGTTTTTGAAACGCCAGTGGGCATCAAGTGGTTCCAGCCGGGCCTGACCGATGGGTGGCTGGGTTTCGGTGGCGAGGAATCCGCCGGGGCGACCTTTCTAGCACGTAACGGCGAGGTCTGGAATACCGACAAGGACGGCTTGACCATGGGGCTGCTCGCCGCCGAGATACTCGCGGTGACCGGCGAGGATGTCTGGGCGCGCTTCAATCGCCTGATTGATAGCTTCGGCCAGCCGTTCTACGCTCGTCGCGATGCCTCGCTCAGCGACGAGCAAAAGGCGCGCTTCAAGGCACTTGACCCCGATTCGCTCGCCATCGACACCCTGGCCGGCGAGTCGGTCACCGGCATCCGTACTCGGGCCCCCGGTAACGACGCACCGATCGGCGGGCTCAAGGTGGAGACGGCCAATGGCTGGTTCGCTGCGCGTCCGTCGGGGACCGAGCCGATCTACAAGATCTACGCCGAGAGCTTCCGGGACCCGGGTCACCTCGAGGAAATCTTTGCCCAGGCCGAGCAGGTGGTCGGCGATGCGCTAAACGGCTAAGGGTCCCATGGACGTGGGGCGGCCAAGCCGCTATCATGCCGCCCTTGCTTGGTGAGGCTGACCTCACCCGAAAAAGCGCCCGTAGCTCAGCTGGATAGAGTGTCGGCCTCCGAAGCCGAAGGTCACAGGTTCGAATCCTGTCGGGCGCACCAGATACGGCGACTGCCTGTCGTCACGAAAATGCCCCCGCGAGCGCTGCTCCGGGGGCATTTTCCTGCGGTTCGTGTCATGACGATCGGCGGATCGATTTGGCCACGTCACAAGCTTGTAGCGATTTAGGTGTTTGTGGGTCGAAACCGTTTTCGGGGTGCTTGGCCTGGCTCTCCATCCAGTGGAGCCTTGTGCAGGCGCCAGCGCCCCGAGCAATCGCGCACGCGCAGCTGAGCACTAGCCAAGCCGGGCGGAGTCTAGGTACAGCGCAAGACAAGCCCATCGTGCCGGTCGCCACGAATGCGGCGATGACCATCAGCAGACTGGACTCGTTCGGAAACGAGCTGTTGGTGATGGCCACCAGAAGGGCCCTGGGGTGCACGGTGCTTCCGTGGGCCGGCCTGCTGCTAGCTTAGCGGGTCGTGGGCTTCCCCGACCATCGTGCAGGACAGAGTACATGGGGTGGGTTCTAGGGCCGTGTTCCATGGACATTCGGTGGCTCGGCGGTCAGGCCCATCGCCGCGTCCGATCGACGTACTCCTGGAACCCTTCGCCAAATAGTGTTGCCAGTGCCCGCTCCTCGGCCCGTATCTGCACGCGATCGATGAAGAGTACGAACAGAGCGACCACTGCTAGGCCCAGCCAGTTGCCGAACCAGACCACCATGCCTAGCAGGATGAGCGCGTCACCTAGGTAGATCGGATTTCGCGAGTGGCGGTAGATACCACTGGTGACCAAGTGCTTGGCGTGGTCCGGCCAGATCGGATTGATCGTGGTGTGTGCCTTCTGCAATGACCAGGCGGCGATGATCATCAGTGACAGGCCGATGGCCCATAGCAGCCCCGCGATCCACGGCCTTCCGGGCAGATCGATAATGGCGCCGGTCAGCCATTCGGATAGCGCCCAGATCAGGGCGATGCCGATCAGCAGGGCGACCGGCGGTGGAATCAGCTTGTTCAGCATGGCGAGGTCCCTGCCTTCGATTCATTGCGGGTAACTCGGGGAGTCTAGTGTGGCCGTGACCGGAAAGACACTCTTTGGGCGGGATGCGGTTTAACCGTCTGTGGCGATGGCCTAAAGTCGGTGGGGATTCCTGATTGATGACTCGAGCAGACCTTCCCGAGGAGAAGATTGCCATGCTGTCCAGACTCAAGAGCCGCTCCGTCCTGCTTACCGGTAACGATGCCGAAAGCAAGCGCGAGGCGGTGCGCGCGTATTTCCATCGCACCATGGACATCTACGAAAAGCTGTTCGAGGTGCTCACCGATGACCAAGCGTTCTACGAGCGCCCCGAGCCGCTGCGCCACCCGCTGATCTTCTACTTCGGCCACACTGCCACGTTCTACATCAACAAGCTGGTCACGGCGAAGGCGACCACGCGCATCGACCCCAAGCTCGAGGGCATGTTCGCGATCGGTGTCGACGAGATGAGCTGGGATGACCTCAATGACGCTCACTACGACTGGCCCTCGGTCGAGCGCGTGCGCGACTATCGGCGCAAGGTGCGTGAACGGGTCGATCAACTGATCTCGGAGCTCGACTGGACTCCGCCGGTACGTTGGGACGACCATCCCACCTGGTCGATCTTTATGGGCATCGAGCACGAGCGCATCCACCTGGAGACATCCTCGGTACTGATTCGCCAGCTCGACCTCGAATGGCTCCAGCCACACGGCGACTGGCCGATTTGTGACACCGCCGTGGCGGCAGTGGCTGACGCGCCCGCCAACGAACTCCTCGAGGTGACTGGCGGCACGGTGGTGCAAGGCAAATCGCAGGATGCCCCCTTGTACGGCTGGGACAATGAGTATGGCCAGTTGGCGACCCGCGTCGATGCATTCCGCGCGGGTCGCATGCAGGTCTCCAACGCTGAGTTCCTCGCCTTCGTCGAGGCCGGTGGCTACGAAACGCCTGAGTGGTGGACCGAGGAGGGGCGCCGATGGTTGGATTTTCGTGGCGCGGCCCACCCGATCTTCTGGGTGCCGCGTGGGGATTCCTGGGGCTACCGGACCATGGCTCAAGAGATCGACATGCCCTGGGACTGGCCGGTGGATGTCAACTATCTCGAGGCTAAGGCGTTTTGCAACTGGCTCTCGGAGCGGGAGGGCAAGTCGATCCGACTGCCGACCGAGCCCGAGTACGAGCGCCTGCGCCAGGTGGCCGGTGTACCGGACGAGCCGGAATGGGGCGAACGCGCGCCGGGCAACATTAACCTCGAGTACTGGGCTTCGTCCTGCCCCGTCAACCGGTTTGGCCAGGGCGACTTTTTCGATGTGATTGGCAACGTCTGGCAGTGGACGGAAACGCCGATTGATGCCTTCGAGGGTTTCGAGCCGCACCCGATCTACGACGACTTCTCCGTGCCGACCTTCGACAACCAGCACAACCTGATCAAGGGCGGCTCGTGGATCTCGACCGGCAACGAAGCGACGCGTGATGCGCGTTACGCCTTCCGTCGGCACTTCTTCCAGCACGCGGGTTTTCGTTACGTCGAGGGCGAGCCGGTTCGCCCGCCGGCCTCCAAAGACGATGGCTACTATGAGACTGACGCCCAGTTGGCCCAATACTGCGATTTCCACTTTGGTCGGTCGTATTTCGGTGTCGGCAACTTCCCGCGGGCTTTGGCCGAGTTCGCTCTGCGCCAGATGGAGGGGCGCGCTCACGGGGCGGCACTCGACCTCGGGTGTGCCACCGGCCGGGCGACCTTCGAACTCGCGCCGCATTTCGAATCGGTTACCGGGCTGGATTTCTCGGCTCGCTTCGTCCAGATCGCCCAAGCGATGCTCGACGAGGGGCAGATCGCCTACGCGCTGCCCACCGAGGGCGAATTGACCGAGGACCGGGCCGCCTCGCTGGCCGCGCTAGGCCTTGAACCGCGCGATAATATCGAGTTCCGGCAACAGGACGCCTGCAACATGAAGCCGCATTTCACAGGCTACGACCTAGTGCTTGCGGGTAACCTGATCGACCGGCTCTACGACCCGGGCAAGTTTCTCGACGATATCGCCGGGCGCATCAATCCCGGTGGGCTGCTGGTGCTGGCCTCGCCCTACACCTGGCTTGAGGACGTCACGCCGCGCGAACGTTGGCTCGGTGGTTATGTCGACAAGGACGGGCGGCCGGTGAGCACACTCGACACGCTGCTCAAATGCCTCGAGCCCAACTTCGAGTTGGTGGGCGAGCCTGCGGACATCCCGTTCGTCATCCGTGACACGGCACGGCGCTATCAGCATACGGTTAGTCAGGTAACGGTCTGGGCACGCCGATGACTGTGCGCCAACCGTCGACCGATTTCACCCGCCTGGCCCAGTACCCCGGCTCGGGTTGCGAGAAGTACGATCGACGTGGCGAGATCTTTGGTCGCGACGATGTCATCCCGCTCTGGGTGGCGGACATGGATTTCCCGGCGCCGGATTGCGTCACCGAGGCACTCGCCGCACGGCTCGCCGACGGCGCCTTCGGCTACGCCAAGCCCACCGTCGAGCACATCGAGGCGATTACCGGTTGGATGGCCGGTCAACATGACTGGCACGTCGGTCCCGAGACTGTTGTGCCCGTGCCCGGTGTGGTGCCGGCAATGGCGATGGCCATCCGCGCCTTTACCAGTCCCGGGGCGCGGGTGATCATCCAGCCGCCGGTGTACTTTCCGTTCTTCCAGGTGGTGCGCGATCAGGGGCGTGAACTGGTCGAGAATTGGCTTGTCGAGAACGACTCGCCCGACGGCAGTCGCCGTTACCAGATGGATTTCGAGTCGCTCGAGCACCAAGCCCGGGGCGCCGAGATGCTGCTGCTCTGCAATCCGCACAATCCCGGAGGCCGGGCGTGGGATGCCGTGGAGCTCGGCGAGCTGGCCGCCATCTGCGCGCGCCACGACGTGATGGTGATCAGTGACGAGATCCACATGGACCTGACCTACCCGGGCATTCGGCACACGCCGTTTGCCCGGGTGGCCGAGGCGGGCGGCTGTCGCTGGTTTGCGGTCACCGCGCCGGGCAAGACCTTCAATACCGCCGGCATCGGCGGCGGTTATGCCTTGATCCCCGATGCCCCAATCCGCAAGCGTTTCGATCTCGAGCGCCGCGGGATGCACTTGGGCGAGGGGTCGGTGTTCGGTCTGACGGCGCTCAAGGCCGCCTATCAGCACGGCGCGCAGTGGCCGGCCGAACTGATGGCGCATGTTGCGATCAACCGCGACCGGGTAGTCGAGGCGGTCCGCGATCTGCCCATCGAGCCGATGGAACCCGAGGCGACCTATCTCTTGTGGTTGGATTGCCGCGGCATGGGGCTGTCGGACGAGGTCGACGATCCCGCCGATCGGGCATTGCAGCGGTTTTTTATCCGCGACGCAGGGTTGGGTCTGAGTCAGGGCATCCTCTTTGGCGAGCCAGGTCGCGGCTTCATGCGGATCAACCTGGCAACGCCGACCCGTGTCATCGTCAGGGCGATGACGCAGTTGCGCGAAGCCTGGTGGCGACGCACGGAGCGTTAGCGCCCGGGTTTCGCATCAGTAATGCCGCCGTCGATCCCAGTCCGGATGATCCGGGGCGATGGTCAGTTCGCATTGCAGTCGGCCGCGCAGGAATTCGTGGCTCGTGACCTGCCGACTCTTGCCCCGGCGCAGTTCGCCTTGCGTGGCAACCATTCGGGCACAACCGTTACGGGCGTAGTCCGGGCAGAGGCGGACCTCCATGCCGTCAAAGCGGGCCATGCCGGTGTGCATTCGGTAGTTTTCATCCTGTAGCCGCAACTCGAATTCGATTGGCATGCCGGCCACCAAATCGAGCCCGATGGGTTCGGCGGGCCGCCACTTGCCGCCGTAATGAAGCTCGGCGCGATCGAGCACGCACTGGACTCGCTCACCGGGCCCGGCTGTGGCACGGGCATGGGATAGCTCGGCGGCCTGGGCGGCAGCCTCGGCTTGACGCGCCTGGGCTTCCTGTTCGCGCGCCTGCGCCTGGGCCCGATCGACTTCTGCCTGCTTGAGACGTGCTTGATGCTGGGCATCGGCGTCCATGCTCTCCCACTTCTCTTCCGGAATGCCGAGCGGGTGATGCGGGCCGCAGGCCGAAAGCAGGAGAGCAGCGGTGATCAGTCCGCCGATAGCGAACCGCATCAGTCGCGCATTCGGGCGTCGAGGTGATCGACGGCTTCGGCCCAGTCGGCGTCCTCGGCCAGTGATTCGCGCAGGAAATGACGCTGGTTCTCGTTCCAGAACGGCGCGTCGCTCAATACCACCTCGCTCGGCAGGGGGGAGTGGCGGTCGATGAATGCCTCGATGTCTTGCTCGCTGGCATCTAAGCCGAGCTGTTCGAACAGTTCACTCAAGGGATGAAACGGTGGCTGCATGTGATCTCCTCCGGATGGACGGTACCGGTCCCTGGCTTTGGGATTACCTCGAAATTTTCCTCGATCTCTCCCAGGATTCTAGTCACTTTTTCCGGCGGTGATCGACCCGTCTATACTTCGCTTCTTTGCCCGGAGTAAACCATCCATGTGGCCCGAGTATTTCCTGTTTCTTCTCAAGACGCTGACGCTTGCGGTTGCCGTTATCTTCGTCGTGGCCGCCGTGGTCTCGGTTGTCGCGCAGGCGCGCAACACGCAGGGCAGTGACAGTCGACTAAAGCCGCTCAAGATCCGTCGGCTCAACGACGAGATCGAGTCCCGCAGCAAGCAGTTACGGGAAGCGCTCAAAAAGACCGATGACGGCTGGAAGGCCAAGTGGGCCGATTTGCGCCAACGGTTGCCCGGCGGCAAGAAGAAGGACGAGGGCGACGCCCTAGCGGCAACCGAGGACAAACCGGTGAAAGTGGCCGAGGAGAAGGACGAGGCGGATGGGGCGTCACGCACCTTCGTGCTGCGATTTCACGGCGACATCCGTGCCTCGGCTGTCGAGGCCTTGCGCGAAGAGGTCAGCGCCGTGCTGCAGGTGGCCGAGCCGGGTCGTGATCGGGTGCTGCTGGTGCTCGACAGCCCCGGTGGCGTGGTGCCGGGATACGGGCTCGCTGCCGCCCAGCTGGCACGTCTGCGCACCGCGGAGATCGAGTTGATCGCGGTGGTCGATCGGGTCGCCGCAAGCGGCGGCTACATGATGGCCGCCGTGGCCAATCGGATCGTGGCCGCACCGTTCGCGATCGTCGGTTCGATCGGCGTGGTTGCCCAACTGCCGAATATCCATCGACTGCTCAAGCGCAACGATATCGATGTCGAGTTGCACACCGCCGGACAATACAAGCGTACCCTGACGCTTCTGGGCGAGAACACCGAGGCCGGACGGGAGAAATTTCGCGAGGAGCTTGAGCAGACGCACGTGCTTTTCAAGGATTTCCTCAATCGCTATCGGCCGCAGCTGGACCTGGAGAAACTCGCCACCGGTGAACACTGGTACGGCGAGGATGCGCTCGAGCTGGGCCTGATCGACGATATCGGCACCAGCGACGATCTTGTCATCGACGCGGTGAAACAGGGCGACTCCTTCGAGATTACCCAGCCGATGAAAAAGCGCGGTCTACTCAATCGCCTGAGCGCCTCGGCCCAGGCTTTGCTGAGCGAATGGCGCCACCCGCTTTGAGCCGAGTGGCGCGAATGCTCCTTTGCCGGTGCGGGGGTCATTTGCCCGCTTTCTGCCGATTGGCGTGGAACTGGGCAAGGATCTGGGCGTAGGTCTCTCCCACATCGCGGGCGAAATGGTCGATGGCGTGACATCGCGCCGTGCTGACGGCGCGGTCCGCCATGGTTGCGCGCAAGGCATCGTCTTCGATCAGTCGTCGGGCCGCTGTGGTCCAGCGGTCGATGTCCTCGGCTGTTTTGAAGCCGTTGCTCTCGTGGTTGACCACGTCGTCGATGCCGCTGGAGCGTACGGCGATCACCGGCATGCCGGCCGCCATCGCCTCGAGGATCACCATCCCCTGGGTCTCCGACTTCGAGGCGAACACGAATGCATCCCCTAGCTGGTAGTAGCGCGCCATCTCGTCGGGTGAGACCGCCCCAACCAAGGTGACTACATCGGTGAGTTCGAGCGTGTCGATGCGCGCCTGCAGGCGCTCGTGCTCGTCCCCATCGCCGATGATCAGGCAGCGGAAAGGCTGGACACTGCGACGACGTAGCTCGTCCATCGCCGAGATCAAAAAGTCTATGTTTTTTTCCCGGGAAAGCCTTGAAACGCTCACCAGCACACGCTCGTCTCTGCCAATGCCGTGCTTGAGTCGCAGCGTGTCGACGGCCGCGGGAGCGTCGGCCTGAAATCGGTCGAAATCGATACCGGTCGGGTGCACGTAGATCGGGGTGGTGACGCCGATTACCCGCAGGTATTCCTCGGCCGATTCGGTCGGCACGATCACCCCGTCGCAGCGATTGGCAAAGCGCCGGATTGCTGTGTGCGCGATCAGGTTACGGAAAAGCGGGCCCGGTAGCGGCACGAAGTGCGAGTAGTGCTCGAGGCGGGTGTGGTAGGTGAATACGGTCGGCACCTTCAGGCGGCGGGCATGCCATTGGGCCGTCCAGCCGAGCCAGAAGGGGTGGTGGATGTGGATCAGGTCGGGTGAGAACGCCTTCAGTCCGCGGCGAATCCGCGGCGAGACCGGGTTGGCAAGCCGGAATTCACCGTGGCGCCCCATGGTCAGTAGGGTGGGGATGCGAACCACGTCGGTCTCCCGGTCATCCTGGTTAGCGTAGCGGGGCGCGACGATCCGCACGTGATGGCTCAAATGCTCCAGCCCCCGGCGCAGTCTGTCGATGGAGATGGGTACGCCGCCGATGAAGGGCAGGTAGTTGTTGGTCACCATGGCGATGGCGAGCGGTCGCCCTGTCCAGGGCGAAGTGTCGAGGTCGTAGTTCCGGTAGTAGTCGCGCTCGACGAAGATCGTGCTGTAGAGCTTGATTGCCAGTAGGATCAGCAGGCCGAGCACCAGCAGGAAGTTGAGGTGGCCGACGTAGAACAGCGAGTGGATGAAGAACCACAGGCTTTCGAGGGTTTTGAAGATCTGGTGCTGGCCGATATCGAGCCTCTCGACCGTGATCGCCACCTCGCCATCAGCGGTCTTCACGTCGACATAGTGATAGAAGCTGGTGTCGTCGTTAAGCACCAGCCCGCCCGCACCGCCGGTGACCACGTAGCTAACCCCGTCGCGTTGCTGCTCGTCGAACAGGTGCAGGTTGCTGGAAAACACCGCATCGACGCCATGCGTGCGGAACAGTGCATGGAGCCGATCGCGGAAGGCCTCGTCGGTCAGGTACTGGTCGTCGAAATCGAGCGGGCTCTTTTCGGTGGTGCTGAACATCGGGTGACCGATGAACACGAAGCGATGCGCGGCCGACGGGTCACGCAGCTGCTCCTTGAGCCAGTGAAGCTGGAAGGGGTAGGTATCCGGGTCAGTGCTGTCGAGGAACAGGAACTGGCTGCCGCCGGCGCGAAAGCCGAAAAAGTACGGTCCGAAGTGCTCGTAGTAGTTGAACGACCCGAAGGCGCCGCTCTCCTTCTCGCCCACTGTCAGCAGGTAAGGCATCTCCAAGTGTGAGAGCGTGCGGTACAGGGCGCGATATTTGTCTTCGCCGCCACCACTGACGGCATTGCCCGCCGAAACCACGAAATCGAGCTCGGCGCGGTTGAGCCGCGGGACCATCTTACGTTCGAACAGACCGACCGAGTTGTTGATATTGCCGACCACGGCGAAATGCAACTCGTCTTCGGTCTGGCCCTCGGCCCGATCCTGGACGCGCTCGATCTGCTCGGCGTGGACGGCGTGGTAGGTGGTCTCGAAAATCGAGAGATATACCCGGTAGCCGGCCAGTAGGAGGATCGCGGCCAGCGTCAGGTAGAAGGCTAGCTTTAGCCGCCGCGGCGTCAGCTTGTCCGACAACCGGCTCACGAGGCGCCTCGTCGGGTGGCCGCGATCTCTCGCTGGGTGACGAACAGCCCGATCAGCATGCCCAGATAGATCGTTAGGGCGCGCCAGGCTACGGTTACCAGAACCAGGTGCGATGCGGTGACCACGTCACGAAAAAAGTAGCCAAACACGCCTTCGGCAATGCCCGAGGCGCCCGGCGTGGGCGAGAAATACATCACGAAGGTGGTCATCACCATCCTGCCGATCACCAGCCAGTAGTCGAACCCGTAACCGAGCGCCCAAAAGAGCAGGGCGGGGAACGAGAACAGGGCCAGAAGAAAGATCGCCGTGAACACGAACGAGGCGGCGATATCGAACCAGCGTCCCTGGAAATAGCGGACGAAACCGTGGGCGAATCGCTGCAATTCGCGCACCAGCCGGTGGCGCCATCGCCAGTGCCGTTGCGGGCCGATCAGGTGCAGGCTTCGCAACGCCTTGAGCACACCCAGCATCGGTCGCAACAGCCAGTTGCTGCGCATGACCAGGATCGTGAAGAAACCTAGGTAAAGCACAACCGACACGCTCAGGGTGATTACCAGCGAATCGCTCTGCGCCGCGTCTTCCGCGCCGGGGAGTGTTGCTAGCAGGATGGGTGTGGCGCCGAAGATGAACAGCACGGCGAGAGCCGTGCGAATTGTAGTGGCCGTCAGCCCGGTGCCCACCGGTACCCCGCGCCGACGCATGAACCAGACCTGGGCGACCCCGCCGCCGGTGGCCAGGGGCGTGATGTTAGAGACGAAAATGTTGAGAAACACCAGTCGGGCCATTGCCGATAACGGGATCGACTGGCCCAGTGCGCGCAGGGTGAACCACAGGCGCAGGCCATCGGCGGCGAAATAGACCAAGAGCAAGCCTAGACTGGCAAGGATGAGCTGCCAGCCGAGCAGGCGTGCATCCCAGACGATCTCGTGACCGGCAACCTGGGAGTACACCGCCCAGATCCCGGCGGCGCTAAGGCCGATGAACAGCAACGCGAACCATGCCAGCCGCCGGCCGCGAAAGGTCGGCTCGTTCTGGATATCGAAGCGCTCGGGCTGGCGGTGGGGGTCGGTCATTGCAGGGCTATGCCGCGGGGAGTGTGCCGGGTGATGCACTCATCGGCCCGATTACTAGTAGAAACAGAAAAACCCGCGCGAGGCGGGTTATCCGTGACATACGTCAGTGTTGGAGGCTGGACCCGGAGTCGAACCGGGGTAAACGGATTTGCAATCCGGTGCATAGCCACTCTGCCATCCAGCCGAAATCTGGAGCGGGAAA
>JAWLFB010000080.1:0-7274 GCA_041685825.1 Guyparkeria sp. | reverse complement strand
CATGAAACTGCCGCGACTGTCCTTGCGACTGATGGTCCCGCTGGGTCTTGCCCTGGTGTTCCTCCTGATAACCGCCGTCTCGCTGACCAACGGCATCCACAATCGCTCGACCATCTTCATCGCCGAGTCGAGCCAACGCCTACTCGGCTACACCACTGAAATCGCTCGTACCATCGAACAGGGCGGACTGGACCGAGCCGGAATCCTGAATGCACGCGTGAGCAGCATACTGACCGACCCGCGCGTAGACATGCTCATCGCCGTTGGACCCGACCGCGAGGTGCTGGTCGCCCCCGACCGAACCTGGCGCGGCAAGCGGGTCGACGATCTGATCGCGGACCTCAACCCCGATCCCTTTATCGAACGACAAAGCCAGCGCCTGCCTCACCTCGAGAAGATGGATGGGGAAGGAATGGTCCGCGCGTTGCAGTCCTTCGAATTACCCGGCCTATCAAACCGACCTCGCTCCGAGAGTCGCGGCGTCGTCTGCGTGCGGATGGACCTGACCGCCTCGCTCGCCCGCATCCGCAACGAGACAATCCTCGCGCGCCTCCCGGAGGCCGGCGTGATGCTCCTGATCCTCCTGCTCACCGCCTGGATACTCAACGCGCAGATCACCCGCCCGCTGGGCCGCCTGCGTGAGGCGGCCGCGCGACTGCGCCACGGGGATCACGACGTGCGCCTACCGGAACGGGGCTGCAGCGAGATCGCCGAGGTCGCGCAAGGCTTCAATTCCATGACCTGCGCCATCGCCGAGGCTCGCGAGCGGTTGCTGGAAAGCGAACAGCGCCTTGCCGTCACCCTCGATTCGATTGGCGATGGCCTGATCGCGACCGACCTTGATGGCCACATCACGCTGATGAACCCGGTAGCCGAGCAGCTGACCGGCTGGTCGCGCGACGAGGCACTCGGCAAGCCCATCGAGGCGGTATTCGTCATCTGCCATGCCGATGACGACCGGCAGGTCGCGATCCCGATTCGCCGAGTGCTTGCCGAAGGGACCCTGATCGGACTGGCCAACCACACCGTCCTCACCGACCGCGACGGCACGCGGTACCACATCGCCGATAGCGCCGCGCCCATCCAGCAAGAAGACGGCTCACTGGTGGGCGTCGTACTTGTGTTTCACGACGTGAGCGCGGAATATCGGCTGCGCGACGCGCTTGCTGAGAGCGAACAACACTTTCGCACGCTTGCCGACAACGGCCAGACATTGATCTGGACCGATGACCTAGAAGGCAAACGCGACTACGTGAACCGCCCCTGGCTGACTTTCACGGGCGTACCGCAATCCGAAGCACTCGGGGACGGTTGGCAGCGTGCCGTGCATCCCGACGACCTGCCGGCGTTGCAGCAAACCATTGGCTCGGCGTTAGAGAGACGCACCCCGTTCACAGGCGAGTATCGATTACGCCATCACAGCGGCGAATACCGCTGGATACTGACCAAGGGCACACCCCGCTTTAATAGCCGGGGCGAGTTCCTGGGTGTCATGGGGCAGTGCGTCGACATCACGGCCGACAAGCAAACGGCGGCTCAGCTTGAACGGCTGGCCTACCACGATGGCTTGACCGACCTGCCCAACCGCGCCCTGCTGCTCGATCGGGTCGATCAGGCGATCCGACAACGCAAGCGCCACGGTGGTGTCGGGGCACTGTTATTCGTCGACCTGGACGAATTCAAGCAAGTCAACGACCTGTATGGTCACGCAAGCGGAGACCAAGTGCTGATGGAGGTCGCGCGGCGCTTGTCGGGCCTGGTCCGCGATACCGATACGGTGGCCCGGCTGGGTGGCGACGAATTCCTGCTGCTTGTTCCCGAGATGGCGCACGACATCCATGGCGCGCGACAATCCGCAACGGCGCTGGCCGACAAGTTGCGCCATGCCATGGAACAACCGTTCGAGCTCGAGGACTTCCGCCATCTGGCAACCGCCAGCGTGGGCCTGACCCTGTTCGCCGGCAAGGTCGACAACGCGGAAGAACTGGTGCGTGAGGCGGACATCGCGATGTACCAGGCCAAGCGCGCCGGACGGAACAACCTGGTCAACTTCGAGTCGGGCATGGTCGAGTCGGTGACCCGACGCTATCGACTGGAACAGGAACTCAAGCAGGCGCTGGAACGCGGCGAGTTCGAGTTGCACCTGCAATCCCAAGTGGACAGCGAGGAGGTGGTGGTCGGCGCCGAGGTCCTGTTGCGCTGGCGTCATCCGGTGCGCGGGCTGGTCTCCCCGGCGGAGTTCATTTCATTGGCGGAGGAATCCGGGCAGATCATCGCCATTGGGGAATGGGTCCTGCACGAGGCCTGCCACCTGCTGCATGGCCTGGAGCAGTCCACCCCGGCCGACCAGCAACAATTAAACATCTCGGTAAACGTCAGCCCGCGACAGTTCCGTACCCCCGACTTCGTCGACCGCGTCAGACAGGCCATTGAGCAGACCGGCATCGATCCGGCCCACCTGGTGATCGAAATCACCGAGAACCTGCTGGTCAGCCACGCCTTCGAGGCTATCGAACGCATGCGTGAGCTGGCCGAGTTGGGCCTGACGTTCTCGATCGACGACTTCGGCACCGGCTATTCCTCGTTCGCCTACCTCAAGCGCCTGCCACTGGACGAAATCAAGCTCGACAAGAGCTTTGTCGACGACGTACCCGATAGCCCGGGTGATGCCGCCATGGTCGAGGCCATCCTCGCCATGGCCTCACGCCTTGGCATCGACGTGGTCGCCGAAGGCGTGGAAAGCGGCGAGCAATTCGACTACCTCAAGGCCAACGACTGTACTCGGTTCCAGGGGTACTATTTCGCCCGCCCAGTCCCGGCGCGACAGTGGATCGACGAGCAGTTGGACACGATGGAGCGTCGCTCGAGACGGTGAGTGGTTTTCCCGGCGGCGGATCACGTCACCGGGACGGCCCACCCCAACGCTGCCAGTTCATCGTCAAGAGTCCGCTGAGAGCCGGGGCGCTCTCGGCCCAACCCACTCTACCGTCACGTCACCGTCAACGAACCGGATGCTTAAAGGCAATCGTCCGGCCGCGCCACCCAGTCGCTCGAGTTCGACAGCCCGCTTGACCAACACGCCCGGTCGGCCCTCTTGGCATGTCTCGACCAGGGCATACCCCCGCTGCTGGACCTGGCGCGGGCCCAGGGCTTCGAGTTGACCGGACAGGCCGGCCAGCCGGGTGTGCTCTTCTCGCAGTCGCCGCTCCAGGCCACGGGTATCCAGCCGCGTGGCATCAAGGCGGATTCGCCAACGAGGTATCAATCGCTCACGACTTACCAACAAGCGCCGGGAGAGCGTGGCCACCCGCTCACGCTCGGCGGCGTTGAGGGCGGCGACGCATCGATGTAGCCGGTTCGCGGGCCCGACCAGTTGCTCCCTGAGCCCCTCGAGCCGGCGACGGGGATGCGCCCCTTCCAAGCGCCGCCGTAAACCATGGGCACGTTCGCGCCCTTGAGCGACACGACGCTCGACACCGTGTCGCAGGGGGGAGTTCAGTCCGGCCAGTCGATAACGACCGAAACGTAGCTGCTCGACCGGCCCGGCGCGATCAAGGCGACGCGTCAGCCCGTCGAGGCGCTGCGACTCGGCCTGTAGACGCCCCTCCCACCGCATACGGGCCCGATCAGCAAACCGCCCGACGTGTTGGCGCATGTCGCCTGCCGTGATCGGCGTGGCCAGTTCAGCCGCCCCCGTGGGGGTGGCCGCCCGGCGATCGGCTACCAGGTCGCAGAGCGTGGTGTCGGTCTCGTGGCCGACACCACTGATCACGGGCACCGGACAGTCGTATAGTGCTTGCACCAGAGTCTCGTCGTTGAAGGACCAGAGGTCCGACAACGACCCGCCCCCGCGCACGATCAACGCCACATCGAAGACCTCAGAAGTGAGCTGCGAGACCGCCTGGCGCAACTCACCGGCCGACTCACTACCCTGCACCCGCACCGGGAATAACGTCACTCGGGCCAGTGGGAACCGGCGCGCCAGGGTGACGCGTACATCGTGGATCGCCGCGCCCGTGTCCGAGGAGATCACGGCGATATGCCGTGGCAACTCCGGCGTTGGCCGCTTGTGCTCGGGCGCGAAGAACCCTGCGGCCAGCAATCGTTGCTTGAGCCGCTCGAATTCGGCGGCCAGGCGCCCCTCCCCGGCGGGCGCGATCGATTGGACGATGAGCTGGTAGGCGCCCCGTTCGGTGTAGATACCCAGCCTTCCGGTGGCGACCACCTCCTCGCCCTCGCGTAGTGGATGGGCACAGCGCTGTGCGTTGCCCCGAAAGAAGGCGCAGCGCAACTGAGACCGATCGTCCTTGAGGGCGAAGTAGTGATGCCCTGACGCCGCACGCTTGTGTTCGCTGATCTCGCCGACCACCTCGACCAGGCCGAACACCTGACCGAGCAGGTCACCGGCCTGCTTGTTGATCTGGGTGACCGACAGGGCGGTCGATCCGCTGGGAGATGACATGGGCACGATCCGTGATCCAAATTAAGGCGCGAGGAGGCCGTGGGCAGCCCTCAGGTGCGGCACGAAAAAAGGCCGCGAACAACGCTCGCGGCCCGGGAATGCTTGCTGTTTCCGGCGATCGGCCAACCCGCTTGGGTTGGCCGGGACCTTAAAGCCCTTACCAGTTGTTGTATGGACCGGCGTCCTGATCAGCCCACTGGTTTTCAGCCAGCCCTTGGAGCTCTTCGATGTACTCGACCTTCTCGATGGCCTTATCGTACTCGCCCTTCTTGGCCAGCTTGTCGGCTTCGCCGAACAGGGCGCTCTTCGGGTGCGGGCTCCATGCCGCAAAGCCCTTTTCCTGAACGGCTTCAACGGCGGCTTGGGCTTCCTGCTTCGCTTTCTCGTAATCTGCTTCGCTGGCGGCGTTGGCCATGCCAACCGAACCGATCAGGGCAAAGCCCGCTGCTGCGGCAACAACGCGTGCTGTTTTAATCATTATTTACTGCCTCCTAGGTGGATTGCTTTGGTAGCGAGTCTGACTCTAGCGCAATCAAACTCGGTATGCCAACAAGAGCCTTTTATGCCGCCAAAACCGCATTCGGGTGACGCCTGCCACGGTACCGGTACCATCCGGACGTTTACCCGTCGCACGCAGGCCACTATAATTGCGCGGACACTTTCTATCATCCGCAAGAGTCCCCCAACCATGCGAATCCTCGAGGAAGGTCTCACCTTCGACGACGTGTTGCTCATCCCGGCCCGCTCCTCGGTGCTGCCCCGGGACGTGTCGCTCGTCACGCGCCTTACCCGCAATATCGAAATCAACATACCGCTGATCTCCTCGGCGATGGACACGGTTACCGAGGCGCGCCTCGCGATTGCGCTCGCCCAGGAAGGGGGCATGGGTATCATCCACAAGAACATGACGGCCGCGCAGCAGGCCGAGCACGTCCGTCGGGTGAAGAAACACGAGTCCGGCGTGATCAAGGACCCGATCACGGTCACCCCGGAGACTAGCATCCGCGACGTGCTCAAGGTCACGCGCGATCATTCCATCAGTGGCGTGCCAGTGGTCAGTGAAGGTCAACTTGTGGGCATCGTCACCAGTCGTGACCTCCGTTTCGAGCAAAATCTCGACCAGTCGGTGGCCAACATTATGACCGGCAAGGATCAGTTGGTGACCGTCAAGGAAGGCGCCGGTCGCGAGGAAGTCGAGGCGCTGCTGCACAAGCACCGCATCGAGAAGGTGCTCGTGGTCAACGGCGACTTCGAACTGCGCGGCATGATCACCGTCAAGGACATCCAGAAGTCCACCGATTACCCCAACGCCTGCAAGGACACCTCTGGGCAACTGCGTGTCGGCGCGGCCGTCGGCACCGGCGGTGACACCGAAGAGCGTATCGAGGCACTCGTCGCCGCGGGCGTCGACGTGATCGTGGTCGACACCGCGCATGGTCACAGCAAGGGCGTGATCGACCGGGTAGCCTGGATCAAGGGCCGCTACCCGCAAGTCGACGTGATCGGTGGGAACATCGCTACCGGTCAGGCCGCGCTCGACCTGGTTGAGGCGGGTGCGGATGCCGTCAAGGTTGGCATCGGCCCGGGCTCGATCTGCACCACCCGCATCGTCGCTGGCGTCGGTGTGCCTCAGGTTACTGCCATTTCCAATGTCGCCGAGGCGCTCAAGGGATCGGACGTACCGCTGATCGCCGACGGCGGCGTGCGCTTCTCCGGGGACTTCGCCAAGGCCATGGCCGCCGGCGCCCACTCGGTCATGGTCGGCTCGATGCTGGCCGGCACGGAAGAATCGCCTGGCGAGGTCGAACTGTTCCAGGGCCGTTCCTACAAGTCCTATCGCGGCATGGGCTCGCTGGGGGCAATGCAGCAAGGATCGTCCGACCGGTACTTCCAGGCCGAGGAATCGGCGGAAAAACTCGTGCCGGAAGGCATCGAAGGCCGGGTCCCGTACAAGGGCTCGCTGGTTGCCATCGTCCACCAGATGATCGGCGGCCTGCGCGCCTCGATGGGCTACGTCGGCGCCAAGGACATCGACACCATGCGAAAGCTGCCGCAGTTCGTGCGCATCACGAACGCCGGGATGCTCGAATCGCACGTCCACAACGTGTCGATCACCAAGGAAAGCCCGAACTACCGGACCTGATCCA
This sequence comes from Guyparkeria sp., assembly GCA_041685825.1. Classification (GTDB taxonomy): domain Bacteria; phylum Pseudomonadota; class Gammaproteobacteria; order Halothiobacillales; family Halothiobacillaceae; genus Guyparkeria. The sequence continues at coordinate 665 of JAWLFB010000080.1, read as the reverse complement.
CGACCCCGCCCTCGGCGGGGTGCCGAACACCCATCGACCCGGCCTTGCCTGCCGGGTCGACTTGTTACAGGGCCAAGCCGCCCTTGCCTGAATAACACGGACCTGACGATGACCGCTTCCTCGACCATCCCCCATCCCGATATCCACGCCGAGCGCATCCTGATCCTGGATTTCGGCTCGCAGTACACGCAACTGATCGCTCGGCGCGTGCGAGAGGCGCGGGTGTACTGCGAAATCCACTCCTGGGATGTCAACAACGCCTTCGTCCGTGATTTCGATCCCACCGGCATCATCCTCTCCGGCGGTCCCGAATCGGTGATCGACCCGCAGAACGCTCCCTGTGCGCCCGAAATGGTCTTCACCCTGGACGTGCCGGTGCTGGGCATCTGTTACGGCATGCAGACCATGGCCGCCCAGCTCGGCGGCACGGTCGAGAACGCCAGCCACCAGGAATTCGGCTTTGCCAAGGTGCGCGCCCGTGGCCACACCTCCCTGCTCAAGGACATCGAGGACGAGGTTACCGAGGAAGGCTTTGGGCTGTTGGACGTCTGGATGAGCCACGGTGACCACGTGGTCGACCTGCCCGAGGGCTTCAAGCTGATGGCCTCCTCGGACAACGCGCCGATCGCCGGCATGGCCGACGATTCTCGCCACTTCTACGGCGT
>JAWLFB010000020.1:0-28865 GCA_041685825.1 Guyparkeria sp. | reverse complement strand
CGCCCGGATCGACCGCTACCGTTGCTCCCTTCCGGGCCTGGCGGAATTCACGGAGATCCGTCGCGAAGGGACGAACACAGGGCACCATTGGGTGGCGTCACGGCCGGCCTGTTGCTGACCAAAACGCGAGCGAAGAATAACACGCAGCACGGACCGAAAACAGGCCGCAACGCAGATCAATCGGCAGTCAACCCTCGGCGAGAATCTCGTCGAGTGCCACGAGCAAGGACGCGTTCTGCTCCTCGTTGCCGATGGTGATCCGCAGATGATCGACGATCCGGGCCCGATCGAAGTGGCGCACGATCACACGACGTTCCCGTAAACCCGCGGCAATCGTCGTCCCGGCAAGCGTCGAGTGACGGGCAAGTAGGAAATTGGCTGCCGACGGCAATACCTCGAAGCCGCGTGCCTCCAGGTCCGCGCCAAGTTGTTCTCGCATGCTGATGATCGACTGGCGGGTCTGTTCGAAGTAGGCCTCATCCTGGTAGGCGGCGATTGCTCCGGCGCTGGCCAGGCTGTCGACCGGGTAGGAATTGAAGCTGTCCTTGACCCGCGCGAGCCCCTCGATCAACTCGCTATCGCCAATGGCAAACCCCAGGCGCAAGCCGGCCAAGGAACGCGACTTCGACAGGGTCTGCGTCACCAGTAGGTTCGGGTAGCTGTCAATCAGCCCGATCGCCGTTTCCCCACCGAAATCGACGTAGGCCTCGTCGATCACCACCGCGCAGTCACCAAAGTGCGCCGCCAGTCGTTCGACCTGGTCGATCGACAGCAGCCGGCCGGTGGGCGCGTTCGGGTTGGGCAGAATCACTCCACCTACACTCGACGGATCGATGGCGCACATCGCCTCGACATCCACCGCCAGTTCCCCGTCCAGTGCAACGGTGCGCGACCCGATGCCGAACAGCCGGCAGTAGGCGGGATAGAATGAGTAGGTGATATCCGGAAACACCACCGGACGGCCACGCTGGAACAACGCCCGGAACAGGAAACCCAGCACCTCGTCCGACCCGTTGCCGACGAAGACCTGCTCAGACTTGACCCCATGGTACTCGGCGAGACACTCGCGCAGCGCCAAGCTCGTCGGGTCCGGATAGAGCCGCAGACCATCGTCGGCCGCGGCGCGTACCGCCTCGATCACTCGCGGCGACGGACCGAACGGATTCTCGTTGGTATTGAGCTTGATCAGGTCGTCGATTTTCGGCTGTTCGCCCGGCACGTAGGGCGACAGCTGGGCCAAGTCATCCGACCAGAAACGGTTAAACATGACGTCGGCCATCGTTCAACCCTCGGCCTCGACGCGATAGCGCGCCGATTGAGCGTGTGCCTCGAGACCTTCAGCACGGGCGAGCCGGTCGGCGATAAGACCTAGTTCCGCGGCACCGGCCGGTGAGCAGTGGATGATGCTCGAACGCTTCTGGAAGTCGTAGACGCCCAGCGGCGAGGAAAAACGCGCCGTCCCCGAGGTAGGCAGGACGTGGTTCGGGCCGGCGCAATAGTCGCCCAAGGCCTCGGCAGTGTAACGCCCGACAAAGATGGCCCCGGCGTTGCGGATATCGCCCAGACGCTTCTCGGCCCCCTCGAACGAGAGCTCCAAGTGCTCGGGAGCGATGCGGTTGACCAGTTCGATCCCGTGGTCAATGTCGGCCACCTCGATCAGTGCGCCACGGGTTTCCAGTGCCTTGGCAATGATCTGGGCCCGCGGCTGATCGGGCAGCAAACGCTCTATCGAGGCGGCAACCGTATCGAGGAAATCGGGATCGTGGGCCAACAGGATGGATTGCGCCTGCTCGTCGTGTTCGGCCTGCGAGAACAGATCCATCGCGATCCAGTCTGGGTCGGTGTGACCGTCACAGACGATGAGGATCTCGGACGGGCCGGCGATCATGTCAATGCCCACTTGGCCGAAGACTTCGCGCTTCGCGGCAGCGACGAAGATATTCCCCGGGCCGACGATCTTGTCGACCGCCGGGATCGTCTCGGTGCCGTACGCCAACGCGCCAACGGCCTGGGCCCCACCGACGGTGAACACGCGATCCACGCCGGCGATACGCGCCGCGGCAAGCACGGTGTCGTTCTGCACGCCATCGGGGGTGGGCACGACCATGATGACCTGTTCGACTCCAGCGACCTTGGCCGGGATCGCGTTCATCAGTACCGACGAAGGATAGGCCGCCTTGCCGCCGGGCACATAGAGCCCCACCCGGTCGAGGGGCGTGACCTGCTGGCCTAGAACGTTGCCGTTGTCTTCCGTGTACGACCAGCTCTCGCCCTTCTGTCGCTCGGCGTAGGCCCGAAGGCGCTCGGCGGCCAGGGCAAGGGCCTCGCGCACATCGTCTGGGATCGCTTTCAAGGCGGCATCAAGGCGCTCTGCAGACAATTCCAGTTCGCCCCCCGAATTGACATCGAGCCGATCGAGAAGTCGAGTGTGCTCGACCACAGCGGAATCACCGCGCTTGCGCACGTCGGCCAGAATCTCGCGAACGACGCCCTCGACCCGACCATCGGCCATGCCCGACCAATCGAGGAGTTCGTCCAGTTGGCTGTCAAAACCCGCGGCGCGGGCATTCATGCGACGGATCATCATTTGCCCCCCAGATACTGTTCCACCCGGTCGACGAAATCGGTAACCCGGGCGTGCTTCAGCTTCTGCGCCGCGCGATTGACGATCAACCGCGAGGAAATTTCAGCGATGTGCTCGAGCGGCTCCAAGCCATTGGCCCGAAGCGTATTACCGGTATCGACCACATCGACGATGCAATCGCCAAGATCGACCAGCGGAGCCAGCTCCATCGAACCGTACAGTTTTATCAACTCGATCTGCCGGCCACGATCGGCAAAGTAGGACTCGGCCGAACGGGTATACTTGGTCGCCACCCGGATGCGCCCGGCACGTTCGATTGCCCCCGGCTTGCCAGCAACCATCAGCTTACACTGGGCGATCTTGAGATCGACCAGCTCGAACAGGCCCTCGCCGCCGTGCTCCATCAGCACGTCCTTGCCCGCGACACCGATGTCGGCAGCACCATGCTGGACGTAGGTCGGCACATCCGAGGCGCGCAGGATCAACAGCCTCACGCTCGGGTCGCTGGTCTCGAGGATCAGCTTGCGGCTCTTGTCCGGATCCTCTAGGGGTTCGATTCCCACGGAGGCCAGCAGCGGCAGGGTTTCCTTGAAAATACGCCCCTTGGAGAGCGCAACGACGATCTGGTCGGATTGGGACATGGCGATCAGCTCGTGATCCGTTGGATATTAGCGCCGAGGCGAGAGAGCTTCTCTTCGATGGACTCGTAACCCCGGTCGATGTGATAGATGCGATTGACGACAGTTTCGCCGCTAGCGACCAGCCCAGCCAGCACCAGACTGGCTGAGGCACGCAAGTCGGTCGCCATGATGGGCGCTCCGGACAGATATTCCACCCCGCGGATGATCGCGGTATTGCCCTCGATGTGTATGTCCGCGCCCATGCGCTGAATTTCTTGGACGTGCATGAAGCGGTTCTCGAAGATGGTCTCGACTACCGTGGAGGTACCATCGGCCACCGCGTTCATGGCCACGAATTGTGCCTGCATGTCGGTAGGAAAACCCGGGTGCGGCGCAGTGCGGATATCGACCGCCTCCGGCCGGCGCCCGTGCATGTCGAGTCGAATCCAGTCCTTGCCCAACTCGACATCCGCACCGGCCTGCTCCAGCTTGGCGAGCACCGCATCGAGGAGCTCGGGCCGGGTATCGCGCACCAGAATGCGCCCGCGAGTCATCGCCGCGGCAACGAGATACGTGCCGGTCTCGATCCGATCCGGTAGCACGCGATAGCGTACGCCCTGCAGGCGCTCGACTCCGTAAATGCGGATCACGTCGCTGCCCGCACCGCGCACATCCGCCCCCATGGCGTTGAGGAAGTTGGCCAGATCGACCACCTCGGGCTCCCGCGCGGCGTTCTCGAGCACGGTTTCACCCGTAGCAAAGACCGCAGCCATCATCAGGTTCTCGGTGCCGGTGACCGTAACCTGGTCAAGCACGATACGCGCGCCGACCAGTTGCTCGGCGGATGTCTCGATGTAACCACCCTCAACCCGCACATCGGCGCCCAACGCCTCGAGTCCCTTGAGGTGGATATCCACCGGCCGGGTTCCGATGGCACAGCCACCCGGCAGGGAGACCCGCGCCTTTTTAAACCGCGCGAGCATCGGGCCAAGCACTAGGATCGAGGCGCGCATGGTGCGCACCAGATCGTAGGGTGCCTCAAGGGTGTCCACCGTCGTCGTGTCGACCTCGACGCTCATCTGGTCACCCACGGTCAGCGTAGCGCCCATGCGGCCCAGCAGCTCCATGGTGGTGGTCACGTCCTGCAAGTGCGGGACGTTCTCGATGGTCACCGGCGAGTCGGCCAGAAGCGAGGCGGCCATCATCGGCAACACCGCGTTCTTTGCGCCAGAGATGCGAATCTCGCCGTCGAGCGGCGTGCCGCCGCGGATCAGGAGCTTATTCATGAAATTGGATCGGGTCTCGGGCCATGGGCTAATCCAGGCCGGTCTCGACGGGCATCAGCCCCTCGAGACCGTAGACCGCCAGCATCTGGCGCATGGCCTGGGGCGCGTGAGTGTATCGCAGACGAATGCCTTTTGCCTCGGCGTCGGCCTGGATGGCGGCCAGCCAGGCGAGTCCCGCGGTATCGATGCGCTCGACCTGCCCGAGATGCACATCGACCGCCGGACCCACCACATCCGCAGGGAGATCGCCCGGTTGGCCATCAAGCCCGGCGCGCAACAGCGAGCCTTTCAGGCGGATCACCCCAGGTTCGAGGCGCAGCGTCCACCCACGTTCAGCCCCGAACGTCTTCATTCTGCTCTCGCAGGGTCCGAATCAGCCCGTCGATGCCGTCACGCTGGATCTTCTGCGCGAAGCTGCCACGATAGTTGTTGACCAAGCTGATGCCGTCTACCACGACATCGTAGGATTTCCACTCACCGTCGACCGGGGCCATACGGTAGGCCACCGGTACAGTTCCGAGATCGCCACCGGAGACCTCGGATTCGACCACCAATTCGTCCTCCGCCCCACCCGGCTTGGTGTCAACGATCTCGATTTCCTGGTCGCCTAGCTCAGAGAGCGGGCCGGCGTAGGTTCGTACCAACAGTCGCTGGAATTCCTTGGTGAACTGCGCCCGCTGTGACTCCGAAGCCTGCCGGTGGTAACGCCCCAGCACCAGGCGGGTCATGCGCTCGGAATCGACGTGCGGCAACAGCAACCGATCCACAATTTCGAGCAACGCTTCGGGATCAGCTTCCACCGCGGCCTGGTTGTCGCGAATCTCGGCAATTACCGCTTCGGCGGTCGACTCCACTAGATCTCGGGCTTGCGCTTCGTTTGACTCGGCGTGCGCCGTCATGGACAGACTGGCCATCAGCAGGCCAAACAGCCCAAGACCGAACTCAAAAGAGCGCCGAGCACGGGAAAACGGGGACAATGAAAAGCTCATAGGGGGTCTCACAAATTATATGTCATTGGCGACGACGCGAAGCGGTCCCGACCCGCGGGTCCGGGCCTACTGAGGGTAATCGCCGATGGCGATGGCCAATTTCGCCACACTCATGTTGTAGTCGTTGATGACGCGGAAATAGTCGGCCTGTGACTCGGTGTTGGCCTTAACCGCCTCGGCCAACTCCCCGCCGTCAACCAGGCCCGCCTGATAATCCATGAAGGTCGATACCATCCACTTGCGGGTGTTCTCCTTGGCCTCATCGAGCGCCTGAATCTGCCGATCCAGACCGTGCGCGCGGTGAAAAGCCTCGGACACCTGGAACGGAATACCTTGGCGGGCCATGTGTGCCTTAGCGACCACACCCTGAAGCTGGGCCTCGGCGTCGCTCACGTTAGCCCGAATCACTCCGGGATTGAATTCCCACTGCAAGCCGACAACCGGGGCGGCGTATGGCTGCTGGTTCAGCGGTTGATTAATATACGGGTTGTTCAATCGATCACGACCCGGCGTATACGTCGCTCCCGCGATCACCCCCGCGTACAGGTTGGGATACCGCTCACTCTTGCGCGCCTCGACATAGTTGCGCATAGCCGCCTGTCCGTTCTCGGCCATTGCCATCTCCGGGCGCTGTGCCAAGGCACGATCGGCGAGTTCGCCGAGTTCGCCATCGGGTAAGGCAATCGGCTCGATGTGCGTATCGGCCACCTCGATGCTCGAATCGATCGGCACACCGATGATGGTCTTTAGCCCGTCTATCGCAATCGACTCGACACTGCCAGCCTCGGCCAGGTAGCGATCCAGCTGGGCCGCCCCGCTCTCCAGCGCATAGAGCTGACTCATCGGCACCTCGCCAGCCTCGGCATCCTCGCGCATGTCGTCGCGGGTACGATCGACCTGACGCTTAACCCCTTCGAGCATCTGGCGCGTGTCGCGCGCGGCCAGGAAGCCCCAGTAGGCGCGACGCACGGTCAGCCAGGTCTCGCCCCGCGCCAAGGAGACCTCGGAGGCTTTCACGTCGCGATTCAGACGGGCCGCATCGCCGTAGTTCTCCAACTTGCCGAAGGTGTAGAGCGGCTGGATGATCGAGGCCGTCAGGCCTGAGGTGACGGTCACACCCTCACTCAGCGAGTTGCCATCATCACGCAGAGTGCATCCTTCTCTCCCCGGACAGCTATTGGTGCCGTTGGTGAAGATGCCGTCCTCGGACTTCGGCGCCAGCCCCGCGAACAGGTTGGCCGACACGCGCGGACCGCCCTCGCCCTTCACCCGCTCAATGAGTGCCTGAGCACGCGCCACATTGGCACGCTGTTCCTCGATACGCGGATCCGCGTGAAGGGCCATCTCGGTGGCCCGTTCCAGGGTGATCGGCTCACCTGGGGCCACCTCGGCCCAAACCGTGCCACCAGCCAGGGCAACCAGAACCGCCGCCAGGACCAACGATCCGCCTCGCTTTACCATTCGGTCTCGCTTCTTCATTCTTTCGCCTTGTCGAACAGGAACTTGGAAACCACGCTCTCGAGGATGATCGCCGACTGGGTCATCGTGATCCGATCACCGTCTCCGAGTGACTCAAGCGCACCACCGGGTGAGATCTCCACGTATTGCGCGCCGAGCAGCCCGGCAGTGTAGATGTTGGCGAAGGAATCGGCCGGCAGGTTGTCGTACTTGTCGTCGATCACCATGCGCACCTCCGCCTGAAACGTCTCCGGGTGAATCTCGATTGAGTCCACTCTGCCGATCGTCAGGCCGGCCAACTTGACCGGCGATTGCACCGAAAGTCCGCCAACGTTATCGAAGCGCGCGGTCACCTCGTAGCCGGCCACGCGACTAGCGCCGAAGTTGCTCCACTGCAGCGCCATCACCATCAGGGCGGCGATCCCGGCGAGTACGAACAACCCCACCACTAGCTCCACTCCCCGTTGCACATTCATTCCATCACGCCCCAAACATGAAAGCCGTCATTACAAAATCCAGTCCCAGCACGGCAAGCGAGCTCAGGACCACGGTCTGTGTCGTCGCGCGGGCCATGCCACTGGCGGTCGGCTCGGCCCGGTAGCCCTCGTAGACCGAGATCAAAGCGATCACCGCGCCGAAGGCCAGCGACTTGATCGCGCCGCCCGCAACATCGTCCCAAGCCTCCATCTGCTCGCGGATCTGCCCCCAGTATGAGGCCTGGTCAACACCCAGCACCACGACCCCGATCAGGTAACCGCCGACAATGCCGACCAGCGAAAACATCGCTGCCAGCAAAGGCACGGAGATCATCGCCCCCCAGAAACGTGGGCCAATCACCCGACGCATCGGATCGATCGCCATCATCTCCAACGCGGCGAGTTGTTCGGTGGTCTTCATCAGGGCGATCTCGGCGGTAATCGCGGAGCCCGCCCGACCGGCGAAAAGCAATGCAGCGACCACGGGGCCCAGTTCACGCACCAGCGACAGCGCCACCATCACCCCAAGCGACTCGCTGGCATTGAAATTCGACAGGATGTTGTAACCCTGCAACCCCAGCACCAGGCCGACGAACCCGCCGGCCACAAGGATGATTACCAGCGAGAGCACGCCGGCCGCGTAAATCTGCTGGAAGATGTCTCGAGGGCGCGACCAGGTCGGGATCAGCACCCAGGCCAATTCGAGAGCAAAAAAGGCCATCGATCCGGCGTGCTGCGCCCCGTCGAGAAACAGACGGCCGAGGCGGGCGATCGCATTCAGGGACCACTTCATCGTTCGCCTCGCAGACCGAGGTCGGCAGACAGAGGGATCTCTTCTTCGGCCGCGTTGAGCGGGCCGTCGGCGGCGCCGTCGAGAAACTGGGCCAGAGCAGGCTCCTGCTCGCGCTGAGCACGCACCTCCTCCGGTGTGCCTTGCCCGATGACCCGCCCCCCAGCGATGACGATCACCCGGTCGGCGATGCTCATCGCTTCGGTAACGTCATGGGTTACGACGATGCTGGTCAGGCCAAGCGCATCGTTGAGCCGACGGATCAACCGTAACAGGACGCCCATGCTTACCGGGTCCTGTCCCGCGAAAGGCTCGTCGTAAAGCATGATTTCCGGGTCGAGGGCCATGGCTCGGGCCAGTGCGGCACGACGCGCCATTCCCCCGGAAAGCTCGCCCGGATACTTGTCCCGGGCCGACCGAAGCCCAACCGCCTCAAGCTTGAACAAGACAATACGTCGGATCAGCGCCTCGTCCAGACGGGAATGGGCGCGCAGAGGAAAGGCGACGTTTTCACCCACCGTGAGGTCGGTAAACAGGGCACCGTTCTGAAACAGCACGCCCATACGCCGGCGCAGGAGGTACAACGCCTTGCGTCGAGCACGTGCCACCTCGGCACCGTCGACAAGCACCCGGCCATTTGTCGGGCGCACCTGACCACCGATCAACCTCAACAGCGTCGTCTTGCCAGTCCCCGAAGGGCCAAGCACCACCGTGACCTCGCCGCGACCAAAACGCATGTCTACGCCATCGAAGATGACCTGGGCGCCACGGGAAAAAGTTACGCCGTCGAGCTCGATCATATCGGTGTTGGTACGTGAATTATTCACCGTCCCATCAACTCCGTCAGGGTCCGCAACCGGTCCACTGTGGCAACCGAAGGCGGCTCCCCGTCAACGAACAAGGCGGCCTCGGCCGGCGCCTGATCCAGAAAGGCCGAGAGCCAGGCATGAAGATCGGCCGGTTGGTCACTGGCAGGGACCAGCCCCACCACCGTCGGCGCGCTTGGGATACCGGGTCGCCAGACCGGCACCTCGTCCGTCAAGCGCACCACGGCGTGGTGGCCGGCATCGGCCAGCGCCTGCCAAGCCGGCGACCAGGCCAGATCCTCGACCACCACGAAAACGCCCGTGGGGGAATCGTCCAATTCCGCGAGCACCATCTGTACATCCGGATCGTCACCGGCCACCCACAAGGCATCCTGCTCGTTGAGTAGAAAGGCCACACGCCACTCGGCCGGCATCTCGGGATCGAAAAAGCTCGATTCGAGTGCCGGCGAACGCCGGTAGCGCAGACCTAGATGTATCGCCTTCATGGCTGGTGGCTACCTCGGAAGTCAATGCAGGGGTCGAGACTACAAAATGGCCGCGCATGATACACGTCGCTCAGGTCTCGATCTCACGCACCAGGCGAAAACCGAGGTTCAGGTCGAATTCGTCCTGATGGCGCCGCGCCCGCGAGCCGCTCCGGCACGCCCCGGGCGGGTCGAACCATGACCCGCCGCGCACCGCGCGCAGAAAACGGTTTTTCTGTTCGCTGCTCTGGTAGGCCCGATCCCCGGAACGCGGCCCGCCGGTGTAGGCGTCGCGCCAGTGATCTTGGGTAAACTCCTGCAGGTTCCCGTGGACCTCGAAAAGCCCCCAGACATTGGGAGGCAAGCTACCGACCGATACCGGCTTTCCGATGCCGCAGAGAAACAGCCCCCGGGTGCAGTGCAGGCCGCCGGCGCAATTGACTTCCTGCCTACGAATGCGATCACCAAAGCAGAACATCGTGTCGGTGCCTGCCCGAGCGGCGTACTCCCACTCGGCCTCCGTGGGCAGACGATAGGTGTGACCGGTAACCTCGCTCAACCACCGCGCGTAGGCCTCGGCATCGCGAGCCGAAACGTTATACATGGGGAATTCCGGTTCATTCCAGCTATAGGGTCGTGGCCGACGATGCCCGCTCGCCTCGAGAAATGCGAAATACTCGCGACGGCGTATCGCGCCACGAGTGATCGCGAAGCTTCGCTCGAAATGCACTTCGTGCCGCGGCTGCTCCACCGGACGAGCACCATGTTCATTGGCCCGACTGCCCATCCAGCAGCCACCCGGTGGGATAACGGCCAGTTCGGGTGCCGGCTCCCCACCGGCATCGCTGTCCCGGAAGATCACCTCCAGATTATGGTGCCGTGCGGCTTCCCTTTGTCGCTCGATCACCGTATCCGCAGGACCAACCTGAATGGCCGTAGCTTCGGACTGCATTCACTCACCTCCAGGACTGGAACAAGGAATCGACCGACACCGGAACCACGACAGCCGTCACCTGCCTTCAGGACACGACGTGCCGCGAGATGACCCCGCGTCGGACTGATATACTCCGAAAATAAGAAATTTTAGCATGCCGACCGGACACTCAATGGAGCACAACGCCCTGCATCCCGACAACTTATTGCGCATGGCCCGCGAGGTGATCGACATCGAGCGCCGCGCCATCGACGCACTGCCCGCCCGACTCGATCAGACATTCGTGGGTGCCTGCCGACTGATGCTCGATTGCGACGGTCGCGTGATCGTCACCGGCATGGGCAAGTCCGGTCATATCGGTGGCAAGATCGCCGCCACGCTGGCAAGCACCGGTACCCCGGCCTTCTTCGTCCATCCCGGCGAAGCAAGTCACGGCGACCTCGGCATGATTACCGATCGCGACGTGGTTATCGCCTTGTCAAATTCCGGCGAAACCGGCGAGATGCTGGCCATCCTGCCCGTCATCAAACGCCTCGGCGTCGGCCTGATCGCAATGACCGGCCGCCCGCAATCGACGCTGGCACAGTCGGCCGACGTGCACCTCGACGTCGGCGTCGACCGCGAGGCTTGTCCACTCAACCTCGCGCCCACCGCCAGCACCACCGCCACGCTCGTCATGGGGGATGCCCTCGCGGTCGCTCTGCTCGATGCCCGCGGCTTTCAGCCCGAGGATTTCGCGCTCTCCCACCCGGGTGGTTCTTTGGGGCGTCGCCTGCTGCTGCACGTGCGTGACGTGATGCACATCGACGAGCAACTGCCCCGTGTGGGCCCGAATCAAACTGTCAAGCAGGCCCTGCTGGTGATGTCCTCGGGTGGACTCGGCATGGCGGCCGTCGTTGACGAAGAGGATCGCTTGCTGGGGCTGTTCACCGACGGCGACCTGCGACGCCTGCTCGATCGAAGCGACTTCGATCTCGACTGCCCGATCGAGCGCGCCATGACACCCGACCCGCGTACCTGCCCGGCCAACATACTTGCAGCTGAGGCGATGGCGATGATGGAGCGCGACAAGATCAACGGGCTGCTGGTAGTCGACGAGGAGCACCATCTGGTCGGCGCCCTGAACATGCACGACCTGCTGCGAGCGGGGGTAGCCTGATGACCTGCTGTGATACGACATGGATCGAACGCGCGCGGCAGGTCCGCCTGTTGGTTCTCGACGTCGACGGCGTCATGACCGATGGACGTCTGCACCTGACCGAGGATGGCGAGGAACACAAGATCTTCCATAGCCGCGACGGCCATGGCATCAAGTTGATTCAGGAGCTGGGCGTGGACGTTGCAATCATCACCGGGCGTTCGTCACCGGCCGTCAGCCAACGAGCCAAATCATTGGGCATCCAGCACGTGGTGCTTGGCGCGACCGACAAGGGACAGGCAATCGAGGAACTCGCGCAGCTGCTAGAGATCGGCCTCGACGAAATAGCGGCGATGGGTGACGACGTCCTTGACCTGCCGATGCTCAATCGCGCCGGCCTGTCGGCAACAGTCAGCGATGCTCCCATGGTAATTCGAAGCCGGGTCGACTGGATCAGTCCGGCCCCGGGTGGCTGCGGGGCTGTACGGGCGTTGATCGACACACTGATCGATGCCCGTAACCAGTGGGGCGACGTGCTGGCGCGATACCGCTGACCATGCGCTGGCCCATATCTCCACGGGTCGGTCGCGGCCTGCTTGCCTCGCTTGGGCTGAGCCTGGTTGGCTGGCTGGCGTGGTACAACCTCGCCGACGAGATCGCCCCACCCACGGAAACGACTAGCGGTTACGCCCAGCGCCTAGACAACGCCACCACGTGGCAATACGACGAGGCAGGCCAACTTGCCTACCGGCTTGAAAGCGCGCAGGCCATCCAGCTCGACCAAGCGGCAACGGGAGATCGCTACGAACTCGACTCCCCGAGGGCCATGCTGCTAGATGCCGATCCGGCAACACCCCCATGGACACTGCGTGCCGAACGCGGCACGGTGACAGATCAAGGCGACACAGTTGAACTGACCGGATCGATACACGCCCAGCGCGAATCCTTCCGGGAGCGCGGGAAACTGGAATTGACCACTGAGCAACTTTGGCTCTACCCCACGCAGCGCCAAGCGCGGACGGACGTCCCGGGTCAATTAAGCGAAACTGACGCGGACGGCACGCCGCGGTGGCACAGTCATGCCGAACAGGTTGCCCTCGACTGGGGCAGCAAGGTCCTGACCCAGACCGGGCAGGTCCGCGACGAAATCCAACCCGGCTCGACCGGTAAAACCGACTAATCCCCGGGCCCGGCACGGCAGACACGCCGCCGTGACGCCGGCGAGAAGGCAGGAAGATCACACCATGCAAATGCCGACCTATTTCATCCGCTCAAGCCGGACACACGCCCCCCGTTTCGCGACACTCGGCCTGTCACTCTTGATTGGCCTCGGTGCGCAGCCGGTCCTCGCCGCACAGGCCGACCGGACAAAGCCGGTCAAGGTTCAGGCAGACAAGAAGGTCACCAAATACCAAGAAGGTACCAGCGTCTATACCGGCGACGTGATAATCGACCAAGGAAGCCTGCACGCCACCGGCAACCGCGCCACCCTCTACCTTGAGGACGGCGAACTCGTGCGTGCCGTGCTTGAGGGCCGTCCAGCCACCTTTCGCGAGCGTGATGACGAGGGTAATTGGGTCGAGGGCGAGGCGCGCGAGGCGGACTACCGCACGGCTGAGGGCTCGGTGGTTCTTACCGGCGAGGCATGGCTGAAACGCACCGGTGACGAGATCCGCTCAGAGCACATCACCTACGACCTGAGCACCGAGGAGGTCCAAGCCGGTGAGGAAGGCGGCAACGCACGTGTTGAGATGACCCTGCAGCCACGCAACGAGAAAGACGATACCGGTGGGGACTGACGCAGCCATGACCGAGGCGACCGCCCAATCGCGTCCCACTACCGCCCAACGAGAGCACCGCCCACTGCTCGAGGTCAAAAGCCTGTCAAAGAGTTACGGCGCTCGCCCGGTCGTGCGGGATGTGTCGTTAAGCGTCGAAGCCGGCGAGATCGTTGGCCTGCTTGGCCCTAACGGTGCTGGCAAGACGACCAGCTTCTACATGATTGTCGGGTTGGTCGGCGTCGATCAGGGTGCGGTCTATCTCGATGGCGGCGACATCACGCACACGCCGATCGACCGGCGCGCCCACCTCGGGCTGGGTTACCTGCCGCAGGAACCCTCGGTGTTTCGCAAGCTGACCGTGCGAGAGAACATCCTTGCAATTCTCGAGTTGCGCCGCGATCTCGATCGTGCCTCGCGTCGCCACGCACTCAACGAGCTACTCGAGGAGCTCAACATTACCCACATCGCCGACTCCAAGGGTCAATCCCTGTCCGGTGGCGAGCGTCGTCGCGTGGAAATTGCCCGGGCGTTAGCCGCGAATCCCCGCGCCATGCTGCTTGACGAACCGTTTGCCGGGATCGACCCGATCTCGGTGATCGATATCCAGCGGATTATCGAGCATCTGCGTGATCGTGGCATCGGCGTGCTGATTACCGACCACAACGTCCGCGAAACCCTCGGTGTATGCAAGCGAGCCTATATCGTCTCCGACGGCACGATCTTGGCTCATGGCACGGCCGAGGAGTTGTTGGCGAACAAGTCGGTGCGGGATGTGTACTTGGGCCACGATTTCAAACTTTAATGAACCGCACCAGACATCCGAACAACCAGCTAGGCAGGCCGATATTCATGGCGAAATCGTTGGCATAGTGCGCCTTCGATCGGCTAAACTCGATTTCATGCAAATTGCGTGCTCACTCTCCCTGCATTGCCTGTTCCCTGGCCCGTCAACATCAGCGGCAGCCAAACGCTCGGCTCGCTTCGAACCAGGCGCCGTTGCCATCGTGGAGGTTTCGACATGGCCGGCATGAAGGCAGGACTCGAACTTCGTCTGGGCCAGTCGCTGGCGATGACACCGCAACTCCAGCAATCGATTCGGTTGTTGCAGCTATCTACTCTGGAACTGAGCCTCGAGATCCAACAGGCACTCGACAGTAACCCCTTGCTCGAGGTCGCCGAAGATGAGCAGGTCGAGGAAGACACCACTGAGCCGGAAAGTAACGAGGAACAGGACCCGGGCGTTCAGGCCGGCGAGGAACTGCTAGAGGACCGCAAGGACAAGTCGGCGGACGACGACCTGGTGGTGGATTCGTCTTGGGAGGACTACTACGAGTCCGATGGCAGCACCTCCCTGAGCACTAACACCCCCGGCGACGACTACGACCCCTTCGCAACCCAGTCGACCGGAGAGGACAATCTCCGCGATCACCTGCTGAGCCAGATCCATCTGGCCACGCTGTCGGAGACCGACCGCCGGATCGCCATGGCCCTGATCGAATCCATCGAACCGTCCGGCTACCTCGAAGAACCCCTCGAAGAACTCGTCGCCTTGCTCAAGGACGAACTGCCTGGCATCGACGTCGAGGAGGTCGAGGCCACGCTTCACTACATCCAACGACTCGACCCGGTGGGTATCGGTGCACGCTCGCTTGCCGAGTGCCTGGTCATCCAGATCGACCAGCGCCATGGCGATGACCCGGCAGCCGCCGATGCGCGCGCGATCCTACAAGGTGACTGGCTGGAGGCGATCGCCCGGCGTGAACTGCCGAAGGTCACCAAGGGGCTGGGCATCAGCCGTGACCGTATCGAGTGGGCGCTAAAACTCATTCAAACGCTCGACCCCCGTCCGGGCCTGTCCATCGGCGACACGGCGGCCGACTACATCAAGCCGGACGTGCTCGTTACGCATCGCGAGGATGGCTGGCACGTCGACCTCAATCCGGAAATCGCGCCGCGTTTGCGAGTGAACCAGACCTACGCCAGCCTGATCGACCGCTCCAGCCGCGGCAAGGATGCCACCTACATCCGGAACCACTTGCAGGAGGCACGCTGGTTCATCAAGAGCCTTCGCAGCCGCAACGAGTCGCTGCTGAACGTCGCACGCGAGATCGTGCGCCGACAGATCGAGTTTTTCGAGCAGGGCGAAATCGCAATGAAACCCCTGGTCCTCCGTGAAATCGCCGAGACGCTCGAACTCCACGAATCCACCGTCAGCCGGGTGACCACCAACAAGTACATGCTCACCCCCCGGGGCGTCTTCGAGTTCAAGTATTTCTTCTCCAGCCACGTCGGCACCAGCGACGGCGGCGAATGCTCAGCCACCGCCATCCGGGCGCGTATCAAGAAACTGGTTGAAGAAGAAAATCCGAAGAAGCCCTTGAGCGATGCCAAGATTGCGACCATGCTTGGAGACGAGGGGATCGACGTCGCGAGACGGACAATCGCCAAATACCGTGAGGCGATGGGGATTGCCTCATCAACCGACCGCAAGCGACTGATATAACGCACTTATAAGGAGCGGCACATGCAGATAGACATCACCGGTCATCACGTCGATGTTAGCGAGGCCCTCAAGGCCCATGTCCACGAGAAGTTCACTCGTCTTGAACGACACTTCGACAAGCTGGTGGATATCCACGTCATTCTGACGGTGGAACGCAAGGAAGCGCAGAAGGCCGAAGCCAACCTGCACGTCAGTGGTCAGGACATGCACGCCGAGGCGGTAACCGACGACATGTACGCCTCCATCGACGCCATGATCAACAAGCTCGACCGGCAGATCGTCAAGCACAAGGAAAAGCTGACCAGCCATCGGTGAGCCGCTCCCGCCGGAGCAATCGCCGACGGATGGCGGAAGGAAACTCATCGATCGCTCCCTTCGCCACGTTCGAATCGGTGTTGCACAGCTAGCGCAACACGCTATGATGCGCGCCGATTCAACCATTCTCGCCCCGACCCGCGAGTGATCCTCGCGGCCAGTCGACAGACAGGGTGCTCAATGAATACTGCCGAGCTGTTTCCGATCCATCACATCCGGATCGACGAGCTGTACCAGAGCCGCAAACGTGTCTTGGAGGTGCTCTCCGGGCTGCTTGCCGACGACGAACTGGGCGGCCAGCACGCCACCCGCATTTTCGAAGCGCTGGTAGCTCGCGAACGGCTGGGCTGCACGGCGATCGGACATGGCATTGCCGTGCCCCATGGCCGGGTCGATGACATCCTCACCCCTCGAGGAGCGTTGATCCGGCTGCGAGAGGGCGTCGACTTCGGCGCGCCGGATGGTGCCCCCGTCACCTTGGTGATCGGCCTGGTCATCCCCGAGGATTGCCCCGAGCAACATCTGGAAATCCTTGGCCGCCTGGCCCGCCATCTCAACGATCCCGACGAGCGGGACACCATCATGGAAGCCCAGAGCGCCGAGCGCGTCCAGGCGCTGATGGTAGAGTGGCTAAGGGACAGCGCTGAAGCGACCGCCAGTTGAACCGGGCGACGGCGCCCGATCCCTCGAGTCCTTGAACCCGGGCAGGCCATGATCCCGAGCTTCACCTACCGCCACCTCCCCCCCGATGCCGGCGACAACGACTGGCAGCAGGCACTTCCCTACGGCTGGGATATGCCGGTGGCCGACGACCAACGCCTTATCGGCCCGGCCAATCCGTGGATCCCCACGCGCGTTGCTTTAATATCCCCAGCGCTGCGTCATTATCTGCAATGTGGTGAAGAGTGCCTGCAGCGAGCCAATGGTCCCGAGGCGACAATCTCACCGCCACACGTCATCATTCTCAGCCGGGCACATGCCGATGTGCTTGCCGACTGGCTCGACAAGCACGCCACGGTCCCGAGCAGGCCTGCCGACACCCATATCGTTAGCAGCAGCGAGGATGACGAAACCATCGCGCGCCGACTGCAACGCTTGTGCGGCAGTAAAAACGAGGACTGGCGTCATGGCGTTTTCATGGAGGTTGGCGGGCTGGGGGTGCTGATCCGCGGCTCGGCGGGCATTGGCAAGAGCGAAGTGGCACTCGAACTCCTCAGCCGCGGACACCGCCTGATCGCGGACGACGCACCGTGCTTTACCGCTCACGGCGCGGAAGTCACGGGTTCCTGTCCCGATCGCCTGTTTGGCCTGCTCGAAGTCCGCGGCATTGGCATTGTCGACATCCGTGAACTCTTTGGTAGCAACGCCCTCAAGGCCCGCAAATACCTTCGCCTGATCGTGGACCTCTACGCCGCCGATGCCGGACGTCCCATCGGGGCCGAGGAGCGCCTATTCGGTGATCGGGGTAACGAACGGGTCGCCGGGCAGACCATACCCGTCTGGCGCCTGCCGGTGGCACCGGGACGCAACCTTGCCGTTCTCCTAGAAACTATCGTTCGCCAGCGCAATCTCGAACGCCAGCGAGGCGGGCAGCCAGCCAGCCCGCAAATTGCGCGGCTTTTCTCGGACGGCGAGATTCCCTCCAGAACCGATGAAAAACCGGAGCCCTGGTCATGACCAGACCGTTACCGCGCTTGATACTCGTTACGGGGCAATCCGGGTCCGGCAAGTCCGTGGCCCTCGCCGCGCTGGAAGACAGCGGGTTCTACTGCATCGACAACCTGCCGCCGGACCTGCTCGATCATCTTGCCGAAAGCTATCTGGAAGGCGGCATCGTCGCCCGCGGTATCGCGATCAGCATCGATGCGCGTGCCCCGGAACAATCGCTGGCCAGCCTCCCCGACCGAATCGATCAACTCAAAGAACGACTACCGGAACTGCAGATCAGCAGCCTGTTCCTCGAAGCCGACCGACGACGCCTGATCACCCGGTTTTCCGAGACCCGTCGGCGCCATCCTCTCTCCTACCAGATAGAGAACCTTGTCGAGGCGATCGCGCGCGAAGGACAACTGCTGATGCCGATCCGTGCCTACGCGGACCTAGTCATCGACACCAGCCTGACCACGGTCCACCAGCTGCGCGAGGACGTGCGCGCACGCCTGATCGGTGAGAGAGAGGCCGGGCCGCGCATCCTTATCCAGTCGTTCGGTTTCAAGTTCGGCATCCCGCTCGATTCTGACTTTCTCTTCGATGTGCGTTTCCTGCCCAACCCCCACTGGTCCGCCCCACTGCGCTCTCACAGCGGTCTCGATCAACCGGTCGTCGACTACCTCGAACAGCACCCGGTAACCCACGAGACCCGCACCCGCATCGCGGACTTTCTCGCTCACATGCTGACCGAGGCGAGTCACAGTGATCGGAGTTACCTGACTTGCTCGATCGGCTGCACCGGTGGCAAGCACCGCTCGGTCTACATCGTCGAGCAGATCGCCCGCGACCTGCGACCGACCTTTGCCAACCTGGTGGTCCGGCATCGTGATCTCGGCAACCATTGAACCGTCGCGGCGCATCCTGCCTCAAACCGGTTTTTCGGTATGATGCGTGTTTCGCCGACCGCGACCGAGGAAGCACTCCCGCCATGACCGTCGGAATACTGCTGATCTGTCACAACGACATCGGGGGCCAGTTGATCGAAACGGCCACCGACATGCTCGAGCGCCTCCCCACAAGGCTCGACCACCTCGACGTCCGTCAGGATGAGGATCCGATCGATCTGCTCAACGCTGCACGCCGTCGAGTCGCCGACCTCGACAGTGGAGAAGGTGTGCTGGTGATGACCGACATGTACGGCTCGACCCCGTCGAACATCGCCCACCGTCTGCGTGACCAGCACTACGTGCAGGTGCTGTCCGGCGTGAACCTCCCCATGTTGGTGCGCGCCCTGAACTATCCGCGCCTGCCAATCGACCAGATGACGGCCAAGGCCCGCAGCGGGGGACGCGATGGCATTATCCAGGAAGGAGCGTCCGACCGGACATGAACGAGAGAACACCGACCATCAGCCATCGGGACTTGACCCTGCGCAACCGTCGCGGCCTGCACGCCCGTGCTGCCGCGCGTTTTGCCGCAACCGCCGAACAGTTCGAAAGCGAAATTGAGGTCGAGTTCAACGGCCGCCGCGTCAACGGCAAGTCAATAATGGGCCTGATGATGCTGGCCGCCGCCTGCGGCAAGACGATCACCGTCACCGCCACGGGCGAGGATGCTACCCGGGCCATCGAGGGGATCGCCGACTTGGTCGATGCCCGTTTTCACGAATCCGAATAAGAGAGACGGAGTACAACATGCAGCGCAGAGGAAACTCAGCGAAAGACGGTTACGTCGGCATCGACAATGACCGAGATGGCGGCATGACCTTCCATGGGCGTCTGGTGCTCGACGCCCGCGTGTTCGGACTGATCCCGGAAGACGAGACCTGCGAAGGCTGGGAGCTTGGACGTCTGCAGGGACTGGCCGACCGGGTCAATGCCGAGTGGGACAAGCACGGTGGCGGCATTCCGAGCCTGCTACCCGATGACCTGCGTCGTCGCCATGCGGAGGTCTACGAAAAGCAAGTACGAAGCGCGCGCGATGCCGGCTGGGACCCGGACGCAAATCTCGAGGACGAACAATAATCCGATCGCATTGCCTACCGGGCACGATGCTCAGTTCGGCCACATAGACGTCAAGAGGCCGCCGGAACAAAGTCCCGGCGGCCTTTTTTACATTGGACCGGCCCCTTGTATTCAACCAACCATGCGGGCGAGCACACGCTCGGCAGCTGCGATGGTCGCGTCGATCTCCGTTTCGCCGTGGGCCATCGAGACAAAACCCGCCTCGAACGACGACGGCGCGAAGTAGACACCCTCGTCGAGCATGCCGTGGAAGAAGGTCTTGAAGGCCTCCTTGTCGCAGGCGGTCGAGTCGTTGAAGTTGGCGACCCGGTCCTTTTCGGTGAAAAACAGGCCGAACATCCCACCCACATTCTGAGTAATCATCGGGACGTCATGCGCCTTCGCGGCAGCCGACAGGCCGTCGCAGAGCCCCTGGGTGCGGCGGGTCAGGACGTCGAAGAAACCCGGCACGCTGATCAATTCGAGCGTTTTGACGCCGGCCGCCATGGCCATCGGGTTACCCGAGAGCGTGCCGGCATGGTAGACCGGTCCCATCGGCGAGATCATCTCCATGATATCGCGGCGCCCGCCGAAGGCGCCCACCGGCATGCCGCCGCCAATCACCTTTCCCATGGTCGTCAGGTCCGGCTTGATCCCATAGTGCTCTTGGGCCCCGCCCAGCGCGACGCGGAACCCGGTCATCACCTCGTCGAAAATCAGCACGGCGCCGTATTCGTCGCAGACGTGGCGAAGCCCCTCGAGGAAGCCTGGCTCCGGCGGGATGCAGTTCATGTTCCCGACGACCGGCTCAACGATGATTGCCGCGACCTCGTCACCGACTTCGGCGAACACCTCACGCACCTGCTCGAGGTTGTTGTACTCGACGGTGGTGGTCAGGTCGGCAAACGCCTTGGGCACACCCGGCGAGCTTGGCACGCCGTGGGTCAGTGCCCCGGAGCCTGCCTCGACCAGCAGCGAATCGGAATGACCGTGGTAGTTGCCTTGGAACTTCACGATCCGGTCGCGCCCCGTGAAACCCCGCGCCAACCGGATAGCGCTCATCGTCGCCTCGGTACCCGAGGAGGTCAGTCGCACCATGTCCATCGACGGCACCAACTCGCAGAGCAAGTCGGCCATTCGCGTCTCGCTGACGGTGGGCGCCCCGAAGGACAGGCCGCTTTTTGCCGCCTCACGGACCGCTTCGATCACGTCGGGGTGCGCATGCCCGAGGATCATAGGGCCCCAGGAGCCCACATAATCGATGTACGACTGGTCGTTCTCGTCGAAAAAGCGCGCGCCCTCGGCCCGCTTCACGAAGACGGGATCGCCGCCGACCGAACCAAAGGCACGCACCGGCGAATTCACCCCGCCGGGAATGTGGGTTTGCGCGCGTTCAAACAGCTCGTGGTTGGATGCGGTCATCTAGGGATTCTCCGGATCGTGGTTGATTCTTAAATTGGGTCGGGCCTGCCGCCCGCCATGGCCCACCTCAGGGACTCGGCGGCGGCCCGGATGTCGGGGGCGGCGAACACCTCGCTGATCACCGCGATCATGTCGGGTTGATATGTCATCAGATCGCCCACATTCGTCGCTGTGATGCCGCCAATGCCGCATACCGGCCGACCGAGATGCTCACGGGCCCAGCCGAGAACATCCGCTGGTGCCCCGGGGGCGTGCGGCTTGGTGGGCGACGGGAACATCGCGCCGAAGGCCAAGTAGTCAGCACCTTCCGCTGCGGCGCGCTCGGCCCGAGGGCGGTCAGCATAGCAAGAGACACCGATGATCGCATCGAGCCCCGCCGCCTGGAAACGGGCCCTGGTGTCGTTCAACGGGGCATCTTCGCGCCCAAGATGCACACCGTCAGCACCGACCTCGGTCGCCAGCGCTACATCGTCGTTGACGATA
This sequence comes from Guyparkeria sp., assembly GCA_041685825.1. Taxonomy (GTDB): domain Bacteria; phylum Pseudomonadota; class Gammaproteobacteria; order Halothiobacillales; family Halothiobacillaceae; genus Guyparkeria. The sequence continues at coordinate 7,142 of JAWLFB010000020.1, read as the reverse complement.
AAGACGCGGCCATGGTGCCGACACAGTTCGGCGAGCGCCGCAGCCTCGTCACGGCGACGCTCGGTATCCACGCTCTTGTCCCGGTACTGGACGATCCGCGCTCCACCATGAATGGCCTCGCTCACTGCCTCGACCAACGCCTCGCGCTGAAACCGGGTGGTGTCAGTAATCACGTACAGTCCGCTCAAATCGCCCTGGCTCATTGCTTTCCCCTGCTCGAATCCATTTCCCGCTCGGCCAGTTGGCGCGCGCCGGCCAGGCCGAGTCCGCCGTCGGCCACCACCCACAGCGGCAAACGGCCGAGCATGGTCGCAAACCGGCCCTTGTCGAGAAAGCCCTCGAGCGTCTGCTCGCGCAGGAATGGCAGGACGTGCCCGACAATGGCACCGGAAAGGAACACTCCGCCGGTGGGGAGTGCCTTGAGAGCCAGGTTGCCTGCCTCTGCACCGAGGATCCGGGCGAACAAACGACAAGCGATCACCGCACAGTCGTCCTCGCCGCGATTGGCCCATTGCGTGATCAGAGCATTAGGATCCGACGCCGCCGAAAGCTGCCCGTCGGCACCCGGGGCAGGTCGCCCGAGTTCCGCGTGACGTGCAAAGGCATACAGGGACGAAAAGCCGTCGCCGCTGAGAATGCGTTCGTAACTGACGTGCCCGCCGTACCGCCCGCGCAGGTAGCCCAGTAGTTCCGCCTCACGCTCGTCGTTGGGCCCAAAGTCGCAATGCCCGCCCTCACTCGGCATCGGCTGGTGGTTTTGCCCGTCGTGGAAGAACAGGGCTTCGCCCAGTCCGGTTCCCGGCGCAATCACGGCCGCGTGCCCCTGGGACGGGGTGCCCTCGGGGTTGAGATTCACTCGCCGATCGAGGGGGCTTGCCAGCGCGCCCAGACCAACCGCGACCAGGTCATTGACCAGCCGCACGGGCGCGCCGCCGAGCGTGTTGGTGATCGCCGCCGCCTTCAAGTTCCAGGGCAGATTGGTCGCCTGAACCCGAGCATCGGCGCCCTCACCTTGCACCGGGCCTGCAATACCGAACGCGGCCGCCTCAATCCGTCCCTCATCATGCCGACCAGCAAACTCCAGGAAAGCAGACAACAACCCGGAAAAATCCGCGTAATCCCGACTGGGCAGGGTCTGCTCGAATCGGGCCACTGGCTCATCGGCGTCGAACAGCGCCAGGCGTGAACGTGTTCCACCTATGTCACCCGCAAGAATCACCACCGGCCTCCTCTATTACACTCGCCGATTCCACGTCGGCCATGAGCAAGTAATCCAGGGCCGCACCCACCCAGTGGGCAACGGCCTGAGGCGACCGATGGTAGAAGGCTTGCCAGGCATCTGCCCGTGACTCGTCGTAGCGACCCTCGTCTTCGGGGTGTTCGTGGAGCCAAGCGAGACGGACGGCGTGGCCAATCACCACGTCGAGCACCAGCGGTTCCTCGATCGACAGCCCCGGGGTTCGTGCCACGATCTCGATCAACGCGGCGATCGCCTCGACGTTCAATTCCCGGTATTCCGATGCCTCGATTCGATTGAGCCGATGCTCGACGGCCAAAGCAAAGTTGTGCTCTCGCGCCGTCGACTGGCCACGATAAAGCACGCTGTCGAGCACGTTGCGCGGGTCAAAACGGTTGCCGATCACCAATGTCGGGACGTGGCCGAGCAGGTCCCAGACCCCCTCGTAAAATCGCTCGGGCAATCGACTCATCGCCCCGCCGATCTCACGATGGTGATACCAATCCACCGAACTTCCCGCCTCGTCACGCGGCCCCACACCCTCCGACCCATATCGATCCAGGATCGAGGCCACCGTCAGTTTGTCCAGTTGGGTCCCAACCGACGCGGGGGTCGGGCTGGCGATATCGCGTCGATGCAATGCCTCCAGCCGCTGAGGTTGGTCGCGCCAGTCGATTGCCTCGCGCAATCGTTCCCTCAGGGCGTGCGGCGCCATGCCGACGAGATCATCCAGCGCCTGCGACGGCGGCATCGCGCCCTCCCGGGCACGCAAGGCCACCAGGATCTGCAGCAGCGGGCCAGTACGCAGGGTAATCACGTTGCGGAACAGATCCGGCTCGGCGCGCAGCCAGGCGCCGAGGTGAATCACGAGTTCCTGGGTCAGGGAACGCTCGCGTGGATCGTCATCGCAATAGGCGTGGATACGCCGCAGGATCTCGCGGTTCGAGATCGGCGCGTCGATCACGGCCGAACGGCTGTAGGAGCGCCCCACGGCCAGCCGCTTCTGACGCACGACCAGATCCATCAAGGCAACCTCGAGGAATCCGTCGACCACCCCGGCGAGGTCAGCCGACAGGCGCATCACACGCCAGGCACCCACTCGCTGCGCAAGCCGCAACAGGGCGATACAGTGACCTTCCCAGTCGCGCATCTCACCGTTGACATCGGCGAACGTCTGTTCGGCAGGCAACGTGCTCCGCTCCAGCCATCCGAGCAGCGCCAGCCGCTCGTCCAGCGCGGTCACGCGCCCGAAGGCCCCGATCAACTCGTCGACCGAATGCGCTTCGCCCAACTCGGCGGCGATCGCAGGCACGTCACCGCCCCACTCCCATGGCCCTTCAATGACAGGCGGCTCGGTGGGCACCTCAGGGAGCACACCGGACAGCCGCCACCGCGACGCCGAGCTGACCAACGCGTCCAGACGCTCGATCCGTACCCCTTCTACCCGACCACTCGCCAGCTTGTCGAGGAATGCGACCAGCGTCGTGGCGCCCGCCCCCTCGAGCATCCAGTCATGAACCGGAATGGTCCATAGCGGCTGACCCGGACCGCGTGCATAGCGGGCCAAGTAGGCAAGACTTGTGCGAATCTCGTGGACCAGCAGCTCGATGTCCCGGCCAAGGAGGAAGGTGTTCGTGTCGAACAGGGCCGGAACCACCGCGGAATCCCCTGTGTCGGTGGTGATCACCCGCCCTGCCGATAGGCCCAGCAATCGGCGCTTGGGACGCCCCGTCAGAATCAGCCGCGCGTTCGCTCCAACCGAGGCCAATCGTTCGACAAGGACGTTAGCCGGAATCACGTCCGTTTGGCTCTGATCCAGCCATGAGATCGGTGCAATACCGGCTACCTCGAGTTGCTCGGCCACCGAAGGCGTCTGGGCCAGCAACGCCACCCCGATCGCGGGAGGAGCCGTTTCCTGCCGCGGCCGATGACGACCAATCGGATCCAGATCGTCCGGTTGAATACGTCCTGCCAACAACAGACGACCGGCCACCCACAGGCTCTGGGCCCAGACCAGCGGTCGGTTTTCATTCGCCAGGCGATCGGTGGAGCCCGGGGCATGGCGCTCTGCCTCGACCGACTCGGCCGGCACGTAATAAAGCTCGGGCAACACCGGTGCGCCGCATTCGCAGACCGCTACCCGCTCGATCTGACGCTGGATCGACGCGGCGGTCTCGCGATCCCCGGAAAAACAGGCGTTGATCAGTCGATAGGTAAAGAACAGCGGCCATTCGCACTCGATGCGGGCAAAGGCCTCGAGCTCCCCGGGCTCGTAATGGAGCTTGGAGTCATCCTCGATCGCCGTCTGGTGTCCGTCGCGCAGAAAGCGCTTGTAACCGTAACGCCCGGCCAGCCGGGTCTCGATACGTTCGCCCACCTCCCCCGCCTTGTCGCCGGCGGCAAAGGCCGGGAAGCCGATCACCGCGAGTAGTGCCGAATCGATTTCCTTCGAGGCCGATTCCCGGGGAAGGATGGAGTCCAGACACTGCTGAACACGGGCAATATCATCGGGCACCACCTGCAATCGACTGCTGTCATCGCCCTGCTCACCGAACAGATCAAAGCCGTCCGCAGCCTCAAGGGCAGCTAGCACCAGGCCGAGCGAACTGGCGTTGAGCTCGCGCACGCCGTGATTGATCTTGTTGCCACGCTCCCAGATGCCGTAGTCGGGAATGACGTATGCCCGGGAGAGGTACCAGATCAGGTTCTGAACGAAATCCACCTCGTCACGACCCTGCACGATCGTCAGGCCGCCCGCGGTCATCTGCACGAGCATCAGCACGAACAGCGAGGTGGCATCCAGTTGCAGGTGCCCCCACTCCTCGTCGCCCACCACCGCCTCACCGGTGGCGGTGTCGTACTTGGCATGCAGCGCATCGATCGGATCCAGGCTGTGCTTGAAGCGTTCGACCCGATCGGCCTGTCTCATCATGGCGAGCAGCAGCCCCCGCATGTTGCGGACCACTGCCTGTTCGAGCTCGAAGGCCCGGACCGACTGTCCGGCGCGGCGGCAGGCAATGCCGAGTGACCAGGGACCGAGGATGCTGTAGACGTTATCGCGCACCCAGGCGTCGGTGTAATCGCCATGAGCGGTCACCGCGGTGCTGGCCGGCAAGAGCCCCGAAATCGGGTGTTGGCGATCGAGGATATGTCGACGGACCTCGCCGAACAGGGTATCGAGGGACACCTCGTCGACAAGGGGGTCTGGTTGGGATAAAGCGTCGGAGGCGCGGCCGGACGTCATGCAATACACCGAGTGATCTTTATGGACAGGCCGGAAACAGCTTCCAGTATGGCCGCGTTCACGACGGCCGACCAGAGGGCGGGAACATCGGCGTCAGTGACGCGTGGACTCGGGCGGCTCGACACTGTCGCTGGTAAGCAATTGCTCGACGTCGACCCGATCGAAGCGGTACAGGCTGCCGCAGAAATCGCAACGAATCTCAGCGAGTCCCGGCGTCTCGTCACTGTCGATGGTCGCCTCGAGTTCTTCCCGTCCAAGGCTGGCTAGCATCTGGCCGACACCCTCACGGGTGCAGCCACAATTGAATGAAACCCGCGACACATCATGGATACGCAGGGCTTCCTGGTGGAACAGTCGGTGCAGGATTTGTGGCGCGGACACCTGACGCATCTCCGCCCGCCCCGGCTCGCCGACCAGAGTGTCCACTAGCTTGCCCACGTGCTCGAATTCGCGGGCAGCCGATCCACTCGTGGGCACGATCCCACCGGTCTCGGGCATCTGCTGGATCAACATGCCCGCGGTCACCTCGCCGTCGGCCGCCAGCACCAGCCGGGTCGGCAATTGCTCGGACTGCTGGAAATACCCCTCGATGGCGTTTTCCAGACCGGCGCCGGCGATCGGCACGAGTGACTGGTACCGCGCGCCATCCTCGGGCTCGATCGTCAGCACCAATTGACCGCGCCCGAGCTGATCCTCCAAGTGCTCGCTCGCGCCCTCGAGCCGCTCGTCGTCCCACTTGGCCATGCAGCGAAAGCGTCGATCCGAGGTCACCTGGACCACCAGCAAACTGATCGGACCACGGCCGGCGAACTGCAGCACCAACCGCCCCTCGAACTTGAGGCTGGCAACCATCAACACGGCCCCGGCGACGGCTTGTCCCAGCAGACTCGCCACCGCCGGCGGGTAATCATGGTTTTCGATCGCCGCCTGCCAGGTGGGCTCCAGACGCAGGGAGACCCCACGCACCCGCCCATCCTCGAAGGAGAAGCGGAACAGCTCATCACCCTGCGGCAGGCTTTGCCAGTCGATCGATTCCGACTTGCCGGTTATCTCGCTCATGGGATTCCCCCGGTTGATGCGCGACGGTTCGCTCGCCCTCTCAGTCGCCACCGAGGCGACGCTTGAGCACCTCGTTGACCGCCTGCGGGTTGGCCTTGCCCTTGGCCGCCTTCATCACCTGGCCGACGAAGAAGCCGAACAGCTTGTCCTTGCCGCCCCGATAGGCTTCGACCTGGCCCGGGTTGGCCTCGATCACCTCGTCGACCATCGCCTCGATCGCACCGGTGTCCGAGATCTGCTTGAGGCCACGTGCCTCGATGATATCGTCGACCGAGCCGCCCTGCTCGGCCAGGGCCTCGAAAACCTCGCGGCCAAGCTTGTTCGACAGCGTCCCGTCGGCAATCCGCCCAAGCAGATCGGCCAGCTTTTCGGCCAGGACCGGGCATTCGCCGATCTCGCACTCGAGCCGGTTGAGAAGCGCGGCGACTTCGCCCATCACCCAGTTTGCCGCCAGCTTGGCGTCGCTGCCCTCGCGGGCGATGACCGCCTCGAAGTACTCCGCCGTGGCGCGACTCGAGGTGAGCACGCCGGCATCGTAGGCGCTCAGCCCGTACTCGGACTGGTAACGTTCGGCCTTGGCATCCGGCAACTCGGGCAACTCGGCGCGCCAGGACTCGATGGTCGCCTCACTGAGAACCACCGGCAGCAGGTCCGGGCAAGGGAAGTAGCGGTAATCGTCCGCCTCTTCCTTGGTGCGCATCAGGCGGGTCTCGTCGCGGTCCGGGTCGTACAGGCGCGTGGCCTGGACCACCTCGCCGCCGGTCTCGAGCAGGTCGATCTGGCGTTCGATCTCGAACTCGATCGCCCGCTGGAGGAAGCGGAACGAGTTGACGTTCTTGATCTCGGTACGGGTACCAAGTTCCTCGTCGCCCTCTGGGCGTACGGAGACATTGGCATCGACCCGGAACGAACCCTCCTGCATGTTGCCGTCACAGATACCCAGGTACTGGACGATCGCGTGCACCTTGCGGGCGTAGGCAACCGCCTGCTCGGGGTTGCGCATGTCCGGCTCGGAGACGATCTCGATCAGGGGCGTGCCGGCACGGTTGAGGTCGATACCGGTCATGCCGTGGAAATCCTCGTGCAAGGACTTGCCGGCATCCTCCTCGAGGTGGGCGCGCGTCACGCGAATGGTGTGTTCCTTCGCCTTCTTGCCCTCGCCGGTGGTAACCGTCACCGCGCCGCCGACGACTATCGGTCGCGCCAGCTGCGTAGTCTGGTAACCCTTGGGCAGATCCGGGTAGAAATAGTTCTTGCGGTCGAAGCTCGAGACCCGCGATATCTCGGCGTCGATGGCCAGACCGAACAACGAAGCCATGCGTACCGCGCCCTCGTTGAGCACGGGCAGCACGCCCGGCAGGCCAAGATCGACGACACAGGCCTGTGCATTGGGTTCGGCGCCGAAGGCGGTCGACGCGCCGGAGAAAATCTTGGAACGAGTGGCCAGTTGGGCGTGGATCTCCAGGCCGATGACCACTTCCCAGCCCGAAGGGATTGCGAATTGACTCATTAGTGCTGTCCTTACCCTTCGCGGTTGTCGTTGGCGGAGTCGGCAGCCATGGACGGCATGCGCTCGTGCCAGTCCACGCGCTGCTGATACTG
>JAWLFB010000079.1:0-7325 GCA_041685825.1 Guyparkeria sp. | reverse complement strand
CCTCTGAACTCAAGTCACCTGTCGCGCGCGGCCTGTTGCCAGCCGCGGCTTGTGCAGAAACGTCGAGATTTTTTCCATGAAACGAATGCTGATCAACGCAACGCACTCCGAGGAGATCCGCGTTGCGCTCGTAGACGGGCAACGCCTCTATGACATCGACATAGAGACCCCGTCCCGGGAGCAAAAGAAGGCCAACATCTACAAGGCGACCATCACGCGCATCGAGCCCAGTCTCGAGGCCGTGTTCGTCAATTACGGCGCCAATCGCCACGGTTTCCTGCCCTTCAAGGAGATCTCTCCCGAGTACTTCGACCCCAAGGCGGTCGATGACAAGGGCCGTCCGATCATCAAGGATGCGCTCAAGGAAGGTCAGGAACTGATCGTCCAGGTGGAGAAGGAAGAGCGTGGCAACAAGGGCGCGGCCCTGACCACGCTGGTCAGTCTGGCTGGACGCTACCTGGTGGTCATGCCCAACAATCCCAAGGCCGGTGGCGTTTCGCGCCGCATCGAAGGCGATGACCGCGCCGAGATCAAGGCCGCGCTCGCCCAGCTCAACGTGCCGGCGGGCATGGGGCTGATCGTGCGTACCGCCGGGGTGGGGCGCGACGTCGAGGAACTCCAGTGGGACCTCGACTACCTCGTCCAGGTCTGGAGCGCGATCCACGAGGCGGCCGAGGGCCGTCCGGCCCCCTTCCTGATCTACCAGGAAAGCAACCTCATCATCCGGGCGCTGCGCGACTACATGCGCAACGACATCGGCGAGATCCTGATCGACGAGCCGACCATCTACCAGCAGGCGATGGATTTCGTCCAGATGGTCACGCCCAAGGTCGCCGAGAAGATCAAGCTCTACGACGATCCCACGCCGCTGTTCTCGCGTTACCAGATCGAGTCGCAGATCGAATCGGCGTATCAGCGCAACGTCACGCTGCCTTCGGGCGGCGAGCTGGTATTCGACGTCGCCGAGGCGATGACCGCGGTCGACATCAACTCCGGGCGTAACACCAAGGGCCAGGACATCGAGGACACCGCCTTCAACACCAACCTGGAGGCGGCCGAGGAAATCGCGCGGCAACTGCGCCTGCGGGACCTGGGCGGGTTGATCGTGATCGATTTCATCGACATGGGCTCCTCCAAGCACCAGCGCGAGGTGGAAAACCGCCTGCGGGATTCCCTCAAGTACGACCGCGCCCGGGTGCAGACCAGCCGCATCTCGCGTTTCGGTCTGCTGGAGATGTCGCGTCAGCGCCTGCGTGCCTCGCTGGAAGAATCCAGTCAACACATGTGCCCGCGCTGCAACGGCCAGGGCGTCATTCGTTCCGTCGAATCGCTGTCGCTGGCGATCCTGCGCCTGCTGGTCGACGAGGCGATGAAGGACAACACCGGTCGCGTGATCGCGCAGGTGCCCATCGACGTTGCGACCTACCTGCTCAACGAGAAGCGTGACCAGATCAACGAGATCGAGCAGTCGAACAACGTCGACCTGCTGCTCATCCCGAACATCAACCTCGAGACGCCGCACTACGAGATCGAACGTGTGCGCGCCGATGACAACGAGGCGCGGGCACGAGACGTGCAGGAGATGATCGAGCCGCTGAACGTCGAGACCCCGTCGCCGGAGCCGCGTCATCGCCAGTCGGAGAAGGCCGCGGTTCAGACCATCCCGCGGGCAGCCCAGCCGGCCGCGGAGAAGCCGGCAAGGGCGGCCGAGCCGGCGCCGGCAGCCGCAGCAACCCCGGCCGCCGAAAGCGCGCCGATACGCCCGATCGCGAATGGAGCGGTTTCCCTGCTGCGTCGCGTCGTGGGTCAGCTCTTCGGTACCCGAGCCGACGAGGAAGACGGGGCCGAAGCCGGTTCGCGCAAGGACAAGGGTAAGGGTTCCGGCAAGGGCGGCGAGAAGTCCGGTGACCGGTCCGGTCGCAAGGGCGGCGGTCGTCGCCAGTCCGGCGATCAAGCGGGCGAGAAGTCCAAGTCCGCCCGCGACGATTCCCAGGACAAGGGACAGGACAAGGATAAGGGTCAGGGCAAGGGCAAGTCGGGCAACCGACGTCGTCGCGGTCGCGGTCGTCGCGGCAGCGGTGGCAACCCGGCCCAGCAGGACGCTGTTCAGAAGGCCGAGCAGAAGAACGAGCAGCCGGCCGAGTCTAAGGCCGAGCCGAGTCGCGGCAAGCCGCCCTCCGACGGCGAGGGCAAGAAGGACGGTGGCCAGTCCGGTCGCGGTGGCCCGGGTGGCTCTGGTGGCAAGGGGCGTGCTCGTGGTGACCGTGGCCCGAAGAGCGAGCCGCGTACGCCGCCACCGCTGGGCGAGCGCGAGCGTCAGATGGTTGAGCAGCAGTTGACCGCACCGATCAGCGAAGGCAAGAGCCTGCCGCTGGACGTCTCTAAGAAGAAGGGTGTGGCCGAAGATCTGCCCCCGAACGCTGCCGTTCGACTGGAAACCAGCGACCGCTTGGTCAAGGCGAGTCATCCCAAGACCGCCAAGGCTGCCGCGCCCAAGGCCGAGCCCAGCAGTGCCGGTACTGATGTGGCCACCGAGGCGGTAACCGGCGTGGATACCTCCGGTCAGGTGGAGGTGAAAGCCCCTGAAACCGCCTCTGAAACGGTCTCCGAGACGCGGCAGGCACAGCCAGAGGCGCCGACCGAGGCACCAAAGGCTGCCGAGTCGACGCCTGATCGCGAGGACTCGGGCGATGTCGAGTCCAAACCGGCGATCGAGACCAAGCCGCCGGCATCGAGCGCTGCGGATGTGAAAGCCGAGTCCGAGCCGGCATCGACCGAGCCTGCGGCCGAGAAACCGGCGGAAAAGACGCCGGTGGTCGAGACCCGGGCGCCAGAGACCGAAAAGGTGGATGCCTCCGAGCAGCAGGCCGGTGGCGAGTCGTCGGGCGACGAGGAGAAGCGCGAGCGCTGATCCCTTCGCCATCGCCGAAAACAAAAACGCCCCGCTTTGATCGAAGCGGGGCGTTTTCTTTGGCGGCTCGCCTATCCGCTGGGCAGGAGAGCGGGCAGGGACCTGGGCTTGCCGGTTTAGCCGAGGTGGCGGCGGCGGATGTCCTCGAGCAGGTTGCCGGCGGCGGCCTCGACCATGTCGAGCACCTGCTCGAAGCCATTGCCGCCACCGTAATACGGATCTGGCACCTCGTCGAGGCCGTAGTCCGGCGCGTAGCTCATGAACAGGTGCGGCTTGTCACGCAGCGCCTCGTCGGCCAGTGACTGAAGGATTTCTAGGTTGGCCAGATCCATGGCGAGCACGTAGTCGTGCGCGGCGATGTCATCGGGGCGGACCTGGCGAGCCGTGAGGTGGTCCATGCGGTACTGGCGGGCCATTGCGGCACGCATGGCGCGCTCATCGGGCGGATTGCCGACGTGATAGGCGTGGGTGCCCGCCGAATCGATGCGGATACGGTCGGCCAGGTCTGCCTGCTCGACCAGCCGTTCGAATACGGCGTGGGCGGTCGGTGAGCGGCAAATGTTGCCCATGCAGATAAAGAGAACGCTCGGGCCCTTGGTCTCCGTCATGTCGTACCTCATAAGTTATAAAGGGTGGTGCGGGCAGGAGGGCTCGGCTACCCGATCGATTGGCTGTAATGTAACCAAAATACCGGCACGTTGCTCGGCATGCACGTCATTAGACCCGAGGCGTCGCTTGCTCATCGACGAGGGTCAAGTGCTTGTCGGGATCGGTGCAAATCCCGGAGACAGGGTGTTGACAGTGCCCGTCGTGCCTGTACAATGCGCGCATTCCTCGGGCACGAGGGGCCATAGCTCAGCTGGGAGAGCGCCTGCGTGGCACGCAGGAGGTCGGCGGTTCGATCCCGCCTGGCTCCACCAAACAATCTGGGAAAGCGCCGTCTTACCGCTGTTTTCTCACTCCAACTATCCGTTCCTAGGCCTTTGGGGACGTGGTAGGAAGTTGGAAGAAACGCTAGGCCGCAGCCTTCATCGCTGCGGCCTTTTTCGTTCCCCAAGATTCAACCGCCTGATCCAGTAGTCAAGACGATCGTCATCACGTTTGGCATCGGCAGGTTTGTCCCTACTTTTAACCTGTCACGCTCTCGGCTGTCTTTGGATCGTTTCCTCTGTGTGCTCCTCATGGCCTTCGTCGCCACCCGAGACGTTTGAATGCCCCTCGCATATGTGCACCAGCGCCAATGAAAAGTACCTGTCTCAATGAATGTGCTGATCATGTCGGTCCATGAGAATAGGGACAGGCACCCATAATAACTGCGCATCCCATGACTCAATGAATGATCCGGGTAGAAACCGTCGAACTAGCCGACCGGAACGGGCTTTACAAGGCTGCAAAGCATCGCACGGCCCAGGGTTCAAACTACTTTTCTGACCGTGAGCGGGTCGAGGGCTGCTAAAGTCCCCGAACGCAATGGTTCAAACCATTTAAAAGGCGATGGCACAAGCAAGAGAGACGAGTCGATGGAAGGATTTTCCCCCGCCTGGGCATGGGCAGTTATTGGCCTGCTGCTGGCGCTGTCAGAACTACTGACAGGAGCATTCGTTCTGCTGGCGTTGGGTATCGCCGCGCTTCTCACGGCGCTGGCGGTCGTGGTCGTTGACCTTAGCCTTACCGGCCAACTCATCGTGATGGGCGTGGCCTCGGGCATCCTGGTGCCCCTGGCGATCTACAAGATTCGTCCGATGTTCAGCCCCAAGGGGGTGAAGTACGGCACCACTGGGGCCGGGGCGGAAACCGGCAAGCGATACCGCGTCGAGACGATGAACTTCGATCAGAGCATCAACGCAATCAAGGTCAACGGTGACCTGTATCGAATCCAGCCAGTGGACGACGCGGGCAAACCCTCCGAGGCCTCCATCAGTCCAGGTGATCTCGTCATGCTGATGCGGTTCGACGGCACCCTGGCACTCGTCCAACCAACCGACTGACCGAAACCCAACCACCAAGGAGTAACTCAATGGGTGTTTCCGCCGGGCTCGTCATTGCCCTGATCCTGTTTGCCGTCGGCATCTTCATCGTCATCAAGGGCTTGCTGATCGTTCAGCAGTCCGAGGTCATGGTGATCGAGCGCTTGGGGAGTTTTCACCGGACTCTCGAGAGCGGTATCCACGTCATCATCCCGTTCCTCGACAAGCCGCGGGCCATCCAGATGATCCGTTACGAGAAGGTCGGCCAGGAATACAAGCCCATCGGGTCCTACGAGAAGCGGATTGACCGGCGCGAGACCGTCATGGATTTCCCCGGCCAGCCGGTCGTAACGACCGACAACGTCACGGTGAAGATCAATGGCGCGTTGTACTACCAGATCATCGATCCGGTTCGGGCGATCTACGAGATCGAGAACATGAGCCAGGCGGTCGAAGTGCTGGCAAAGACCACGCTGCGTTCCGTAGTCGGCAAGATGGAACTCGACAAGTTGTTTGAGTCGCGTGGCGAGGTCAACGATGCCATCCAGGCGGCGATGGAAGAGCCGGCATCGAAGTGGGGCGTCAAGATTTCCCGCGTCGAAGTCCAGGACATCACCATGCCGCAAGAGGTCGAGGAGGCGATGCGCCTGCAAATGGCCGCCGAGCGAAAGCGCCGGGCAACGGTCACCGAGGCCAACGGTGAGCGCGAGTCCCAGATTGCCATTGCCGAGGGTGAGAAGCGGGCGGCCATCCTCACCGCCGAAGGCGACAAGCAGGCGGCGATCCTTCGGGCAGAAGGTGAGCAGAAGTCGATTTCGCTGGTGCTCGAGTCGCTGGGCGATACCGACGAGAACAAGCAAACGGTGGTGGGATACCTGCTTGGGCAGACCTACATCAAGCAACTGCCGAACATCGCCAAAGACGGCGAGCGGATCTTCATTCCCTACGAATCCTCGGCACTGATCGGCTCGATGTCGATGTTCCGCGACGTGGCCGGAACACCAGAGATCCAGGAGCGGGCGGCCAGAGAGGCCCTTCGTGGAGGAGTGACGGGCGGGGCAGCCATGAACTGAACCAGCCGGGAGTCATCCGACGCCACCTTTCGAGGTGGCGTTTTGCATTGTGCTCTCAGCCACGGATCGCACCCACTTGAGTGAGGACATTCTTCCCCAGGGTGAGAACGTTGCACGGGGCTATTCGGGAATTACCCAATTCGAGAGTCGAGTCGCTATGTCGTTTTTACCTTACGAAGAGCAGGCATCGCGTTACTTTTCCCAATACCAATCGGTGGTATTCGAGGACGTGCATGCAGACTGGCTGGATCTATTGCCCGAGCAGTCGGGAATGGCACTGGATGTTGGTGCGGGAAGTGGTCGAGACGCCCGGGCTTTAGCCGAACGTGGTTGGCAGGTCTGTGCGGTTGAACCCGCTGCGAACTTGCGTGCCCTCGGTCGCGAGGTCACGGCGGGCTGCGATGTCACCTGGCTGGACGATACCTTGCCGGCCTTGGAGAAGGTTCGTAGCCTCGGGACGGCTTATCAGTTGATCCTCGTGTCGGCCGTCTGGATGCACCTGCGCCCGGACGAGCAATCTCGCGCCCTGAGGGTGCTGGCCTCTCTACTCGCCCCGGGCGGATTGCTGGTGATCACCTACCGCGTCGGAGAGAGCGGTGACGATCGGGTATTCCACCCCGTCAATGCGAGCCAGCTTGACGCTTGGGCACAGGACTACGCGCTGATTCCCCTGCGGGGAAACCGAAGTGAGGACCGACTCGGTCGCGGGGTTCAATGGCAGCTTCACGCGTACCGCCTACCCGATGACGGTACTGGCGCGCTGCCGGTGCTCCGGCACGTCATCGTCAACGACAGCAAGGCGTCTACGTACAAGCTGGCGCTCCTGCGCACGTTGGCCCGACTCGCCGATAGCGCCCCCGGGGTCGTGTTGTCTCGGGACGAGGGGTGGGTGACCTTGCCCCTCGGTGCGGTCGGTTTGTACTGGATCAAGCTCTACCACCCCCTGATCCTGCGACATCAATTGCGCCAAACGCCGGGTAACCGCGGGCTCGGGTTCGTGACCCGTGATTTCCAAGCGCTTGCCAACGTGTCTCCGGCCGACCTGCGCATTGGTAGCCCCTTCCTCGATCCAGTCCAGGGCGCCACCGTCTTGCGCGCGATTCGGGATGCGGGGCGCACCATCCTCAAGATGCCGACGACTTACACCACATGGCCAGGTAGTGATCGCCAGATCTTCGAGGGTGGCCTCGGGGGCAAGCGGATCCGGTCGGGGCCGGTTCGCCTGGACCTGGAGACCCTGTCCGAGTTGGGCACGTTCAGGGTCCCGGTGTCCATCTGGGACAGCCTCAGTCGTTATGCCTGTTGGCTTGAGCCGGCGATCAACCAGGAATGGATCGCCCTGATGAAGGACTTTGATGCCAGTCGCTCTTTGGC
>JAWLFB010000019.1:0-29295 GCA_041685825.1 Guyparkeria sp. | reverse complement strand
AGCGAAAGGCAGAGCCATACAGCCTGCCACAAGAGCTAGTCGAACGGCTTTAATAAAGCGAGATAAGCATCTGAATAACATCGATCCGGAGCCAATCCTCTTGGGTAGAGCAATCAGATCACGGGAGATAATACATGGCCGCAATCGACCGCATTCGTGATCGTTTCGAGCAGATTGGCACTTCCATTACCGAGGGCTGGCACCGGCTGACCGATGCGGCAGGCCAGGCCATCACCCGCCTTACCGCGAGTCGGCCGAGAAAGGCCGCGACCTCGATCGACGCAATATCGGCTGGGGATTGCTGCTAGTGGAGGTGTTCGACTAGGACGCCCACATCGAGGTGCGCCTGGAGGCCCCGGGACCGGAGCGCGATGACATCAAGGTGGAGGTGGTCGACGATCATCTGCGGATCGCCGGCGAAAAAGACGTCGAGCGGGCACACCGCGAAGGCGAGCACCACGTGGCCGAATGCGCCTATGGCCGATTCGCGCGACTGTTTCCACTACCCGCGCCGGTCAAGACCAACTCCGCCAAGGCGACCTATCGCAATGGTGTACTCAGTGTGACGCTGGAAAAGGCCGGGAGATCTCGACGCATACACATCGAAGTGCAGAACGGCTAGACCTGACCTGACTGGCATCCCTCGACCAGTGCCCAGGCGGGGTCACCCGCTTGCGGCTGGAACGCCGCATCCACCAGCCAGTGCTCGCAAGCTAGGACGGCGGCCAGCTGCCCACCGATTTCCACCCCGATTGCCGCGGGCCGCTCCCAGGGCGGGATGCCCTGATCCTGGAACCATTGCTTGATCGGCATGCTTGGACGAGCCTCGGCCGGACGCAATCGTTCGCTACCGCCCACCTGCCGCACGCGCCACTCGTCGACGGATTGCCTCAGCAGGACGCCCTTGTCGCCACCGACGCGAGTCGGCCGGCGGCAGATTTCACGCCCGCCCTCGAGAACCAGGCAATGCTGGTCGACCGGCCAATCGACCGCTCGCGTCGGTTCGGGCAAGACCTGCAGCCAATGGATTTGGTCGCGATAGCGGCGCAGCTGGCCACCCGGCCATTCGAGCAGCGGTTGGCGGTCGGACGCGGCGCGGCGCAACTGGGTCAGCCATTCGCCCAGCCGTTCAGGCGGCGGGGGCAGGCAACCCAGGCGGGCGAGCCACTGGCGCAACAGGTTGCACTGGCGATGCGGCGGCAGTGCCGCGGCCTTGCCCCAGTCGAGCGTCGGACCGTCGAGTGACTGGTCGGCGTCGATCTCGGCCAACTCGCCAAGCAGGCCCTGCTCCATCACCAGTCGCTGGGCACTGGTTCGAATTCGGCCGACAGCGTCCGGCCAGAAGGTCCGCAATTCGTGCAGGACGTAATGGCGCAGGTGATTGCGGGCAAATCCGGGGTCATCGTTGGCCGGGTCGTCGACCCAGCTCAGTCCGCTACTGCGGGCTACTGCCTCGAGTTCATCGCGGGGCGTTTCCAGGAAGGGGCGCCAATGGGCGAACGCCCCGCGCGAGCGCCAAGCCGACATGCCCGAAAGCCCCTGACCGCCGGACCCGCGCATCAAGGCCAACAGGATGGTTTCGGCCTGGTCATCGGCATGGTGGGCGGTCACGAGCACGGGGAGATGGTCGGGGTCGTTGGAGGCCGCTTCGGTCATCGCAGCGTCCAGCGCCCGGTAGCGCGCATCCCGCGCCGCCGCCTCAGTCGAACCGCGGCCCGATCCGACCGACGCGCGTTTGACCGTCACCCGGCACAACTCGAAAGGGCAGCCGTGGGCCTGGGTCTGCTCCCGGGCGATCTCGGCCCAGTCGGGGGCGTCCGGGTGCAAGCCGTGATCGACGTGAATCACCGACAGGCGCGCGAAGCGCCCCTCGTCGCGCCAGTGCGACAGACGGACCAGCGCACCCAAGGAATCGCGCCCGCCGGAGCTGGCGAGCATGACGTGGGAGGTCAGCGGCGGGCCGCCCGGGCGGGGCATCCCATCCAAACCGGACACCTCGCCCGACATCGCCGGACTAGCGCTCGGTGTACTCACCGTAGCTCATCAGTCGCTCGTAACGACGCTCGAGCAGCGCCTGAGTGGGTCGATCGACCTTTGCGAGCACGGCCTTCTTCAAGCTCGTCTTGAGCGATCGTGCCATGGCCGGTACGTTGCGGTGCGCCCCGCCACAGGGCTCGGGAATGACCTCGTCGACCAGGCCCAACTCCTTGAGACGCTCGGCAGTTATGCCAAGCGCCTCGGCCGCCTCCGGGGCCTTCTCGGCGCTCTTGTAGAGGATCGAGGCGCAACCTTCCGGGGAGATCACCGAGTAGGTGCTGTATTCCAGCATCATGACGTGGTCGCCAACGCCAATCGCCAACGCGCCGCCCGAGCCGCCCTCGCCGATCACGGTGACTATGATCGGCGTCTCCAGCTCGGCCATCACGTAGAGGTTGCGTGCGATGGCCTCGCTCTGACCGCGGGCCTCGGCATCGATGCCCGGGTAGGCGCCGGGCGTGTCGATAAAGGTCAGCACCGGCAGGCCGAACTTCTCGGCAAGTTCCATCAGGCGCTTGGCCTTGCGGTAGCCCTCGGGGCGTGGCATGCCGAAGTTGCGACGGATTTTCTCCTTGGTGTCCCGGCCCTTCTGCTGACCGATCACCATGACCGGCAGGCCATCGAGCCGCGCCATGCCGCCCATAATCGCCGGGTCGTCGCCAAAGGCGCGGTCGCCGTGCAACTCATGGAAATCGGTGAACACATGCTCGAGGTAGTCGGCCAGGTACGGGCGCTGCGGATGACGTGCCAGCTGGTTGACCTGCCAGGCGCCGAGATTCGAGAAGATCGATCGCGTCAAATCCGTCGACTTGGTGCGCAGCCGCTCGATCTCCTCGTCGATTTCCAGGCCCTGATCGTCGTCCATCAGTTGGAGTTCGCGGATCTTGGCCTCGAGTTCGGCGATCGGCTGTTCAAAGTCGAGATAGTTCGGATTCATAGACGGCTGCGCTGTATGGGCGGGTAGTAGATATACCGCCTCGCGTATCGGCATCGGGACCGGAAGGGTCGCCCAGAATCATGGCCCCGGGCGGCGAGACAGACGCGTATTGTGCCGAAATTGACGCTCCGACGTAAATCGGAGCGGATCGTGATGGGGAAAGACCCGTCTAGCGATCGCTCCCGACGCTTGCCGGATACGGGCTGTGCAAAGCCAGGTTGTCGATCAGCCGGACGCGACCGAGCCGCGCTGCTACCAGCAGCCGCCCGTGGGTGACCAACCGAGCCTGCTCCTCGAAACGCTCATCATCACAGTAGACCAGATAGTCGACCGCGAAGCCCTGCTGGGTCAGCCAATGCCGCGCACCGGCCAGGGTAGCGGCTACGGTGTGGCCGCCGGCCAGCGACTCGGCGGCGCGCTTGAGGGCACGATGCACCGCCGGGGCCTGGCGGCGCTGCTCGGCATCGAGAAACCGGTTGCGCGAGCTGATTGCCAGACCATCGGGCTCCCGATGGGTTGGTTCGATCGCCAACTCCACGCTCATATCGAGGTCCGTCACCAGGCGACGGATCACGGCCACCTGCTGGGCATCCTTCTCGCCGAAGACAGCCACGTCTGGGCGCACCAGGTTGAACAGCTTGGTCACCACGGTCGCCACGCCGGTGAAGTGCCCCGGGCGGGCCGCGCCTTCAAGGCGTTGACCCAGCGGGCCGGCATCGACGCGGACGATGTTGTGCTGACCATGGGGATAGAGCTCGGGCTCAATGGGCAGGAACACCGCGGGCACCCCGGCGCGTTCGAGCAGCTCGAGGTCGCGCGCCTCGGTGCGTGGGTAACGCGCCAGGTCATCCGGGTCCTCGAACTGCAGCGGATTGACGAAAATACTCACGACCACCACGTCCGCACGTCGCTTGGCGTGATCGATCAGCGCCAGGTGGCCGGCATGCAGGTTACCCATCGTCGGCACAAAACCCACGCGTCGGGCATCGAATGCAACCGATTCACGCCAGTCGCGCAGCTCGGGGATGTCACGAATCACCTCCATCAGAAGCTTTCCTCGGCGGTGGGGAAACGCCGCTCGCGCACGGCCTCCACGTAGGCGGCGAATGCCCCGCGGATCGACCCGCCCTCGACAAGAAAGTCGCGCACGAACCTCGGCGGCTTCTCGGTCAGGCCCAGCATGTCGTGCATCACCAGCACCTGACCGTCGGTATCCGCGCCGGCACCAATACCGATCACCGGGACATCGACCGCCTCGGCCAGCGCGCGACCGAGTTCGCTGGGCACACATTCGACCACCAACAGGTCGATGCCGGCAGCGACCAAGCCCTGGGCGTCTTCGAGGATGCGGCGGGCATCGGCCGCCTCACGGCCCTGCACACGGTAACCGCCCAGCTTGCGCACGCGCTGGGGCAACAACCCAACGTGTCCGCATACCGGCACCCCATTGTCGGTCAGTGAGCGCACGATGTCCCCCTTCTCGGCTCCGCCCTCGAGTTTGACCATGTCCGCACCGCCCTGACCCATCAGCGCCGCGGCGGCATCCAACGCCCGTTCGACTGACGCATCGCTGAGAAACGGCATGTCGGCGATCACCAGCGCATCACCCACGCCACGGCGAACCATGGCCGTGTGGTAGGCAACGTCGTCGACCGAGACGGCCAGCGTGTCACGCTGCCCTTGGACCACCATTCCAAGCGAGTCGCCCACCAGAAAGGCATCAACACCGCCCGCGGCCGCGACGCGCGCGAAGCCGGCCTCGTAGGCCGTCAGCATAGCGATGGGTGTGCGATCAATCTTGGCCTGACGCAGTCGGGAACGGGTCATGTCGATCTCCGCGTAGCGGTGGTACGAGAGTCCTTGCCGTCACTCAGATGGTCGGCCGGGCGGGCCCGAACCCGACCGGCTGCGCAGGTCTCTTCGCCGCGGCGCTGCCAGTGCATGCCCCGCAAAAAGCGCAGAGGGTGGTCGGCAACCGCCTCCAAGCGGCCGGCCAGTGGGGCGCCACCGGGCAGGCGGACGTCCGGTCGGATCTCGAGCCAAGGAGCCAGCACGAAGTGCCGATGGGCGATCTCCGGATGCGGCACCGTCAGTCCCGGGGAGTCTATCTGGCGATCGCCGAAGGCGAGGATATCGAGATCCAGCATGCGCTCGCCCCAGTGACGCGTGTAGGAGCGGCCCGCGGCGCGCTCGAGGCCCTTGAGGGCCCGGAGCAGCGCCTCTGGCGCCAACGCGGTCTCGATCTCGGCGACCGCGTTGATGTAGTCCGGCTGATCCTGCGGGCCGATCGGCGGATTGGCGTAGAGGCCAGAGACCGCGCGCACCTGGCAAAGCGGCAGACTGTCGATCGCCTCCACCGCCCGTTCGATCTGATCGACCGGGTCACCGAGATTGGCACCCAAGCCGATGGTCGCGATTTCCCTAACCATCAGTGCACCCGGAATCAGCGACCGGCGGACTGCGATTTGCCGCCCGGCTTGCGCCGCCGGGGACGACGGCGACGTTGCTTACCGAAATCCGACGGCTGCAGCGCCTCGATAGGTGCCTCGTCCCGGCTGCCGCGCTCAGGGGCATGACGGCGCCAGAAGGAGCAAACCGACTCGTCGACCTCGTTGGTCCATGAGCGCAGGCAAAGAAAATCCACTGCCGCCCGGAACCACGGCGCCTCGGTCAGGGCGCGCTGCTCATCGGTCAGCGTGTCCTCGCCCACGTTCTTTCCCTCGGCACCAGGGGGCGTGACGTGACGCTCGAGATCCGGCTGCAGCGTCCAGATCGCGCGGATGATTTCGGCCAAACGACGTGGGATCATCAGACGTCGTGCGGCCACGGCGAGGACTTCGTCGGCGGCCAGCAACATTGCATCCTCGGCCGGCACGCGCTGGTGCATCCACTGGACACGGTGGCGCCCCAGCATGCGCCAGAATAGCCCGGCGAATAGGAAAGCCGGGTTGACCGGCAGGCCCTTGGCGACCCGCTCGTCGGTGGCATTAAGCACCGGCTCGATCAACACCCAGTCGCTCGCCGCGTCATTGGGCTCAATCCAGGTCGCCAGTCCATCAAACAGGTATTCGAGCAACCCTAGACGCCGCAGTTCGAGCACGGTCTGCCG
The DNA here is from genome assembly GCA_041685825.1 of Guyparkeria sp. Lineage (GTDB taxonomy): Bacteria > Pseudomonadota > Gammaproteobacteria > Halothiobacillales > Halothiobacillaceae > Guyparkeria. The sequence goes on along the minus strand of JAWLFB010000019.1, from coordinate 23,212 downwards.
CCCGGCCCCCCCTTGCAAAAGCTTGACGGTCTCGTCGAACAGGCGAGCGGGGGAAATATCGCTGAGCGTCTCACGGCAATGCGCGATCGCCTTCTCGCTGTCAGGTGTGAGATGAAAGCCGAGTTTGGCGGCGAAGCGCGCAGCCCGGAGCATTCGGACCGGGTCCTCGCGGTAGCGCGACTCAGGCTCTCCAATCACCCGCAGTCGACCGCTGTGAATGTCAGTCAGGCCTTCGACATAGTCGATCAGCTCGCCCGATGCGAAGTCAAGGTACAACGCGTTGCAGGAGAAATCACGCCGCCAGACATCCTCGTGGATACTGCCGAAGACATTGTCACGGGTAATCATGCCGCCGTCGGCGCGCTTTATCTCGCCGGCATCTCCACCGCGGAAGGTCGTCACCTCGATCAGTTCATCACGGAAGACCACATGCACGATCTTGAAACGCCGGCCGATGATGCGCGCCCGCTTGAAAAGCCGCTTGACCTGCTCCGGGCGGGCATCGGTGACCACGTCGAAGTCCTTCGGGCTCCGGCCGCGCAACAAGTCACGGACGCAACCGCCAACGGCGTAGGCCTCGAAACCGCCCTCGTGCAGGCGCTCGAGGACGAACCGGGCGTTGTCGCTCAGGTCATTCAACGAAATGCCGTGGGTCTCGGCGGGGATTCGGGTCTGGGTTGGTGTCACGTTGTCTGACAAAACGGTCTGCCATTGATCGCCGTGGCCGGCATCGACCCGGTTCGGGCGGTGTGCGGGCCGGTCGCGCCATTCAAACGCACCGACGGGCCACGGATGGGTTATCGAACCCCTGCACGGATTGCAGCGCCACTCTGGCTTGCAGAGTCGTATTGCTATTCGTGCAGAGGCTCCTCAGGAAAGGCGAAGTCTATCACTATGGCCGGGCTCGCGTGATTTACCCGCCAATCCGGCCAGGATCATCACCAATGTCATGACCGAGTGCGCCGCCGACACTTTCGCGCGCGCCCGCAAATTAATATGTGTAGTGGCACGCAAACGCGATGCTGTGGCGGCTGAACCGGGCTAACCGGCGCATTTGTGTGTTAGGATTCCGCACTAATTGTGCCCATCGGGCAGCCGAACCGAAAATGGTTCAGGCTTCATTCCACCCGCATAAGGACGGTGTTCGTGAACGCGATCGAACTCTTGGCCGCAGTCGTCTTGCTGCCGTTCCTGGCCGCCCCATTGGCCGCCTGGAGCGCCCGATTCAACCGTTATGCGGCCGCCTGGGTGGCGGGTGGCGTCACGCTACTGACCCTTGCAATCTTTTCCTGGCTGGTCGCTCTGCACATCAGCCAAATGCCCGTGGCCACCTCGCATGCCTGGATCGAGGCCGCCGGGCTGTCCTTCGGTTTCCGCCTCGACGGCCTGTCGCTGCTGTTCACCGGGTTGATACTGGTGATCGGCCTGCTGATCGTCATCTACGCCCGCTACTACCTCTCGCCCAATGACTCGATGGGGCGTTTCTTCGCCTACATGATGATGTTCATGGGGGCGATGCTGGGCGTTGTGCTCTCCGAGAACATGATCAACCTGGTCATCTTCTGGGAGCTGACCTCGCTGGCATCCTTCCTGCTAATCAGCTACTGGCAGCATCGCAAGGAAGCCCGCTACGGGGCACGTCTCGCGCTGGCGATCACCGGCGCCGGCGGTCTGGCCCTGCTCGGGGGCGTACTGATTCTCGGCCACATCGTCGGCTCCTACGAACTGACCGACGTGCTGGCCTCCGGTGACCTGATCAAGAACCACGACCTCTACGCCCCGGCCCTGATCCTAATCCTGCTGGGCGTGTTCACGAAATCCGCGCAGTTCCCATTCCACTTCTGGCTGCCAAACGCCATGGCCGCTCCGACGCCAGTGTCGGCCTACCTGCACTCGGCGACGATGGTGAAGGCCGGCATCTTCTTGCTTGCGCGCTTCTTTCCGGCGCTGGCCGGCACTGAATTGTGGGTGATCATCGTCTCCACGGTGGGCCTGATCACCTTCCTGCTGGGTGCCTACACCGCCCTGTTCCGGCATGACCTTAAGGGGCTGCTGGCCTACTCGACCATCAGTCATCTCGGCCTGATCACCTTGCTGTTTGGCTTTGGCACGCCACTGGCCGCCGTGGCGGGCATTTTCCACATCATCAACCACGCCACTTTCAAGGCCAGCCTGTTTATGGTTGCCGGCATCGTCGACCACGAGACGGGCACCCGCGATATGCGACGCCTAGGCGGGCTGATCAAGTACATGCCGCACACTGCCGCACTGGGTATGATCGCCGCGATGGCGATGGCCGGCGTGCCGTTGTTCAACGGCTTTCTTTCCAAGGAGATGTTCTTCACCGAGTCGGTGCGCGTCGCCGGCGACATCGGCCCCGTGTGGCTTCTGCCAATCCTGGTCTCACTGGGCGGTCTCCTATCGGTGGCCTATTCCCTGCGCTTTGTGCACGACACCTTCTTCGGCAAGCCGGACGGCGACCTGCCCAAGAAACCCCACGAGCCGCCCGGCATGATGAAGCGCCCGGTCGACCTGCTGGTGGTGCTGTGTCTAGCCGTGGGCATTCTCCCGGCGCTGGTGGTCGGCCCGCTGCTGCACGTGGCCGTGACCGGCGTCCTGCAGGCCGAACCGCCCTACTACAGCCTGTCGCTGTGGCACGGCTTCAACCTGCCGTTGCTGATGAGCGCGATCGCCCTGGTCGGCGGCCTGCTCATCTACCTCAATCGGGCGCCGATCTTCCGCTGGCATGCCCGCTCGCTGGCGCATCTCGACGCGCGCACGGCCTACAACCGGCTGATGGAACTGCTGATGCGCACGGGCGCCGGCGTCACGCGGGGGCTGGACAACGGCCGGCTGGGCCGAATCGTGATCATGACGCTGGTCTTCGCGCTTCTCGCCGGGCTTGTTGGCTACGTCCAGAGTGCCGGTCTGCCGGGCGTGCAGGCGGCCCTGGACCGTGGCACGGTCGAGGACAGCGGCGACTGGGTGACCTGGCTGGGCATGTTGCTGATAATCATTGCCACCCTGGTCACCGTGATGGGTCACCGGCAGCGCCTGTTCGCGCTGATCACCATGAGCGTGGTCGGACTGGGCGTGGCAATGATCTTCGCTCGTTTCTCGGCACCGGATCTCGCCATGACGCAGTTGTCGGTCGAGGTGGTGACAATGATCCTTCTGCTGCTGGCTCTGTTCTACCTGCCGCAGCAGAGTCGACGGCTCTCCTCGCCTGGCCGTCGCTGGCGAGATGCCGGGATCGCCACGGTGATCGGCGGCGGCATCGCGGCGCTGACCTACGCGATCATCAGCCGCCCGTTCGAGACCATCTCGGGTTATTTCCTGGAGCATTCCGTGCCAGGTGGCGGCGGCACCAACGTCGTCAACGTGATCCTGGTCGACTTCCGAGGCTACGACACCTTCGGCGAGATCACGGTGCTGGCGCTGGCCGCCCTGGGGATCTTCGCCATGTTGCACAACCTGTCGTTGCCCTCCTCGCGCCGCGATCCGTTCGGGCGCGCCTGGAGCGATGATCCGCACCCGTTGATGCTGCGCACCTTCGCGCAGATCATCCTGCCGCTGACCCTACTGTTCGGTATCTACGTGTTCCTACGCGGGCACAACGAGCCGGGCGGCGGGTTCATCGCCGGGCTGATCGTCGCCAGTGCGCTGGTGGCCCAGTACATGGCCTTCGGCATCGAAAACACCGAACGCAAGTTGCATCTGCCGATCCACGGGGTGATTGGCGGCGGAATCCTGATCGCGCTGGGGACCGGACTGGTCGCCATGGTGGTAGGCGTGCCTTTCCTCACCTCCAACACCTGGCACTTCACCCTGCCTCTGCTCGGCGAGATCCACCTCGCCTCGGCAATCGGCTTTGACTTGGGCGTGTTCCTTGTGGTGGTCGGCTCGACCATGCTGATCCTGCTCAACCTCGGCCGGCTCACCGACCATGCCATCGAGCATCCCGACTACGCATCCATCGAGGCAAGCCCAGCGGACAGAAAGAACCGTGGGGGGAGAGACGCATGACCAACTTGGCAATTTCCCTGCTGATCGGCGTACTCACCGGGGCCGGCGTGTACCTGGTGCTGCGCGCCCAGACTTTCCCGGTGGTACTGGGACTGACGCTGATGTCCTACGGGGTCAACCTGTTCCTGTTCACCATGGGACGACTACATACCGCTGCCCCCGCCGTTGTCGGGGCGACCGAGCGCTCTGCCGATGCCTTGCCCCAGGCACTGGTGCTGACCGCCATCGTGATCGCGTTCGCCATGACTGCCTTCGTCATCGTGCTGGCACTCAAGGCGCGCGCCGCGCTCGGCAATGACCACGTCGACGGCAAGCATATCCCGCAGGCCGACCAGGTCATGGATCGACGCAAGGAGCCGCGCGCATGACTGACAACCTGATTTCTCTGATGGTCCTGCTGCCGGTCGCCTTGTCGGCGATCCTCGCGATGACCGGACAACGCGCTCCCGGTCTGTCGCGCGGGATCAGCCTAGCGGGGGTGGCTGCCTTGTTGGTGACGAGCCTCGGGCTACTGCTGGGCGGTTCCGGTAATACGGCACAGGTCATCGAGTTGGGCGGATGGTCCGCCCCGTTCGGCATCGTGCTGGTATTCGACCGACTCTCCGGGCTCATGTTGGTGCTGACCTCGATCGTCGCGATGCTCGCGCTGCTCTATGCCGTCCGACGTGACGAGGATTCGGCCGGGCCGCACTTTCACGCTCTGTTCCAGGCGCAGTTATTCGGCCTGAACGGTGCGTTTCTTACCGGCGACCTGTTCAACCTGTTCGTGTTCTTCGAGGTGCTGCTGCTGGCCTCCTACGGCCTGCTGCTGCACGGCAACGGCCGCAAGCGCACCCGGGCGGGTTTCCATTACGTGGTGGTCAACCTGATCGGCTCGACGCTGTTCCTGTTCGCCGTAGGCGCCCTTTACGGCACGGTCGGTAGCCTCAACCTCGCAGACATCTCGCTCAAGTTGCCGGAGGTTGCCCCGGACGCTGTGCCGATCGTCACGACAGCCATCTTCCTGCTGTTCGTGGTGTTCCTGATCAAGGGGGCGGCCTTCCCGCTATACCTCTGGCTGCCGGGGGCGTATGGCTACGCCTCGATCCCGGTCGCTGCCCTTTTCGCGATCATGACCAAAGTGGGTCTGTACTCGGTCTTGCGGGTCGACTCGGTCATGCTGTCGGGCAATACCATTGGCGGGCTGCTCGAGACCACGGCCCTGATCGCTCCATGGCTGTTGTGGCTGGGCCTGATCACCCTGCTTCTCGCGGCACTGGGCGTGGTCGCCGGGCGCATTCTACGCCGTCAGGTGGCCTATCTGATCGTCGCCTCGGTGGGCACGATCCTAATCGCCTTGGGCCTGGTGACCGGCTCAGAGCGCGAACTCGCGGTCAGCGGCGCACTCTTCTACTGGATCCACACCACGGTCCTGAGCGCCGGTTTCTTCCTGCTCGCAGGGCTACTGATACGCCACCGCCCCGAGGCGGGCGACGCCATAGAGGCCGCGCCGCCCATGCCGCACGCTGTCTTGGTGGGGTCGCTGTTCTTCGCCTACGCGATCGCCATGGCCGGTCTGCCGCCGCTGACGGGATTCTTCGGCAAGGTAATGATCCTGGCCGCCGCGGTCGAGAGCCCGCTGATGGCACCAATCTTCGCCGTAGTGCTAATCAGTGGCTTGATCATGGTGATCGCCCTGGCGCGCACGGGCAGCCGATTGTTCTACCAGTCGCAGGCCACGCCCGGGCACCCGGCTCATTCCACTCCGCGCGACGCGCGCACGCCCTTACCGGGCCTGACCCTGAGCATCGCACCGCTCGCAATCGCCACCGTGATGGTCGTGGGTGCTCAACCGCTGTCGGAATGGCTGGAGACGACCGCAGTCCAGATCACAACGCCGTCGGACTACCTCGACGCGGTGATGCCCAATGGCATCCTGTTGCCGGAGACCGCCCCCGGAAAGTTTGGCCAGGATTACCCGGATTACGAGGGAGGTAAACACTAAATGCGTCGCATCCTGCCTCAACCGCTGCTTAGCCTGATCCTGTTAATCAGTTGGCTGGTGATCAACAACAGCCTCCACCCGGCCTCGATCGTGATGGGCGCCATCGTCGCCCTCGTGATTCCGTGGATCACGCACCGCTTCTGGGAGATCCGCGCGGTGGTGAAAAGCCCCGTCGCCCTGTTGGGCTACCTAGGCGTCGTAATGGTCGACATCATCCGCGCCAATTTCGTCGTCGCCCGCCAGGTACTGGGGCCCAACCGTGCATTGCGCTCACAACTATTCAGGATGGACCTTCACCTGCAGGGGGCGTTGCCGGTGAGCATCCTGGCGGCGACGATCACGCTCACGCCGGGTACTGTCTCCTGCCGGATCAGCCCTGATCAGAGCCACCTGTGGGTACATGCCCTGCACGCCGACGACCTCACCGAGGAGATCGCCGAGATCAAACAACGCTACGAATCGCGCCTGCTACGGGTCTTCGGTCAGACGGCCAACGGCGCGACGAGTCAACCTTCAAACCCAGGGGCGGAATCATGATCCACGTCAGTCTCGGTATTGCCCTGATCCTGATCGTTATCGCGATGGGCCTGGCGACCTATCGCCTCTTCAAGGGACCGGATCCGTCAGACCGAGTGCTCGCGCTGGACACGATGTCAATCAACGGCATCGCGCTGCTGATCGCGTTGGGCATCTGGTTCGAGACCTCGATCAACTTCGAGGCCGCTTTGCTGATAGCCGTGCTCGGTTTCATCACCACCGTCGCACTGAGCAAATTCCTGATTCGCGGCGACATTGTTGAATAGCCCGGAGGCCATCATGCTTTTCGAACTCATCGTCAGTTTCCTGATCCTGTTCGGCGCCGCCTTCGTGCTGCTGGGCTCGCTGGCCCTGACCAAGTTGCCCAACTTCTTCATGCGCCTGCACGGTCCGACCAAGGCCTCGACCTTGGGCGTGGGAAGCATTCTGCTCGCCTCGGCGTTCTACTTCTCCAGTCGCGGCAGCCTATCGGTTCACGAGATCCTGATCCTGGTCTTCCTGTTCCTGACCGCGCCTATCAGTGCCCTGTTGATGGCCCGAGCGGGCTTGCACCGGGAACTCTCGGGCGACAACCCGCAACATGAACCGACCGGCAAACCGGCGGCAGACAAGGAGCCGCCAAGCGATTAGGGACACGAATACCTCGACCCGAACGGCTAACGCCCCGTGACGATGCAGATCGACACGGGGCGTGTTCGTATAGAACAAGCGTCAGGAGCGCTGATAAGCCGAATCAATCGCTCGCCGTGCAAACCCGGTGAAGCCGCTCGATCGCCCGGAACAGGGCGGGCGTGATCTCCCAACGATCCTGACTGATGTAAAGCCGCACGGCGACCACGCCACCCTCTACCACAGGCTCAGGCAGCATTACCACGCTGTGTCCGACGGCATTGATGATCGCGGCATTGCCTGCAGCGACCTCGGCCGGATCGCCGGGATCACTGTGCACCCAGCGCCCTTGCCCACTAACCAGAACTCGGCCCAGTTCGTCGGCCAACGGGCGCAGCAACGCCTGATGATGGCGCAGGCTCTCCGGGAGCTGGGCTTCGAGGTAGGCAATCAGCGCTGCGCGATCGTGGATCTCCCCGGTCGCCAGGGAAATGATACGGACGTCGAAGAACGGACTGGTTGGCTGCTCGGCCGACGCCGCACCAAGCAGTTGGCGCTCCGTGGCAGGGATGACAGCGCAGCGCGCCGTCAGGTGATCGATCTGTGCACGCAGGGCCGTATCGTCGGTTGCCCTCGCCGGGCGCAAAAGGCCGATCATTCGCTGTGGTCGACCCTCACTGTCGCGCGACACACGCAACTCCAGCCACATTGGACCAATCGCGCCTTGTCCTGGCACCCGACCTTCCAGAGCGACCCGATCGACCGCACCGCGGGCAAAATACGCCGGCAGAGCGGTTTCCGGCTCACTGGCCAGCGGCGAGCCGCGATCGGTGGGTACAAACAGATCGAACAGCGGTGCACCCACCAGGTTTTCCCGGGCGCAGCCGAACCATTCGGCGGCCTGCCGGTTGGCAACGATCACGTGCAAGCGACTCGGCTCAATTTCGATCAGCCCCAGAGCCGGCATGTCCAGCCAAGCGTGGTGCCAGAAGTCACGCTCACGAACGACTTCGGCGCTGCGCTCAGCATAACGCCCGCGCAAAAAGCGCCACAGGAAAAACAGCGCAGCGAATAGGCCGAGCGTCGACAGCATGGCCGTCAGGCTCAGCCATTTCTCAAGTTGATCGACCGGTGCGAGTACTTGGCGGCGATCCTGCAGCACGAGCAGACGAGACGAAAGGCGTTCGATTGCGACGGTCGCGTAGACACGGTCGGCGCCCTCGATGCGGGTCACGCCCTCCCCGGTATCACCCCGGTCACTTTGCTCAGCATCAGCCGCCGCCCCAACGTCCGACAGGCCGTCTCTCAGGCGGTCAACGATAGCCGCGGGCGTCTCGCTGACCGTCGAGGACTCGTCCCTCGGATCAAGTACCAACATGGGCCAGAAACTCGAGCCAGTGGAAGGATCGGCCCGGGCATTGATCAACAAGGTCCTTAACCCCTCGCCAGCACGCACCTGCAAACCGTCATCCTCGGCATCCGACAGCAGGCTATCGGTGTTCAGGCGGGTCCAGAACATCAGGAACCACGGTCCTCGACTGACGGCCGTGCGATCATCGTAAACGGGGAGTATCCAGAACAGGTCGGCACCGCCCCGCCCGCGGGTGAACCGAGTCACAGTGCGCACTTCACCGGTGACAGCCGCCTGATCAAAATGTTGCATATCCGGTGGTACGACGTTGGTCGCCCCGGTCTGCAACTGGGGGGTGCGATCCGGGTCCAGGAGGGTAATCGAACGGAAACGGCTAACCAGGCTTCCCCGCCGCAGATCATCCGGGAAGCCGTCGATCTCGCCCTCGTCGAAACTAGCGACCCAGCCCTTGAGCCAGTCGTGACGCTGTGCCACCGCATCCACTTGCTGGTCACGCCCGTCGATCCAGTTCTCCAACTCGATAGCACGAATGGCCGCCAGGTTAGCGACCTCACGCTGGGCCTTGTCCAGCAACAAGGGGGCATACTGGCGGGCCGCCACTGCGGCGATGAAGATTTGCATCACAGCGATGAGCACCAGCGCGATCAGCATGGCGATCAACCATCCCTGCCGGACGCGCGGCCGACCGGCTCCGAAATCCACACCGCCTTCACGGGCCGTGGTCAGGCGGTCGACCAGCACGTAGAGCACGGCACCGGTCACCAGCACGAAGATCTCGCCGAAGACCAGTCCGGCCGTCGAGATCTCCCAATGGGCCCCACCCAGCCGCCCGAGGAGCCACTGGGTGGCCCAGATCCACAGGGAGGCAAGCAGCAGGTATGCGACCGTGATCGGCAACGCCGGTCGCATGGGCCCCACTTTCATATCAGGCGCCGATCCGGTCTCGGAAGGCGTTGAGCCGTTGGTGGCTGCGTACGCGCCCCATCAGCTCGAGGATTACCCCGAAACTCGGCGACGACGTGTGACCCAACAGGGCCAGTCGCAGCACCGGCCCCACCTTGCCGAGCTTGAGGTCGAGGGTTTTGGCCACGCCCTTGACGGTAGATTCGAGCGTTTCGCTGCTCTCCCAAGCGGCATCATCCTCCAGGGCCACGGTGAGCGCGTCGATCACCATCGCCGCCGACGCATCCAGCTTCTCCATCGCCTTGGGATCGGGTTCGACTGCATCCAGGTAGAACGGCTGGGCCTCCTCGGCCATCTCGACCAGCGTGTGCACCCGATCCACGTAGGCCGGTACGATCGCCGCCGGTGTCGGCCCCTGCTCGTCGGGGTCGATACCCAGATGGCCCAGGTGCCAACGCAGTTCGGCGGCCACGTGGGCCACCGGCAGCTCGCGCATGTAGTGCTGATTGAGCCAGCGCAGTTTTTCCGGGTTGATGCTCGAGGCCGAATGATTGACGTCCTTGAGGTCGAACAGCTGGACCAGCTCGGCGCGCGTGAAGATCTCCTCGTCGCCGTGCGACCAGCCGAGGCGCACCAGGTAGTTGAGCAGTGCCTCGGGCAGAAAGCCGTCGTGTCGGTATTGCACGACGCTGACCGCGCCGTGGCGCTTGGAGAGCTTTGCCCCGTCCGGGCCATGGATCATCGGCAGGTGGGCGAATGACGGCGGCTCGACCCCGAGCGCTCGGTAGAGGTTGATCTGGCGGGGCGTGTTGTTCAGATGATCGTCACCGCGCACCACATGCGTGATCTGCATGTCCATGTCGTCGACCACCACCGTGAGGTTGTAGGTCGGGGTGCCGTCGCCGCGCGCGATGATCAGGTCGTCGAGTTCGTCGTTGCGGAACGTGACCCTGCCGCGGATGGCGTCCTCGACCACCACCAGCCCATCAAGCGGGTTCTTGAAACGCACCACCGGCCTGATGCCTTGCGGTGGGGTGCCGGTGAAATCGCGATAACGACGATCGTAGCGTGGTTTCTCGCCGCGCTTCATCTGCGCCTCGCGCAGCTCGTCGAGCTCCTCGCGGGTGGCATAGCAGTAGTAGGCCTTGTCCTCGGCGAGCAGCTGGTCGATCACCTCGCGGTAACGGTCCATGCGCTCGGTCTGGTAGAACGGGCCTTCGTCGTAGTCCAGCCCCAGCCAGGTCATGCCCTCGAGGATCGCGTTGACCGATTCGGGATTGGACCGTTCGCGGTCGGTATCCTCGACGCGCAGCACAAACTCGCCGCCGTGGCGGCGGGCGAACAGGTAGCTGAACAGGGCCGTGCGGGCGCCGCCGATGTGCAGATAGCCGGTAGGCGACGGGGCGAAGCGGGTGCGAACGGTCATCGATACCTCGTTGGGAGCAAGACGGAGCCTCTCCTGCCGACGGTTCGACAGGGACAAGTACGGAAAAGTGACTGGGGAGTATAGCGGTTTGGCGGCCGATGACTGAACCATGGCCGGGAGTCCTGCCCCGCTTACCGAACGCTATCAATGGCACGGCAATTGCTTTGGTACGGTCCTCGACAAACCGAACCGATCCGGCGGAAAACCCACCGTTTGGACGCGGTTCCGTTTTCACATCACGCATCTGCCGACAGGCCAGCCACCATGCAACAATCCATCACTGCCTCGCCGACTTCGCCGCCCCCAATACCGCGACGGCTTGTCGTTGCCCTGCTGCCGTCGCTGTTCGCCATGGCAACCGCCCTCCCGGCACAAGCCGAGGAGTGCACGGCCTCCCATCGGATCGTGATCAGCGAGGCACGGATCGGTCATGAGCCCGGGGACATCCTCGGCCTACCTGCGGCCATCGCCGACCGGCTTGAACAACGGCTGGAAAAAGGTGGACACCAGGTGGTCAAGGTAATCTCACCGACTCGAAGCGCTGGGCTCGAACCGACGATGGACGCGTTTTCCCGCCACGGCGCGCCCTACTTCCTGCGCCTGGTGGCGAGCGGTCTCGGCACCGAGGGCCGCCCCTCGGGATTCGTCCTGCTGCCTGATCGCTATACCCCCCGTGGCGGGCAACTTGCCGCCATGCTGGACGATGGCGCCCAGGGCGCGCGGCTGGATACCTGGCGGGTCGATCTGTCCCCCACCGACGGCAAACCGTTCTCGCCCGAGATCGCGGCGGACTCGCCACGATTCTGGGAGAGCGAGTGGGGGGAGTCGCTGGATGCCGCGATCGGGACGGTGGCGGAAAACGTGCTCGACACGTTGGAATGCCGGCCTCTGGTCGGGCGAGTGCACTCCACCGAAGGTAGCGGCGGCGGCACCGATCTGCGGATCGATCTCGGCCGCGCCGACGGCCTGGCCGCCGGCGATCGTCTGATCGTCATCGAACCGGGCGTGCCGACCGACTCGCTTGGCGTCAATCTCTTGACCCGCCCTGTCATGGAAATTACGGCCGGACCGATTCGCGAACCGATGAACCTGGGGGAGGCCCGGGTCACCTTCCTCGGCGAGCACGACGCCACGGTGCGCTATCAGGGGGCTCGCTCGGTCGAACGCGGCGACTTGGTGCAGGTACAGTAAAGCGCGGAGGTGCCTGCCATCAATCGATGGCTTCGCCCAGCCCGCGCGCCAAGTCGGCAATGATGTCCTGCGGATCCTCGAGTCCCACCGACAAGCGAATCAGTCCCTCGTCGATCCCGGCCTCGACGCGCGCCTCGGGGCTCAAACGACCGTGCGTGGTGCTCGCCGGATGGGTGATGGTGGTCTTGGTATCACCGAGATTAGCGGTAATCGAGAGCATGCACGTACGGTTGATAACCTCCCAAGCCTTCTCGCAACCACCCTCGACAACAAACGACACGATCGCGCCCGGGCCGGTCTGTTGTGCGGCGATGATCGCCGCCTGCGGGTGATCGGCAAGACCCGGGAAATGCACCTTGGCAACCCGCTCATGTGACACCAGCCAGTCGGCCACCTCGCGGGCATGGCGGCTGTGGGCCTCCATTCGCAGATTCAATGTTTCAAGACCCTTCGCAAAGATCCACGCGTTAAACGGTGCCATGGTCGGTCCACAGGTACGCAAGAAGCCGCGCACTTCCTTGCCGACCCGTTCGGCATCACCCACCACGGCCCCGCCAACCGCACGCCCCTGCCCATCGAGAAACTTGGTCGCCGAGTGGATCACGATGTCCGCGCCTAGGCTCAAGGGCCGCTGCAGCGCCGGGGTACAAAAACAGTTATCCACCACCAACCCCGCCTCGAACGCGTGGGCGAGGTCAGCCAGTTGACGGATGTCGGCGACCTCGGTCAGTGGATTCGAGGGCGTCTCGATGAACAGTAGGCGCGTGCGCTTATTCACGGCAGCTTGCCATTGTGACCAGTTGGTCAGGTCAACCCAGCGCACCACAAGCCCAAACTTGGCCAAGTACTTGTCGAACAGCACCTTGGTGGTACCGAAGACCTGGCGAGCGATCACCACCTCGTCGCCGGCCTCGCACAGTGCCATGAAGGTGGTCAGGATCGCCGCCATGCCCGAGGCGGTGGCAACACAGTCCTCGCCCCCCTCCATAGCCGCCAGCCGTTCCTCGAAAATACGCGTGGTAGGGTTGGTGAAGCGGGCGTAGATGTTGCCCGGCTCGTCACCGGCGAACCGCGCTGCGGCCTGCTCGGCCGATTCGAAGGTAAAGCTCGAGGTGGTGAAGATCGGCTCGCCGTGCTCGCGCTCAGGTGTCGGATGATGACCGACGCGGATGGCCTGGGTCGCGAGCGACCAGTCGGGATCGGGGCGGTGCGAATCGGTCATGGGATATCCGGTATTGTCGATCGTGCCCGCCATCAGCGGGCGTTGAAGAAATGCCAGGCGAGGTTGTCGAACTCGGCGATCGCCGCCAGCAGGCGGTCGGTATCTTCCTCTAGCTCGGCAAACTGGTGCTCGGCCAACGGCGCCATCGAGCAGTTTTCCGGCGGCGTGCCGAAACGCTCGAGCAGGTCACCCATCTGCGGCAGGAATTTCCACTGCAGCCACTCCTCGAATGCCAGAGTATCGAAACAGAACGGATGAGGACTGGCCAGCGCCTGCTCGCTGGGCCGTTGATCCGACCAGAGCCCGGCCTGTTGTAGCTCATGTGCGATCTGGCCGAGTTGGCGCAGCATCATGTCGGTGCTCGGGCGAACATTGTCCATTAAACCCTCTTCTTCAGCATTCAGTGCACCCGCGATGAGCCGGGCGGTTCGTCGTTCATGTCCGACCCACCCTCATCGTCGGCCCAGAACAGCCGGTGAGGAATCAACTGGCCGCGGCCGATGGCCGCCGCGTGCATCAAGGTCTGGTGGGTGTATTCGAGCCCTTCGTGGACGGCATTGACCGGGTCACTGCCCTGGGCGATCAGTCCGGCGATTGCCGAGGACAGGGTGCAACCCGAACCGTGGAAGTGGCCGGCCAGTCGCTCGTACACGAATCGCCGCGGCGGCTCGACGCCGTATAGCCAGTTCTCCACCTTCTCGCCCGGCTCGTCACCGCCCTTGAGCAGGACGTACTCCGCCCCGAATGCCGAGAGCATCTTGCCACGCTGCTCCCGATCGGTCGCATCGGGGGCCAGCACGCGCGCTTCGTCAGCATTGGGCGTCACGATGGTCGCCCGCGGGAACAGATGCTCGACGATCGCCGCTGCGACGGCATTCTCGGCAAGCGAACCGCCCCCGCCGGCCACCAGCACCGGGTCGAGCACCACCGGGATGTCCGGGTAGCGCGCCAGCACCGAGGCGACGGCCTCGACCAGCTCGACAGTGCCGAGCATACCGATCTTGATCGCGCCGACCGGCATGTCCTTGAGAACCGCCAGAGACTGGTCGATCACTAGCTTCGGATCGCTGGACACAAAACCATGCACGTTGACCGTGTCCTGCACGGTCAGGGCGGTGATCGCTGTGGCCGGATGCACGCCCTGGCTGACGATCGCCTCGATATCGGCATGGATGCCGGCTCCCCCACTGGGGTCATGTCCGGCAATGGCGAGGACGACCGGGACCTCGGGGGCGTCGGTGAGCGTCGTTGTAGTTTCCATCTGGTGCTAAGCTCCGTCGAACAATAAGGCCGTGGCGGCAACGGCGTCACGATGGCGCCGGGTCGAGCATGATAACGCAGCCAGTGCCACAAGCATTGATCCGGCGCGCCATGCCGACCGCCCGGCGACTTCAGGCAGCAACGATGGCCGGCCGTTAGCACGGCCGTGCCGGTGCCTTGCTTTACTCGGCCACGACGCGACTCACAACGCCACGAAAAGGACCAGGCTGATCGATGATCCCCTTCAAGCCCCGCCAATGGTTTGATTCGGCCAAACGCTGGATCTGGCATCGTCGCCCGGCCACCCGACTCGGCCGAACGACCCAGCGACTCACCCGCGCGATCTTGAGCGTGCTGTCCTCGGCGTCGCGCGGCGACCTGCAGCTCAACGCGATGAGTTTGTCCTACACCACCCTTCTGTCGATGGTGCCGCTGCTGGCAGTGGCATTCTCGGTACTCAAGGCCTTCGGCTCGGCCGCGGTGATCGAGCCGTTTCTGCTCTCGGTAATGGCCCCGCTGGGCGAGGCCGCCGACGAACTGACCTTGCGCCTGCTCGATTTCGTCGAAAATATTCGTGTCGGTGTCCTGGGCGCGGTCGGCATTGCCCTGCTCTTCTTCACGGTCATCGCGCTAATGCAGAAGATCGAGCGGGTCTTCAACAAAATCTGGAACGTCCACCAATTGCGATCGATGTCGGCACGTTTTGCCAATTACCTGTCGGTGCTCATGGTTGGCCCGGTGCTGGTGATCGCCGCCGGCAGCCTCACCGCCACCCTGCTCGCCGCCCCCGGTGTTCGAGAATTTGCCGAGCTTTCGGTGCTGGCCACCCTGATCAAGTGGCTGAGCTATCTCGTCCCACTGGCCGTGTGGACCGCCGCGTTCGCCTTTCTCTACCTGTTCATCCCCAACACGCGCGTGCGGCCCAGCTCGGCTTTGGTCGGCGGCTTTGTGGCCGCGATGCTCTGGAACCTGCTGGGGCTGTTGTTCGGCGGACTGATTGCCGGATCGACCAGCTACACCGCCGTGTACTCGGCTTTCGCCTCGCTGGTGCTGTTCCTGATCTGGCTGCAGATTGCCTGGATGATCGTGCTGGTGGGCGCGGGCATCAGCTATGCCTGGCAGCACAGCGACCGATTGACGCTGGGCAAGCCCGCACGGGCACACCCGGGGACACGACTGGCCGCGGCCATTGTCCTACTCGACGAGATCGAGAGTCGCTTCGAGGCCGGCAAACTGCCCCCGGATCGGGATCACCTCGCCGCGCGTGTCGAGCACCAAACGGAGCTTGCCCAGGTTTGGATTGACCCGCTGCTGGAGAAGCTGGTAAGGGCCGATCTGCTGCGGATCACCGAGCCGTCAGACTCGACCTGCTTTCTCCCCGCCCGGCCGGGCGAGCGCATCACCCTGGCCGAGGTGGAACAGGCGATCGAAGGCGACGCGCCCGAGTTGCCGCCGGCATTGATCGAGGCCATCCCGGCACTGGGACGTTTTGCCGAGCACCGGCGGCAATGGGAGGAAGTCATGGGGAATACGACACTGGCCTCCGACTTGCCGGCATCCGATCGGGCAGACGATTCAACTCAATCGGAGGTGGCCGCTCCACGCCAGTAGACCGTGTGCCGGCCATCACGATCGAGCAACCGGGCAAACACGAACCAGGCATCCGACTGCCGGTTCAGGTAGATCGCCAGCGGAATGCGATGGTCGGCCTGAGCGCTTCCCTGGCCCCCTTCCTGGTACCAGGACCAAGCCAAGCGCTCGGCACGACGCGTCGCCGTGCGGACCAGATGCGCCCGTGCCATGGCCTCGGTACCGCCGGGCAGGATGAATTCCTTGAGCGGCGGCAGGTCGCGATTGCCGGCCTCGATCCAGGTATCCAGACGCTCAAGTGACGGCAACTGGCTCGCCGCGGCCATCGCCCCCATCGCGACAAACCCGCCCAGATCGAAGACTGCCTGCTGCTGCTCGCGGACGAACGCCAGCCGGTCGGGCTCATCGATCAGGGAAACGCTCAAGCTCCCCAGGCGGGCATTGAGCTCGTCGAGTTCACCCAGCAATTCGATGGTCGCGGCGTCCTTGGCCAGACGTTGGCCATCGGCCAGCCCGGTCTGCCCCTGATCGCCGCTGCGGGTGACTACCCGCGAGAGTCGATTGCGTTCGTCGTCCGATCTCGCCATCCCGATCCGCCTTATCCTGCCTGAGGTTCACTGCGGGGCTCGTCACCCGGCACGTCGGTGGGCCAATCGAGCGTCCGCCCCACGAGAACCTGGACGGCAAAGGCGAGAATCGCGATCACACCGTAGCCAAGTCCGGCGACCACGCCAAGGTCCACGATCCCATGCCACGGCTGCGGGAGCAGGCTAACCAGCAGCACCAGCATGACCACGCCGGCGGTCACCGACAAGGCAACGATGCGACGCTTCCTCGTCGCGTGGATGTAGCCCATGCAGTAAAGCGGCGCGAGCAGCACATGCCACGCGACCGGGTGACGCGACAGGTGGACCGCCCGGGCGACCACCCGCGGCGAGAAACCCTTTTGGAATCCCTTGTAGCCTTCGCTGTAGATCATGAACACCATCCAGCCGGCAAAGAACACCCAGTGCCACCAGGCCCAAGGTTCAGCCCAGGCCTCGATGGCGTAGAAAGACAGGCGGTAGATCGCCCAAAGCAGCAGCGCGCAGAGACCCAGCACGCCCCACATGGCCCCGGCGACTCCCACTGGCCCGACTCCCGATGACTTCTCCACGTTTCGATTCTCCCGGACGCCGATGCGTCTAACGGTTCATTGACGAGGACGCGGAGTTTATCATGCAGACCACCACCCGATTCCCGAGTGACCGGACCACATGAATCCCCGCACCCGCCGCGAGATGTTCGCCCGTTTCCAGCGACAGCGTCCCGAGCCGACCACAGAGCTCGAGTACAACTCGCCCTTCGAGCTGCTGGTGGCCGTGGTGTTGTCCGCCCAGGCGACCGATGCGAGCGTCAACAAGGTTACCCGGCCGCTATTCCATCGTGCCAACATGCCTGAGGCGATTCTCGAGCTGGGCCTCGACGAGTTGACCGATGAGATTCGCACCATCGGTCTTTACAAGACCAAGGCCAGGAACGTCTACGCCCTATGCCAACAGTTGATCGACAAGCACGGCGGCGAGGTGCCCGCTGATCGCGAAGCACTCGAAGCATTACCCGGCGTGGGCCGCAAGACCGCCAACGTAGTCCTCAACACGGTTTTCCGCCACCCGACCATGGCCGTCGACACTCACATCTTTCGAGTCGCCAACCGGACCGGCTTGGCCAAAGGCAAGACCGTGCGAGCCGTCGAAGACAAACTGCTCAAAGTCATCCCGAAGGAATTCCAGCTTAATGCCCACCACTGGTTGATCCTGCATGGCCGCTACGTCTGCAAGGCACGCCGGCCCGACTGCGGCGCCTGTATCGTCTGCGACCTGTGCGATTTTCGCGACAAGACCGAGGCATGCAGCCCGGAACTGATCGCCCGCCACGCCACCGAAGAGATTTGAGCATGTACTCCAGCGACCGCCGCAAGATGCGCCAGCCCTTCATCGATGCCTGGACCAAGGGCAAACGGAAAAAGCCGCTGGCCCCGATCGAGCAGATGATCTTCGACGTGATCAGCGATCATCCCGAATACCACTCGCTGCTCGACCAGCCCGAGTTCGCCCTCGAGGCCGACTGGCCGCCGGAGATGGGCGTGACCAATCCCTTCCTTCACATGAGCATGCACCTCTCCTTGCGGGAGATGGTGCAGACCGACCGCCCGGCCGGCATCCGCTCGGTGCACTCGGAATTGTCCCTGAAAAAGGCCGATCCGCTCGAGGCCGAACACGAGATGATCGATTGTCTCGGCGAGGCCCTGTGGCAGGCCCAGCAGAATGGCGGCCCGCCGGACGAGGCCAAGCTCATAGAGTGCTTCAGTGACAAGCTCAAGCGCTAGGCATCACTTGCCGGCGGTCTTGTCGGCGCATCATCAGCACCCACCGGGGTTTAGGCTTGAGCTAGCGAATGATCTCCGACCCAGAGGTGCGACCCGATGACGGAGCCGACGACTGACACCACCCAGCACGTCACCGACCCGGTCTGTGGCATGCAGGTCGATCCGGCCAACAGCAACTATCGCAGCGACTGCCAGGGCGAGACATTCCACTTCTGCTCCGCTCACTGTCAGATCCGCTTCGAGGATGATCCCGAACGTTACCTGTCTGACGGCGATCGGTCGGACAACTCGGTTGCCGCCGGGGAACCGGGGGAAAATCCAGGGGCCATCCACACCTGCCCGATGCACCCGGAGATCCGCCAGCAGGGCCCGGGGAGTTGCCCGATCTGCGGCATGGCACTGGAGCCGGAAACCGTCAGTCGCGATGACGGCCCCAACCCGGAACTGCTCGACATGACCCGGCGGTTCTGGATCGGCGCGCTGCTTACCCTGCCGCTTTTCCTCCTGGCCATGAGCGGACATTTCCTCGGCATCGATCGCTGGATTGCCCCTCAGGTCAACCATTGGATCCAGTTGTTGCTGGCCACCCCGGTAGTCCTGTGGGCCGGCAAGCCATTCTTCGTGCGGGGCTGGCGCTCCGTGGTCGATCGTCAGTTGAACATGTTCACCCTTATCGCGCTCGGCACCGGAGTGGCCTGGACCTACAGCCTTGTCGCCACCGCCGCGCCCGGCATATTCCCGGATGCCTTCCGCCAACCTGACGGCTCGGTCGCCGTCTATTTCGAGGCCGCGGCGATGATCACGGCGCTGGTCCTACTTGGCCAGGTCCTTGAGTTGCGAGCCCGCGAGAAAACCTCCGGCGCGATTCGCGCCCTGCTCGACCTAGCGCCGACCACCGCCAGGCGGATCACCGACAGCGGCGAGGAAGACGTGTCTCTCGAGGAGGTCGAGATTGGCGATCGCCTGCGGGTACGCCCCGGCGATCGCGTCCCGCTGGATGGTGAGATCCTTGAGGGTCGCTCGAATATCGACGAATCGATGATCACCGGCGAGCCGATGGCAGTGACACGCAACGCAGGTGACACTATCATCGGCGGCAGCATCAACGGTCAAGGAAGCTTCGTGATGCGTGCCGACAAGGTCGGGCGCGACACGATGCTCTCGCGAATCGTGCAGATGGTAGCCAAGGCGCAACGCAGCCGTGCCCCCATCCAGGGGCTGGCCGACCGGGTGGCCGCCTGGTTCGTTCCCAGCGTCATCGCCGCAGCGGTGGTTGCCTTCGTCATCTGGTCGGTGGTCGGCCCCGAGCCTCCCATGGCCTATGCCCTGATTGCGGCGGTCAGCGTGTTGATCATCGCCTGTCCCTGCGCTCTGGGCCTGGCTACCCCGATGTCGATCATGGTGGGCGTCGGGCGCGGCGCTCGCGCCGGGGTATTGATTCGTGATGCCGAATCCCTGCAGCGTTTTGAGCAGGTCGACACGGTGGTCATCGACAAGACCGGGACCCTCACCGAGGGCCGCCCGCGTATCACTCGGATCCAGGCAACCGGTGAGCATGGAGAGGACGATCTGCTGCGCCTAGTCGCTGGGCTCGAGCAAGGCAGTGAGCACCCGTTGGCAGAGGCGATCGTCGCCGAGGCACGCGAACGCGGGCTCGACCTGCCCGATGCCACCGACTTCGACGCCGAGAACGGCAAGGGAGTCACCGGTTGTGTCGACGGGAGAACGGTGCTGATCGGCAACCGTACCCTGATGGACGGCCACGACATCGATACGGAAACGCTGGAGGATTCAGCGACGTCCTGGCGCCATGAGGGTGCGACAGTGATCGTTGTCGCCATCGACAGCCAGCCCGCCGGGCTGTTGGCGATCGCCGACCCGATACGCGAATCGACCGCCGATGCCATTCACCGCCTGCAGCAGGCCGGGCTCGAGGTGGTCATGCTCACCGGCGATTCCGAAGAGACCGCCCGCGCCGTCGCCCGACAACTCGCCATCGACCAGGTGCGGGCCAATGTCCTGCCGGAGGGCAAAAGCGAGGTGATCGAGCAGATGCGCGCCGAAGGCCGAGTCGTTGCCATGGCCGGCGACGGGGTGAACGATGCCCCGGCCCTCGCCGCCGCCGACGTCGGCATCGCCATGGGCAGCGGCACTGACGTGGCCATCGAGAGCGCCGGGATCACGTTGCTGCGCGGCAATCTCGACGGGCTGGTGCAGGCTCATCGCCTGTCGAAGGCCACCATGCGCAACATCCGCCAGAACCTGTTCTTCGCTTTCGCCTACAACACGGCAGGCATCCCGATCGCCGCCGGCCTGCTCTACCCGGTCTTCGGCGTGCTGCTCTCACCGATCATCGCCGCGGCCGCGATGTCGTTCTCCTCGGTGAGCGTGATCGGCAACGCCCTCCGACTGAGGGTGATCCGACTCGATTAATCGCTCTCTTCGAGCGGCCAATCGACCACGTGGGCCTCCCAATCGATCGAGTCACGCTCGGCATTCTCGGCAATCACGGCCCGCCCGGCGACCGAGTAGCCCCTTTCCATGGTGCTGCCGGGTTCACCGGTCAGCAGCGGGTGCCAAGGCGGCAAGTCGCGACCCTCGGCGATACGCCGGTAGGCACAGGTAGGCGGCAGCCAGTCGAATTCCTCGACATCCTCGGGGCGCAACCAGACGCAGCCGGGCACGCGAATCTGGCGATTGAGGTAGTCGCTACACCGGCAGGTACCGGCGTCCAGCAGGTGGCAGGCCACGTCCGTGTAGTAGACATCGCCGCCATCATCCTCCACCTTTTCCAAACAGCACTTGGCGCAACCATCGCAAAGAGACTCCCACTCGGTCAGGCTCATCTCGGTGAGACGCTTGTGGCGCCAAAATGGCTGGTTATCGCTCATGAACGGATCGGCTTTCACTTGTAGACAATGGGGCAGCAGCCTATCACGCCGTGGCTCGGAGGCTGCGGATGCCGCGGGCGGTATGCGATGATTCAGTTCATCAATTAACGAGGACAAACGATGACGGCAACGGCCCAGACCACACCGGTGATGCGCATCGGCAGTGAGACGGATATCAACGAGGCACTGCATTCGGCGCGCAATGAGCGAGTTCACCGCCTGGGCGAGGTGCTGGTGCAGCGCGGCGCGCTTAGCCGTGAGGCGCTGGAGAGTGCACTGGAATCGGTGCGCCACCATCCGGCAACCCACCTGGGAGACTGGCTGGTCGAGCGCAAAATCATCTCGGCAGAGCAACTCGAGCAGGCACTGTGCTCCCAGTTGGGCATCCCACAGGTCAACCTCGGCGCGTTCGTGCCGCCACCGGAAGTGGCCGCGCTGATTCCCTACGAGATGGCGCTACGCCTCAACGTGCTGCCGCTGGCACGGCGCAATTCGGTGTTGGTCATCGCCTCGGCTCGACCGACCGACCAGGAGTTGTTGTCGATCCTGCGGTTCTACACCGGGTTGGGCATCGAGCCCGTGCTGACTTCGGCTCACCAGATCGCGAGTGCGGTCAACCGTGCCTACCGGATCGAGTCGGTCGCCGAAGATCGCGAGTCATTCCTTCGCCACGAAGACGAGGGTACCGGACCAGCGTCAAACCCCGAGCCGGAAATCGAGAACCAGGCATCCAGTGCCCCAGTTGTCAAGATGGTCAACACGTTGTTGATGCAGGCCATCAGCCGAGGTGCCTCGGATATCCATTTCCTGCCGCGCCGCGACAACGTCCTGGTCCGATTTCGCCTCGACGGTGCCCTGCAGACGATCCGCTCGATCGAAAAATCCCATCTCATGGCGGTGGTCGCCCGCATCAAGATCCTCGGCCGCATGAACATCGCAGAGCACCGCCTGCCGCAGGATGGCCATGCCCGGGTGCACATGGGCAAGCAGGAAGTGGACCTGCGCATCTCGGTGATGCCGACGTTCAACGGCGAAAGCGTGGTCATCCGCATCCTGAACAAAAACATGGGCTTGAAGCCGATGAACGCGTTGGGCTTCTCCAAGAGTGATGAACGCATCATCCGTAACCTGATTGCCCGGCCTCAGGGCATGATTCTGGTCACCGGGCCGACCGGCTCTGGCAAGACAACCACGCTTTACTCCCTGCTCCAGGAGGTGAAGTCAGGCGAGCCGCATATCATCACGGTCGAGGACCCGGTCGAGTACGACATGGACGGCATCGACCAGGTTCAGGTGCATTCCGGGATCGGGTATACCTTTGGGCGGGCCCTACGCAACATCCTGCGCCATGACCCGGACGTGATCATGATCGGCGAGATGCGTGATCTGGAGACCGCCGAGAGCGGCGTCAAGGCCGCGCTGACCGGTCATCTGGTGTTTTCCACCTTGCACACCAACGATGCCCCGAGCGCGGTCACCCGACTGGTCGACATGGGAGTTGCGCCCTACCTGGTCAGTTCAACGGTCATGGGCGTATTGGCCCAACGCCTGGTGCGCATTCTGTGCTCGCACTGCAAGAAAAAGCACCACCCCGAACCGTTGGTGCGCGAGACGATGGGTGTGGACGAAAACGAGACCTTCTGGCACTCGACCGGCTGTGACCATTGCGATCAGACCGGCTACGTCGGTCGCACGATGGCCTACGAGCTAATCGTGGTCGACCGGGACATGGCTAACCACATCGCCAACGGCATAACCACCGAGGAACTTCGCCTGCTGGCCGTGGACAAGGGCATGCGGACGCTGACACGCCACGGGCTGGAAATGGCGCGC
>JAWLFB010000078.1:0-7497 GCA_041685825.1 Guyparkeria sp. | reverse complement strand
CGCCGGCCAACTGGACGGTCTCACCGTTGTCGAGATCGAGATTGACCCGCGCGTCCTGCGCGGTGACGACCGTTTCGCCCGCGAAGACCGAGTCACCCGCACGAAGCAGGCGCATCTCGCCGTCCGCCGAACGGGCCCAAACGTCGCCTTCCACTTCCTGAACAATCGCGATTACTTCAGCCATGACCCGGTCTCCGTGTTGGCTCGATCCAGTCGCAAGCGGCTAATCGAGCGGTAATCTTTGTATTCGTAACAGGAGTTTCGGACGCGAGGGGTAGGGGCGTCTATTGGCCAAAGGTACAAGGCGCCCGAATGCCGAGACCGACGCGGTTTCAACAGGTTTGGCATGCCACCTTGGGCGTGGTTGCGACAGGCGTTATCTTGGCAACATACGCTCGAAGGACTCGATTCGGCGTCGCAGGGTGTCGCGATCGGTCTCTGATTCAAGGTGCTTGAGGACAAAGCGGGCAGTGCGCACCACCACGCCCCAGCGCGGACGTTTGGGTAGGGTTTCCGGGTTGAGGTAGCGATTCAGCGTGCGTGTCTTTCTAGCCGAGCCGTCCAGCGTGACGGTCCACAGCTGACTCTTTTCTGCCAGTTCGGCGCGCCCGGTGCCCGTCTGCGCTTGCCAGAGGGTCACCGCGCACTCGAGCAGTTTTACCAACAGCACCCTGGGGTCGTCGGATTCGTTGTCGGTCGGGGTGACCCCCTTTTCCTGCAAGGCCCAGCGCATTTGCTCGTTTTCGTGCACCCGCAGGTGGGCCTCGACGCGAGCCAGCATTTCCCGGCGCCAGAACGGCTTGGATAGATGGTCGTTTGCGCCGGCTTCCAGCCCCTCGATGACGTCCTCGGGCCGCGTGCGTGCCGTGACGAGGATGATCGGCAGCGTGTTGGCGTCGAACTCCTCGCGCAGGCGCCGGCAGACGGTCAGCCCGCTCATGTCCGGCATCATCACGTCAAGCAACACCAACTCGACCCGTTTGTGTCCGACCATTTCAAGCGCCTCGGTGCCCGAGTGGGCGACCAGCGTGCGATAACCGGCCTGGTGTAGTTGTTCCTCGAGGACGATCGCGGCGGTGGCGTCATCATCGACGATTAGAAGGGTGCTCACGTCAGCGTTTCGGGGAGCGGCCTCGACGGCGTCGCCTTCCGCGGGTGGGGCGGGGTCACGGTCATTGGGCTGAATGATCGGCGTGGATGCGGCCGGCTCGCCCTCGTCGCTGACCGGCAGGCTGAAGCGGACGCTGGTGCCCACGCCGGTCTGGCTGTGAAGTTCGAGCTCGCTTTGATGGCGCTCGAGCAGGGCGCGACTGATCGCCAGGCCCAGCCCGAAGCCACCACGCCCGTCGAGGCTCGAGTCGTGGCCCTGCTCGTAAGGGCGTTGCATACGATCGAGTTCCTCGCGAGCTATGCCGATGCCGGTGTCCTCGACGGCAAAGCACACGCGGTCGGCCTCGTGGTGGGCGGAAACCCGGATATGCCCCTTGTCGGTGAACTTGATCGCGTTGCCTATCAGGTTGAACAGTACCTGGTAGAGCCGGTCTGCGTCCGCGAGGATCGGAGGCAGGGGTTCGTGGAGCCGGGATTCGAGCACCACGGAGCGCGAGCCGAGCAACGGCTGGCAGGTGGCCATGACCCGCTCGACCAGTGGCGCGACCGCGGTGGGCTGCAGCCGAATAGGCAATTCACCGTGTTTGAGCTGGGTGAAGGAGATGGTGTCATCGACCAGCCGTGCCAGCCGTCGTCCACTCTGGACGATCAGGTCCAGCCCCTGCCGTGTCTTGGAATCGTCGCGCGGCAGCGACTCGGCCAATCCGATCATGGCGTGCAGTGGGGTACGCAACTCGTGCGAGGTGTTGGCGAGGAACTCGTCCTTGAGGCGGTTCGCCCGTCGCAGGGCCGTCTCGAGGCGCTGGCTGCGGTCGAAAGCCCGGGCATTGCGCCGGGCGAGCGCCAGGCTATGCAGGCCCATGGCGGCGAGCACGCCCACGCTGGCGACGGCATCGCGCACCCCTGTCTCGTTGAACCAGTAAATTTGCAGAGCAGCGGTCAGCGCCACGATCCCGCTGCCCAGCAGGATCAGCCCGGCATCCGGCCGGTTGCGCCGCACGGCCTGTACCAGAGCGAGAAGCGCCAGTGCCAGCAGGGCAACGACGAGATAGAGCAGCCAGCCGATGGCCACGCTGCGTGTCAGGCCCGGGTCCAACACGGCGATCAGCACGTAGACGATCACTGGCACGGCGACCCAACGGGTCAGCCGTGACGGCAGTTCGTTCGGAAACAAGGCCGACAGGAACCAGAGGTAACTCGTGCCGGCGGCCAGCGCCGAAAAGCCGTCCAGGGGGCGAGCCAGGGCGATCGGGATATGGAGGCCCATCGCCTCGAGCAACTGGGCCGACAGAACGGTCTGGAGCGACCAGAACATAACCGTCAGGCCAAAGAACAGGTAAGCGCTCTCACGGCGACGGATCAGGAACAGGATCAGTTGCGACAGCCCGATCAGCATCAGCCCGCCGGCCAGCGCGCTGGTGCTGACCAACTCGATTGCCCACAGCCCCTGGACAGCCTTGGGGGTGCCAATCTCGATAGCGCGCGGGATGCCCGCGGACCGTGAACTGTAGTTGCTGACGTGGAGCAGGATGTCGATGGTCTGCCCCGGGCTGTCGATCCATACCTTGCGCTCACCGTAGTCAGGGCGCGCCTCGCCGGCCGACGCGGCCGGTTGCCCAACGCGTGCCACCTCCTTGCCGTCCACGTAGAGCCGGTAGGCCGAATAGACCAGTGGGACGCGCATCAGTAGGCTTTCGGGCGGGTTCTCGCCCAGATCCATCTGCAACCGGTAGCTGGCATGGCCATCAGGGGGCAAGCGGCGACCATCGAGCTCGACCTGTGTCCACATGCTCGGCAGGTTGAGTGTTGCATCGGGGGGCGCGCTACGCGGTTGCCCGGGTGAGAGAAAGGTCTGCCAGTGAAATTCCCAGGGCCCGTCCAGAGCGTATGTTCCGTGGGGTTCGTCGGGTAGCTCGGCGGCGTGTGACGCGGTTCCCGTCAAAGCCATTGTGGTGGCACAAAGCAGCAGGCAGAGAGTGATTACGTGTCGGACCGAGCGGGCCATGCGCTTGAATGACATCCCTGACAATTGAAGGAAAAACGATCGAGGCGCCAGTTATACGGTGATCTGTCCGTCGGTTCCAGCACTGGCGAGTGTGAAATTGACTCGTGATCGCGCCCCTTGCTTATCGACGCCAAGCAACTCGCGATCAGGACAGCCGAGTAGAGCGCAATGCACGGCGAACTCAATGGCAGGACTCGACCAGCGGAATCGTGGTAAACCCCGTGGTTACCGTATAGCCTGTTTCGGATATGCAGATATCGTAACGGGTTATCGACTACGAGTGCAGGAATGGAGCGGGTGGGGTGAGAACCAATTGGTATGAGGTGGGTGAGCGGCCGGTGAATGGATGGCGGTCGTGGCAGGGAAGCGTGAAAGTACCTCGGAGGTCGACGTGAGCCTCGGGTCTCGCTTTATCTGGATTGCCGTTGCCCTGGTGCTGGGGACGGCGTTCGGCATCTGGCAGGTTTTCGATCGGGTCGCCACCGGCGTGATTGAGCAGTGGGGTACTAGGGTGGCCGAAGTGCAGGTGCGCTACGACAGCGCCCGTCTTCTCCAGCCGCTGGAACGCGAGATCGCCTTGGCGCATCAGATGGCCGACTCACCGGTTATCCAGAACCTCGCCCGCGACCCGGATGACGATGCCCTTGATTCCGCGGCAAAGGCGGAGATGGAGCGCTTTCGTCGCAATTTCGGCGCGAAAAACTACTTTGTCGCGCTTAAGCCTAACGGGGCGTACTACTTCAACAACGCCGACGACGAATACGGCGAGACGCCGTTGCGCTACCGCCTCTCGCTCGACGACCCGGACGACGCCTGGTTCTACCGGCTGATCGAACAGGGCCGTGACTTCCACCTCAACGTCAACCCGGACAGCGAACTCGGGGTTATCAAGCTCTGGATCGACGTTTTGATGCGTGATCCGGAGAGTGACGAGATTCTCGGCGTGGTGGGCACGGGGCTGGAACTCGAGTCCTTGCTCGCCGAGACCGTTGCCGTGGATCAGCCCGGCATCACGACAATCTTTGTCGACCACAGCGGTGCCATCCAGTTGTATCGCGACCGGGACCTGATCGACTATGCGAGCTTGGTCAAGCCCGAGGGGCAGAAAAGCCATCTGGAGCGACTGGTTAGCGATCCCGAGAGCCGTGCGAACATGGGCCGTCTGCTCGAGCAAGCTCAGGCGAGGGCAGGAAATGTCCACACCGCGTTTGTCATGGTGGACGGCCAGCGCCATTTGATGGGCGTAGCGTGGTTACCGCGCATCGGCTGGTACGAGGTGACCATGCTCGACCTCGACGTGATCATGCCGGTCTCCCGCTTCGTTCCCCTATTGATCATCGTTTTGATCGTGCTCGTGGTGAGTATTTTCTTGCTCCACTTCGCCGTGCAGCGCTTGCTCTTGCGTCCGATTAGCGCGCTCGAATCGGCGATGCAGGCATTGAAGACGGGCCGCTACGTCCGAGGTGACCTGCCGGCCGCCAGTGGGGAGATGGCGCGATTGGTGCGCCATTTCAGCGACATGGCGAATACCATTCAGGAGCACACTCGGGAGTTGGAGGAACGTGTGGAGGAGCGTACCGCCGAACTTAACCGACTTGCTCGCATCGACTCGTTGACCGAGTTGCCCAACCGCCGCGGTATGCAGGAGGCTCTGGAACAGACGCGTGAACGGGCAGAGCGGGAGGGGCGGCGCCTGAGCCTGCTATGGATCGACGTGGACGAGTTTAAGGAAATTAATGACATGCGTGGTCACGAAACGGGCGACGTGGCATTACGCCAAGTGGCGGTTTGCATGCGCCACGAGCTGCGCAGCTACGACGCTGCCGGTCGTTGGGGTGGCGATGAATTCCTGGTGATGCTGTATCCGTCGACCGAGGCACACATGGAAAAGGTGGCCGAGCGGCTGCGTGCCTATGTCGAGGCCAATGTCGCCGTCGGCGGGCAGAACATCACGGTAAGTGTCGGTGGCTACTGCGCCGAGGGAACCGAGCCGGTCTCCCAGATCCTCGCCCGTGCCGATCGTGCGCTCTATCGGGCGAAAGAAGCCGGCCGTAACCGGGTTTGCCTCTACACCGACGAACGATAGTCCCGACTGGTCGATTTCGTCACTTCACCCGGTGTTAGCCAGTCAAGCCCAGCAGCAACGTCATGACCGCCACGGTGCTGAGCGTGACGCGAAGGCGGAAGAACCATGTCCGGATGATTTCCCCCCGGCGCGCGGCCGTATCCAGCAGAACCATCAAGGCAAAGCCGCTCGCCAGCATCAGGGTGCCCAGAGTACTCGGCACGAGCAGCAGCGCCGGCCACGCCCATAGCGGCGGCAACACGCTCAGCCAGAACCAACGCGGCATACACCGCAGCAAGGCCAGCCCCCAGTAAATGCCGCCGAGAAAGCTGAGAATGAGTGCGGCATAGGCATGCTGAACGGCGATCGCCGCCTCGGCATGGCCCGGTCCAAACCAGACCACCAGCAGCGGGATGACAAACGGGATTAGCCCGGCGTAGCCGGCCAGGCGGGCGTGGAATGCCGCGGTCTGCTCCGCTGATCGGGTTTTCATTACCATGGCAACTCCTCACCGTCGAATGACCAGAATCGTCCCGTTTTCTCCGGGGTCAGCCCCTGGATGACACCGAGCAGGTAATCGGCCGTCTGTCGTGGTGAGAATAGTTGACCGGCCGGGACGCGTGCCTGGAAAGGTGCGGAGAGCCGCGTGTCAGTGGTGCCCGGATGAAGGGCGGCCACCGTGGCAGATGGCAGTTCGCGGCGCCATTCCACGGCCAATGTCACCAATGCCATGTTCAGCGCCGCCTTGCTAGCCCGATAGCTGTACCAGCCGCCGAGCCGATTTTCGCCGATCGAACCAAGACGTGCCGAAATGGTCGCGAAAACGCCCGCATCCGAACGCTTGAGATGGCTTCGGAAATGCTTGGCGAGCAGCAGGCTGGGCAGAGCATTCATTTCCATGGCGTGAAGAAAACCCGTCCGATTTAGGCTACGAGAGTGCTTCTCCGGCCCGGTGTTTTCATCGTGTAGCCAACCGACCGCATTGATCAGCCAGTCGATGCGGTCCAGCCGTTCTGCCATGGCGATCATCGACGCTTCGTCTGTCACGTCCAGGCGCGCCCATTCGACTCCGTCGATAGGTTCGGGTGGGTTGTTGTACCAGGTGGCATAGAGGGAATCGACCCCTGGATCGCGGCGCAGGCTCTCGACAAGCGCCCGACCTATGCCGCCCTGACCGCCGACGATAAGCACGTCACGTCCCATGCTCTCAATCCCCGTCCGGTATGGTGCAACCATTTTTGCAACGACGGCGATAGCGCCAGTCGGCAAATACGTTGTAGAGCCTTCCAACCACAGGCCGTGACAGGCGGTTTCCCAGCAAGCGTCTCAGCCAGCGATAGCGGGGCAGGTGGTCCCAGATCAGGAGGAACGCGTCGAGGCCGACATGCCATTCGCCCGTCGGCGATTGGGCATGCAGCCGCCGCATGGCGGTTTCCCGGGACAGCCCGGCGACAGACAGCGATGTGGTCTCCTGGCTGGCGTCTATCCAACGGATCGACTCGGCCCCGGGGAGTTGCCGATAGTGACGAATTTCCCGGGAGCACAGCGGGCAGGAGCCGTCATAGAAAACGGTGGGAAGGGAGATGTTGGTCGGTTTTTCGGTCATGGCAGGCACCATCGTTCGAAGGCCCCATCGAGGGGGTGCGAACGAAGCCTAGACCGTGGGGCGGGCGAATGCCGGCGGGGGGTTAATGCCGTCGTGGAAAAGTCGGCTCACAGCCACGAAAAAGCCCGGCGAGCATGATGCTGCCGGGCTTCCAATGTTGGTAGGCGCGATTGGATTCGAACCAACGACCCCCACCATGTCAAGGTGGTGCTCTAACCAACTGAGCTACGCGCCTGTCGTTCAGTGGGAGCGCATTCTACCGCCTCTTGGCAGGGTGTCAACTCAAATTTCCGCCTCGATGGAAAACCTGATTTCGGGCCCGTGGCCCAAATATGGCCCAAATGTGGCCCACATCGTCTCAGGGCATGATCCCGGGCTTGGGTCGAAACGAATACCACCTTGAATTGGGCCATGTTTCGTGGCCCACGCTACTTGAGCTCGGAGTCGGGCACGTACTGAGCGACCTCGCCGAGATCCACATCAAAGAATCGGCATAACGCGTCGAGATTGTCGGTCGTGGTGTTGTAACCACGCTGGTTGGCGATCTTCGACAGTGTCGTCCTATTGATCCCTGTCTCCTTGGCCACTTCATCGAAGGTCACCCGCCGGGATTCCTGGAACCCCTTATCAGCCATGAGCTCCTTGAGCCTGAATCGGATCATGCACACCTCTGTTAATTAAACGCATCATTTGTGCTTGACAGGGACGTTT
>JAWLFB010000018.1:0-29535 GCA_041685825.1 Guyparkeria sp. | reverse complement strand
GCACGAAGCAGGTATCGGCGAATTGGTGGGTAAAACCGAGCCCAGCCGCCTGTGGTCGATGCACTTGTCGGCCAAGACACACCTGGTCAATGACCTCAAAGCGCGCCTCGAGCGACAAACGGAGCGATTCGGCCACGGCCACGTTCGCCTCAAGCAGCGCTGCCGGGTGCTCGATCAGCCGGTCGATGAATTCCTGCTGGTGGGCTTCGCGCGGCGATTCGCGACCTACAAGCGCGCCGCCCTCCTGTTTCACGACCGTGAACGGCTTGCTCGCTTGATCGAGACCAGCCCTAGGCCGCTGGTATTCGTCTTCGCCGGCAAGGCCCACCCCGCCGACGAGCCGGGGCAGGCGCTGTTGCAGACCATCCACGAGTTGAGTGGCGAACCAGAGTTTGCCGGGCATATCCTGCTCATCGAGGGATACGACATGAGCCTTGCGCGGCGGCTGGTGGCCGGCTGCGACGTCTGGCTGAATACGCCGGAATACCCCATGGAGGCCTCGGGCACCTCCGGACAGAAGGCGGGCGTCAACGGCGTACTCAACCTGTCCGTGGCCGATGGCTGGTGGGCGGAGGGTCACGATCATCGCAAGGGCGTCGCCAACGGCTGGTCGCTCTTGCCGAGTGCGGAGACTGCCGACCGAGACGATCGCGAAGCCGATGACCTGCTGACGCTCCTGGAAACCGAGGTGATCCCGCTGTTCGATCGCCGCGAGGCACCGGCCACGAGCGATACCAAGGGCCTGCCGAGCGACTGGATTGCGTGGCAGCGTCACGCCATCACCACGATCCTGCCGCGCTTCAATGCCTCGCGCATGGTGCGGGACTACGCCGAACGCCATTACCGGTGGGCGATCGATGCCGGCCGCTTGCTTGCGCAGGACGGCTATCGCGCCGCTCGAGAACGCGCCGAGTTCGAGCAGGCGCTGGCCGCCAACTGGGAACGTGTCGAGGCAAAGGCACTCAACGCACCCGAGTCGGTCATGCGGCACGGCGAATCCCTGGGCATTGCCATCGAGACCGTCAGCCCGGGCCTGCCACCCCACTCGCTTCGTTGCGAAGCGGTTCTGGATGATGGAGCCTCTCGGCGAGTGGTCGTGGGTGAGCGAGTCGAGTCGGTGAACGAGCAGTCGCTTGAGCGGCACCGGATTGAGTTGCCCGCCGACCTCGCCGGTAAGATCGATTATCGACTGCGGGTTGTGCCCACACACGAGACGTTGCTACATCCTTACGAGTTGGGGCGGATGCTCTGGCTGTAATGGGCTGGCCTGACCTCGCCCGCGGGATTGGCCTCTGAGTTCTGGTGGCTTAGTTGCTTGGATTCCACTGCCGGCCCTCTCTGAGAGAGGCTCCGCGGTAGTGACAGATTGGGGCACAATCAGGCCAGCTTCCCGGGCCACCTCGCCCCCATGATGATGGCAAGCGTGTTCCCACGCCGAGTCTGACCTCGTGTACGCAGAGCGGAGCCCCTATAGGTTTTCAGGCGCGATGATTAAATCAACGAAGCGCCAAGGACCTTGAAAGTTGCTGGTGCTAGCCTTGTCAGACGGCGACTTGAGGAGAGGAATACAACAATGAGCGAATTACACCGAATCACGACAAATCCTGAGCAATGCGGCGGACGCCCCTGCATTCGCTCCATGCGGATTCGCGTAAAGGATGTGCTGGATTTGCTGGCTGCAGGGGCCAACCGGGAGGAAATCCTGGACGACTTCCCCGCACTGGAACCTGAAGACATCACGGCAGCGTTGGAATACGCCGCCAAGCAAAGCGACCACCCGGTTCTCTCGGTGGCGTAATGCGCTTTCTGGTGGATGCCCAGCTACCACCGGCCTTAGCTCGGTGGCTAACAGAGCGAGGCCATCATGCTCAGCATGTGGCCGACATCGGCATGATGGCGGCAACCGATCACCAGATATGGCAGTAGGCCATTGAGCATCAGGCCGTCATCTTGACCAAGGATGAAGACTTCGCGGTGCTCAAGAGTCGACCTTCAGCCAAGCAAGCATCGGTCGTCTGGATTCGCGCCGGGAACACGCGCCGCGCTGAATTGCTTGGTTTGATGGAGACCCTTCTGCCGCGAATCATTTCCAGCCTTAAAGATGGCGAGACGATAGTGGAGGTCCGGTAATTCGGGATCGAGACGGCGACCCGGATTGCGCTTTGCACCAACGCAACATCGAGTTCAGCGCGCTTGCCGATCGCCCGTCCTATCCGTACGCACTCCATACTCGCATCGCTCAAGCAATGGGCACCCATCACAGGACGGCTTGACACGGCAATGTGTCTTGGCGTGCTCGACGATAAGGCCGTGCCAGCGGGCAAGGCGTGCGGCTGTGGGTTCGCGGGTGTGAGTGAGCAATTCACCCGCCAGCAGGTCGTATTTGCGCGCCGCGGTTTCGGGAAAGCCGAGGCGGTGGAACAGGCGGCGGGTGTACGCGTCGATTACCCAGACGGGGCGTTCAAGCGCGTAGAGCAGGATGTCGTCGGCAGTCTCAAAGCCTACACCGTGTATGCCGAGCAACCAGTCGCGCAAATCGTTGGTGGGACGCGCCTGCAGGCCCTCGAGCCTCCCGGCGCCCTGCCAGGCCTCGGTCATGGCCCGCAGGCGACGGGTCTTGATGCGAAAAAAGCCGGAGGGGCGGATCAGTTCGGCTAGGGTCTCGTCGTCGAGATCCAAGATACGGGTGGCATCCAGCACGTTGGCGGCATGGAGGTTGGCCAACGCCTTCTCGACATTGTTCCAGTTGGTGTTCTGAGTCAGCACCGCCCCGACGGCGATCTCGAAGGCACGTCCCTCGGCATCGCGCGCGTAGCCGGCTGGCCACCACGGCATTTCGGCCGGACCGCCACGTTCGAGATGGTGCTGGTTGGTCTCGAGCAATCTTGGCTCGACCCAATCGAGGCAGTCGGACAGAGAGACGAAGAACAGGGAATGAGCGGTGCCATTGTCGGCGTTGTTCACGAGGCGTACTCCACGATTGACTCGAATCGACGACGGATGGGCTATTGTCAACGGACGGAAAACAAACCGGAGGGCCGACCGTGATTCAGGAAACCAAAATCGCCACGTTTGCCGCGGGCTGCTTCTGGGGCGTGGAGGATCGCTTCCGCCAGTTGCCCGGGGTGATCGACGTGATCTCGGGGTATACCGGTGGGCAGGTCGACCACCCCGACTACCGCCAAGTCTGCACCGGCAGCACCGGGCACGCCGAGGCGGTCGAGGTGCGG
This sequence comes from Guyparkeria sp., assembly GCA_041685825.1. Lineage (GTDB taxonomy): Bacteria > Pseudomonadota > Gammaproteobacteria > Halothiobacillales > Halothiobacillaceae > Guyparkeria. The sequence goes on along the minus strand of JAWLFB010000018.1, from coordinate 26,305 downwards.
TTCGATCCCCGCCGTATCGACTTCGAAACGCTGACCCGCGAATTCTTCTCGATGCACGATCCAACCACCCCCAACCGGCAAGGCCCGGATGTCGGCACGCAATATCGCTCGGCGATCTTCACGCATGACGACAACCAGCGCGAAATCGCCGAACGCGCCCGCGACGAAACCCAGGCATCGCTGAATCGCCCGATCGTCACCGAAATCGTTCCGGCCTCGGCCTTTTGGCCCGCCGAAGACTACCACCAACGTTACTTGGAGAAGCGCCGCGCCGGCGTTCTCTGATCACCACTGATCTATACGCAAGGAGTTAGCGATGCTCGATTTTCCCTACGGTGGCCTGGTTGGCCTGATCATCCTATTTCTGGATATCTACGCGATCATCAAGGTGGCGCAGAGTTCGGCCTCGGCCGGCATGAAGGCACTGTGGATCGTGATCATCCTGTTCCTGCCGATCCTCGGCCTGATCCTCTGGTGGTTATTCGGCCCCAAATAATCAATCGCTGGGCCGCCCAAGCATAAGGCGGGCCTGTAAACCGCCCGAGCACGTCGAACGGCAAGGGGAGGATTTCCTCGTGGAGCGCGACGCGCCGCCGGTCCGGGCAAGCCGCAGGCGAGCCCGAAGACAACGAGTAAGTCTAAAGGCCGGCCGAGATTGCCGCAGAGCGATCCGTCACCACTCCTATGTACCGCCACAAGGACAGTGAGCATAGCCATGCGCGGGCGACGATCCTGGTGGCGAATCGGCACCTGATCAGCCAACCCTCAGCCCCGCAGACCGATCCCATTGCGGAACAGGCGCAGGACGTACAGGTAGGCGATCACGATACCCACGGCAAGGATGGCGTAGGTGCTCCAGATCGGCACGTCCGATATGCCCAGCATCGCGTAGCGAAAGCCGTTGATGATGTAGAGGATCGGGTTGTAGAGCGAGGCCTGCTGCCAGAACTCCGAGAGCATGTTGATCGAGTAGAACACCCCGCCGAGATAGGTCAACGGTGTCAGCACGAAGGTTGGGACGATCGAGATGTGATCGAAGTGCGTGGCATAGACCGCGTTGATCAACCCGCCCAGGGCGAACAGGATCGAGGTCATCAGCGCCACGCCGAACAGGTTCAACACGCTGTGCACCGAGAGTTCGGCGAACAGCAGTGCGACCAGGGTGACTGCACCGCCGACGGCCAACCCGCGGGCCACGCCACCAGCGACGTAACCGAGGATGATCAGCCAACTGGGCATGGGCGAGACCAGCAACTCCTCGACGTGCCGCGCGAACTTTGCGCCGAAGAACGAGGAGACCGAGTTGGCGTAGCTCTGCGTGATCACCGACATCAGGATCAGGCCGGGAACCAGGTACTGGATGTAGGGAACCCCATCGATCTCGCCGATCCGCGGGCCGATCAGGTGACCGAAGACCACGAAGTAAAGCGCGGTCATGATCATCGGCGGCAGCACCGTCTGCACCCAGATGCGGCCGAACCGCAGCACCTCGCGGGTTAGCAGCATCACGAAGGCGTTCCACGCCCCTCGCGGCGTCAGGCCGATTGCCTTCTCACCCGGCCCCTGGTGGTCGAATGCATCGCTTTGCGAACGGATACTCATGGACGTTCCTCGGCGTTGGTGGCGGCATCGTCGTCCTGCACCAGGCGCAGGAACAGCTCTTCGAGACGGTTGGTCTTGTTCTTCATGCGCTCGATCACGATGCCGTGACCGCGCAACACGTCGAACACCCCGGTCAGTTCTTGGCCGCGGGTCAGGTCGACCTCGATGGTCTCGTTGTCGATCAGGCGCGAGGCGACCACGGGCATCTCGGGTAGCGATTCCACCGAGTCGCGACTATAGAGCACAAAGGTCTCCTGCGAGAGCTTGCCGAGCAAATGGCGCATCGAGGTGTGCTCGACGATTCGCCCCTCGTTGATGATCGCGATATTCCGGCACAGTGCCTCGGCTTCCTCGAGGTAGTGCGTTGTGAGGATAATGGTGGTGCCCTGCTTGTTGATCTGGGTCAAAAAATCCCACATGCCGCGGCGCAGCTCGATGTCCACGCCAGCGGTGGGCTCGTCCAGGATCAGCATGCGTGGGCCGTGAACCAGGGCGCGGGCGATCATCAGTCGGCGTTTCATGCCACCGGAAAGCGCCCGGGCCATACCCTCGCGCTTGTCGTACAACCCTAGCTGCTTCAACAACTCATGGGCGCGCTTCTTGGCCGCCTTGCGGGTCATGCCGTAGAAACCGCCCTGGTTGATGACGACCTCCTCGACAGGCTCGAACTGGTTGAAGTTGAATTCCTGCGGCACCACGCCGATCTGGGATTTGACCCAAGCGCGGTCCCGATCGAGATCGTGATCGAACACCCGCACGCTGCCGGCAGTCTTGTTGACTAAAGAACACAGGATGCCGATGGTGGTCGACTTACCCGCCCCGTTGGGTCCAAGCAGGGCGAAGAAGTCTCCTTCGGTGATGGCGAGCTCGATGCCCTTGAGGGCACGCGTGCCCCCCTCGTAGGTCTTCTCGAGTTCGTAGATCTCGACGGCGTTGCTCATGAAGCACTCGTAATTGGTCAAGCGTGTAGTGAAGCCGGCACGGCCATCAGCGGTTGGCCGACGGCAGGTGCCAGTGATAGCGAATACCCAGCCCGCGCACGACCAGGGTGACAGCAAACCCGAAGATCACCGCGGCAATCGGCCAGTTCAACCACTGAGCGAACAGAACATAGACGATCCCGCCCATCAACGCGGCCGAGGCATAGATCTCCCGGTGGAGCAACAATGGCGGCTCGCCGGCGAGCACGTCGCGGATCAGCCCGCCGAAGGCCGCCGTCATGATGCCCATCATCACCGCGATCATTGGATTGGCATCCATGGACAGCGCGATCTGGGTGCCGATCACGCAGAAGGCCGCCAGACCGACGGCGTCAGCCCAGGGCAGCCAGTTGGCACGCTGATGGAACGGCTTGCTGACGTAGAAGGTGATGATCGCCGTCACCGCGGCGATCACCAGGTACTCCCACTGAGTGAGCCAGAATACCGGCCGGTCGAGCAAGAGGTCCCGCAACGTGCCGCCACCGATACCGGTGACGGTCGCCAGGATCAAAAACCCCATCAGGTCCATGCGCTTGCGATCAGCAACCAGGGCGCCCGTGACGGCAAACACCGCCGTCCCGAAGTAATCCAGTCCCTGCAGCACCTCGCCGATCATGCCCGTCTCCCCTGTCCACCCCGTCCCGCAACCGACCATCCGACCCGACACTCTGGCGCGGAAGATCGCGGAGGATAGCCACTCGGACGCCGGGAAAAAAGCCCCGGCAGCCGACAATAACGGCAATTCCCCAGCATTCTACTCGGGGGACGGGGGCTGCGGGTGGCGCTAGACTTAGGACTACACTCGATACCCTTAAATGACGCAGCGTTCATCGCCCATGAGCCAGATTGAAATCCCCTTCGACGCCGAGCTGATCCGCCGCTACGACACCAGCGGGCCACGCTACACCTCCTACCCGACCGCGGTGCAGTTCCACGACGGTTTTTCGGAGGACGACTACCGGGCGGCTGCGGCACGCTCCAACACGACCGGCGGACCGTTGTCGCTGTACGTGCACATCCCGTTCTGCGACACGGTCTGCTACTACTGCGCCTGCAACAAGGTGGTCACCAAGGATCGGGCAAAGGCCCGCCCCTACCTCGACGACGTTTACCGCGAGATGGCGCTGCAGGCTGAGCTATTCGACGACGGCCGACCGGTCGATCAGCTCCACTGGGGCGGTGGCACGCCGACCTTCCTCTCGCACGGCGAGATGCGCGAACTGATGAACAAGACCGGGGAGCACTTCACCCTAAAGACCGATGACACCGGTGAGTACTCGATCGAGATCGACCCGCGCGAGGCCGACGCAGCCACCATTCGCCTGCTGCGCAAAATCGGCTTCAACCGCATCAGCCTCGGGGTTCAGGACTTCGACCCGGGCGTGCAGAAGGCCGTCAATCGCGTGCAGAGTTTTGAGGAGACCCGCGAGGTGGTCGACACCGCCCGCGAGCAGGACTTCCACGGGGTGAGCATTGATCTCATCTACGGCTTGCCCTTTCAGACACGCGACCGGTTCATGAAAACCCTCGAGCGGGTGATCGAGCTCGACCCCGACCGCCTGTCGATCTTCAACTACGCCCATCTTCCGCAGCGCTTCAAACCGCAGCGGCGGATCGCCGGCGACGACCTGCCCAGCCCGGCCGAGAAGCTCGACATCCTCGGTTCGACCATCCGCTACCTGCAACAGGCCGGTTACGTGCTGATCGGCATGGACCACTTCGCCAAGCCCGACGACCCGCTGGCGATCGCCCAGCGCGAGGGCACACTGCAGCGCAACTTCCAAGGCTATTCCACCCACGCCGAGTGCGACATGGTGGCCTTGGGCGCCTCGTCGATCAGCCAGGTGGGCGGGACGTTCAGCCAGAACGTCAAGGATCTCGATCGCTACCACGAGGCGTTGACAGCCGGCCGTTTGCCGATCGAGAAGGGTGTGGTGATCACCGAGGAGGACGTCCTGCGCCGCCACGTGATCACCGAGCTGATCTGCCACTTCCGGCTGTCGATCCGTGACGTGGAGCAGAGCTTCGACATCGACTTCGCCAGTCACTTTGCCGACGCCCTGGAGGAACTGTCCGACATGGCCGGAGACAAGCTCGTCACCATCACGCCCGACTCGATCGAGGTCCAGCCGCGCGGCCGGCTGCTGATCCGGAATGTCTGCATGGCCTTCGACGAGTACCACGGCAGCCTCGATGGCCAACGCTTCTCCAAGGTGATCTAAGCCCACTGCCCTCGAGGCCATGCCGGTCAGGCGCACGAGTCCGCTCCTGTTACTTTCCGCTGGAAACCTCCTCCTGAGCTGGTGTCGATCAACACCACCTGACGACGCCACTTGGCTGACGCTGCGCTGGCATTCCCTCACTGTAATATGCACACTGCCTGCATATTAAAAATATCGGTGAACGGATGCCATGCAACTCAACCAGCAGACCGATTTCGCGTTCCGGGTGTTGATGTATCTGGCTAAGCAGGCTGAGAGGAACAGCCCAAACGCCGCGCAAGAGGAAGTCGCGCCGGTGGCCGTCCTGCCGACGATCCGCGAGATCGCCGATTATTTCGACATCTCCTACAACCATCTGATGAAAGTCGTAAACACGCTCGTCACGCGCGGCTACGTAAAGGCGCGGCGCGGCAAGGGAGGCGGTCTGGCGCTGGCCCGCCCCGAAGAGGCCATCTCGCTTGGGGCAGTCGCCCGCGACATGGAAGGCCACTGGGAACTGGTCGAGTGCTTCGGAGCGGCCAGCGACTGCCGGATCACCTCAAGCTGCCGATTGGCACCAATCCTCGGCGAGGCCCTAGAGGCATTCTGGGCGGTACTCGACCACTACACACTGGCCGATATCGTCCATCTGACCTCTGGTGAGACCCCACTAACCTTTCACCGTCAGCCGCCACAACACAGGCGATAGCAACCGGTGCCTTCAAGAAAGGGGCGGCGTGTGCCGCGAGCCATCGGTGTCTCAACGGCCCCGCCCTGCCGCCTTCTCGCTCCCACCCCGAAAACCTTCCGACCACGGATCCGACATCCACATGCTTTGCCGTATCGAAGCCACACATGGACAGCGGAAACCGCATGACAACGCCGTTACAGCGCGGCCAGCACCCTGGGCCGACCGGGTTGCCCGGTTGAGCTTTGCGCCTCATGCCCTATAATGGTCGCTCACTTATACGGACCTGATCGCGGCTGGAAACTGAACGCGGACAGGCAAAAAAGCATGACGATTCATTTTCGTGAACCGCACCTCGAGGATGGGGGTCGGATTCACCAACTGATCCAGCGAGCGGGCACGCTCGACCTCAACTCGGCCTACCTCTACTTCCTGCTTGCGGACCACTTCCGTTCGACCTGTGCCATCGCGGAAAATGGTGACGATCTGGTCGGTTTCGTCACGGCCTACCGCCTGCCGGACAATCCCGACTCGCTGTTTGTCTGGCAGATCGGCGTCGATGCATCGGCTCGGGGCCAGGGCGTTGCCTCCCGTCTGTTGAACGAACTCCAGGAGCGCGAGTGGTTCAGTGACATCAAGCGCATCGAACTGACCATCGCCCCGGACAACCCGGCCTCTCAGGCCCTGTTCACCCGCTGGGCGGACAAACTGGGTCGCTCGATTCGCAACGAGCCCTATCTCTCCAGCGAACTTCTCGGCGATGGCCATCAGCCGGAAGATCTCTACGTCATCGATCTCTGATCAACGACATCACCGTCCCGTGCGATTCCCGCCGGCGGTGCTATTTTCTTTTCGATCCCGATTTCCTTTTAAAGCTCAAGGCGAGGACCTGTGATGAACATCGACCTGTTCGAGAAATACGAGTCCAACGTTCGCGGTTACATCCGCTCGTTCCCGACCATTTTCGTCAAATCCAAGAACGCCACCATGTGGGACCACCACGGCAAGGCGTTCATCGACTTCTTCGGCGGCGCCGGCTCGCTGAACTACGGTCACAACGACCCGGCGGTCAAGCGGGCGATGATCGACTTCATCGAGCGTGACGGCGTGACCAACGCGCTCGACAAGGCCACCGACGCCAAGTACCTGTTCATCAAGAAGCTGCAGGAAACCATCCTTCAGCCGCGCGATCTCGACTACAAGATCCAGTTCGTTGGTCCGACCGGCACCAACGCCGTCGAAACCGCACTGAAGCTGGCGCGCAAGGTAAAGGAGCGCTCCAAGATCGTTTCCTTCACCAACGCGTACCACGGTCACACCCTCGGCGCACTCGCGGTCACCGGCAACGAGTTCTACCACGACGACTTCTACGGCGTGCCGTTGAACGTCACGAAGATGCCCTACGACCGCTACTTCGATGACACCGGGGAAGGTCAGATGGACAGCATCGACATGATGCGCCAGTACTACGAAGACAACAGCTCGGGCTACGACTTGCCTGCCGCCGTCCTTGTCGAAACGATCCAGGGTGAGGGCGGCATCAACGTCGCCTCGGTCGAGTGGCTGCAAAAGCTCGACAAGATGTGCAAGGACCTCGACATCCTGCTGATCGTCGACGACATCCAGGTCGGCAATGGCCGGACCGGCAATTTCTTCAGCTTTGAGCGTGCCGGCATCAAGCCCGACATCGTCACGATCTCCAAGTCGATCGGTACCGGTCTGCCGATGGCCATCGTGCTGATGCGTCCGGAAATCGACGAATGGTCACCGGGCGAGCACACGGGTACCTTCCGTGGCAACTCGCTGGCCTTCATCGCTGGCGCGACCGCGCTCGAGCGCTGGGAGACCGACGAGTTCTCCAAGGAGATCGTCGAGAAAGGCAAGAAGGTCGAGGCTCGCTTCCGGGCCATCGCCGAGCGCCATCCGGACCTGGTTTCCGACGTGCGAGGCCTGGGCATGATCTGGGGCATCCAGTCAGACGTTGAAGACTTCTGCAACGAGGTCTCTGCCGAGGCGTTCAAGCGCGGCCTGCTGGCCGAAACAGCCGGCGCCGACGACCAGGTGATCAAGTTCCTCGGCGCGCTGACCATCAGCGAGGCGGAACTCGATCAGGGCCTGGACATCCTCGACGAGGCATTCGACGCCGCCGCAGCCGCTCGCAAAGGCTGACCACGCCAATGACGTGGTTCCGCCATGCCGGCGGGACCATCACCAGTTACGGAGTCAAACATGCTCGTACGTTATCTTGACCGGGATATCATCGGCACAGACCGCGAAGTCGAGGCCGAAAACGGCAACTGGGTCAGCCGTCGCCTGATTCTTGCCGACGACAAGGTGGGTTTTTCCTACAACGACACCATCATCCGCGCCGGTACGGAAACCTACATCCACTACCAGAACCACATCGAAGCGGTCTATTGCGTGGGTGGAAACGGGGAGATACATGACATCAACAACGATGTCACCTATCCGATTCGCGACGGCATGATGTATCTCCTCAACGACCCGGCCGCCGACAAGCACTACCTGCGTGGTGGCAGCGAGGACATGCGGCTGATCTGCGTGTTCAATCCGCCGCTGACCGGCCGCGAAGTGCACGATGAGAATGGCGTCTACCCGGCACTCAGCCTGGACGAGTGATCTAGACCGGCTGCCGGTTGGCATCGACCAACGAAACCCCGGACTGTTCGCAGTTCGGGGTTTTTCATTATCGTTCCGACAAGTCCGTCGTTCAGGGATAGGCCGCCTCCCGGCCGAAGTGTCGGGTCAGCAAATAGTAGACGACGGCTCGATACTTGTGTCGATTAGACCGACCGTACTGATCGAACACGTGCTTGAGCGCTGCATCCAACTCCGGTCCGTCGGTCAGGCCCAGTTTCTTGACCAGAAAATGCGTCTTGATGTTTTTGACCTCGTCCGGATCACTTGCCGCGACAATCGAGGCATCGGCGTTGTAGACCGCCGGCCCCAGCCCAGCGACCACGCGGGCCAACAGGTCGCGATCCGGCGTCTCGCCACACGTCTCCCGGAGATCCTGTGCATACTTTTCGACCAGTTCATCCCGACTGCTCATGGCGATTCCTCCGCGTTGTCCATGACCTCACCCCGAAACACACCTTATGGCGATTCGTGCAACGAAGCGGGTCAACCCCAGATAGGCCAGTTAACCGGAATTGACAACGTTGATAAGACGGGCGGCTCGATCGAACCAGCAGGAAGGACGGCGATGGGTCAGCCGGGGTTTTCGCCGGGGTTAAAATGCCGCTGTCGATTGATGTGCATGATCAGGACCAAGGCCTGCTCGGGATCCTCGTCGCGCTTCGCCTCGGTGGTCTTGACGACCAGCCCTTCAAGGATCTGGCGAATACCGAGTTGCTCGTCGGCGTAACGGCGCATGATCACCAGGCGCCTTCCTTCCTTGGCCCAGGTCAGCGGCAGTTGTTGGGCGTAACGCGGTACGATCAGGGCCAAGCGATCCTTGGCGAAGAAGTCGAGATAGACACCCTCGAGGATGCGAATACCCCGCTCGTCTGGGTTCAGCGCACGCACCGACTCCGGCTGGCCATTGCGGCCATTGCGGTTGTCGAGGCTCATGTCCTCGGCGCCGACCTCCTTGAGGTATTGCTCGGCGGCGCGGATCTGGTCCTCGGAATACAGGCTGGTCGATTTCATCAGGGGCCGGTCTTACCTTTGGCACCGTGCATCCCTGCCAGTTAAGCCGATTCCGTGGCAATAGCCGCACACTGTACGTGGAGTTACCACGCCGTGGGCGTGCTCGCCTCAATGTCGTTCATAAAAAACCGCATGTCGCGTGGGAAAGGTCATGTTTGTCAAAGGGTAGCAGAAGTTATGCCAGCAACTGGCTATGGTTTTGCCCTGACTGTCGACCACCCGAATGAACCGGGCATTGATCAGGGCGAGACGAGTTCCCTCGGCGACTACGGAGATGGCCATTGTTCGGCACGCTCGGTGCGCAGACGGCCATGCATCTAGATGCAATGCCTCGCGCCGATCCGTACCGCCTGCCGACTGCCCGCGAGCCGAAACCTCTTGCCGCGAATGCCCCAGCGATTGAGAAAGCCGGCATTGACCAGTCAGTGGCCTCCACGAAAGCGCCTGTCGAGGAACTAGTCGAGCCATGATGCAGCACCCGCACGATCTCGGCTTGCACGTAGGCATGCTGCAGCAGCCACTGCTCCGCGACCTCCTCGATGTGACCAGTCAGAAGACGACTTTCGGACTGCCCGGCCACGCGCGGCACGCAGGAGCGATCCTTGGTCGAGCCGCACGGGGGCGCAGAAGCGAAAAACGCACGTCTCCAAGCAGCCACTACATACCGTCCCGAGTTGGCATGGCCAGTACGCCCAACACCGAATCGACGCTCCGCCAGACCGACCAACCGGGGCCTGCGAAAAGGCCTGACGGATCGAGGCGGGGCCGCCGACGTGGTCCATCGCTGCATGGCTGATCACGAGCCGATCGAGTCACGAGACATCCAGCGCTCACAAGACCGGCAAAAACCAGCGAGCGACCAGATGCCGCCGCGATGAGCATGCGCTTGCTGGGTAGCGTCCCGGGAAGTGGTGTAAATCAGGCGAGATGAGGAGGCCACCGTGGCCCTTCGGTAAAGTTGCAGTCGCGACAACTGGCAACGTGCCATGGCGGGCGGTTATCCATCGCTCGATGCGCATTCGGCACTCGGGCATTCCTTGCCGCAGTCTGACTGCGTTAAGATGCAATAATGAGTTCTACGAACGCACCAACCATCCATTGCATTCCCATCCTCTCGGACAACTACGTCTGGCTGATCGAGGGGGATGACCGTGCCACGGTGATTATCGATGCCGGCGAGGCCGGCCCGGTGATCGAGGCCATCGACGCCCGCGGTCTCAAGCCGGTGGCCACGTTGATCACACACCACCATGGCGACCACGTCCAGGGACTGGCCGAGCTAACCCAACGCTTTCCCATGAAGGTCTACGGCCCCGACAGTTGCCGACGGGTAGGGGTCGACACGGTCGTAGGTGAAGGGGATCGGTTCACCGTTCCCGCCGTGGGCGATTTCGCGGTGATGGCAACCCCCGGTCACACCCAGGATCACCTGAGCTATGTCAGCGGGCAAGCCATCTTCTGCGGCGACACGCTGTTCACCGGCGGCTGCGGACGATTGTTCGAGGGCACGGCGGCGCAGATGCTGCACTCGCTCGACCGGCTGGCCTCCCTTGATGACGAAAAAGCCGGCGACATGACTATCTACTGCGGCCACGAATACACCACAGACAGCCTGCGTTTCGCCGCGCATGCCGAACCGGACAACCTGGACGTTGCCGTCCGGGTCCGCGAGGTCGCGACCAAACGCTCGAATGGCGAACCGACAGCCAGTGCGTCGATGAACCTCGAGAAGCGCACCAACCCGTTCCTACGCGTTCGTGTGCCGGCACTGCGCGAGGCGATTGAGGCCTACGTCGGCGAACGCATCGAGGACGACATCGACGCGTTCGCCCAGTTGCGCCACTGGAAGGACGACTTCGACGGCCTGGCGCGCTTGTAACTGCCTTGATGATGGCCACCAACTACGGATAGCCGAACGCCCCATGCCAACCTTGTCGACTTCCCCGATTTTCCCTTGGCAGCACGCCTTGTCGTCGAAACTGCTGCGCAGCCTGCTCCTAGCCGGGACCGTCCTGCTGCTGCATGGTTGTGCCGGGCTGGCACCGCCGACCGACCGTCAAGGCGCCGACGAGCGGGAGAGCAGTCAGTCGGGCTTCTCCACATCCACACTGCCGGCGATCAGCCGCCAGGACGCGGACGAGCAGCAGGCCACCGATCACGAACATAATCTCTGGGGCGCGGTTGCCAGTCGCTTCACCCTGCCGGTGCCGGACAACGCCCGCGTCGATGCGGAGGTCCGACGGTACGCCCGTCACCCGGAGTACCTGCGCGAGGTCAGCGAGCGGGCCGAGCCCTATCTCTACATGATCGTGGAAAAGCTCGAGGCGGCCAACCTGCCACTGGAGCTGACCCTGCTGCCGATCGTGGAAAGTGCCTACCTGCCGCACGCCCTGTCGTCGAGCTCGGCGGCGGGCATCTGGCAGTTCATTCCATCGACCGGCACCTATTTCGGGCTGGATCGTGATGCCTTCTACGACGGCCGGCGGGACATCGAGGCCTCAACCGATGCGGCCGTCACCTACTTTAACCAGTTGCGCGGCATGTTTGATGATGACTGGCCCACAGTGATCGCGGCCTACAACGGCGGCCAAGGCACCCTGCTCAACGCCATTCGTCAAAACGAACAGCGCGGACAGGCCACCGACTTCTGGAGCCTCAAGCAGATTCGCAAGGAAACCCAGGACTACCCCGCCCGCCTGTTTGCCCTGGTCAAGATTTTCTCTCAGCCCGAGAAGTACGGATTCAGCCCGCACGCGATCGAGAACCGACCGGCGCTTGCCAAAGTCGAACTCGATCGGTCCGTCAGCTTGGCCAAACTGGCGGACCTGACCGGCATGGATCACGACGAGCTATACCGTTTGAATCCGGGGTTCGGTCGCTCGATCACCGGCAAGACACCACGACGCCTACTGGTCCCGCGGGAGGCGCGTGGTCGCTTCGATGTCGACACGCTCGACACGGCGGCCAGAGACGCCGAGGACTGGCAGCGCTACACGTTCGCAGAAGGCGACAGTTTCCACCGTGTGGCTAAACGCTATGGGAGCTCTGTCGATGAGCTGTTGGCCATCAACCGCCGGCAGTCGGCCGTCGCGCGGCCCGGTCAGGAGATTCTCGTACCTGCGGGACGGGTCGACCAGGCCATTGCCTCCGGCGACGCACGCACCCACACCGTTGAGCCGGGTGAATCACTCTGGGCGATCTCCCGCAGGCACGGGATCAAGGTGGCTGAACTGCGCCGCATGAACGCCTACGGTGACAACCCGGTGCTGCGCCCCGGCGACGAGGTGATTATCGGCGCGAAGGAGAGCGAAGAAGGCGAGACAGCCCCTTCGAAATACGTGGTGCAGCCGGGTGACACGCTCTGGCAATTAGCGCGCCGGTTCTCCACCACCGTCGAACAACTCACCACCCTCAACCGTATCGGGGAGGATGGGGCCCTCAAACCGGGGCAGGAAATACAGGTAGCCAGCAACTGACCCTGCAGCCACCAGAGAATCACCGAATACGAAAAGGAACCCACGCGGCCCCCTTTGTCATTCTGGCTCGAATCCTCGGTGGCCAATGCCTCTCAAGCTGTTTCCAATCCCAACCAACGAAGCGTGTTCTCGTGGGCCCGCGCGGCCATTTCCGGCAGGCTTTCCCCGCGCAGGTCGGCCAGCACTTCGGCCACGTGGCGAACGCGTATGGGGTTGTTGGGCTTGCCGCGGTAAGGGACCGGCGAAAGGTAAGGGGAGTCAGTCTCGACCAAGATCCGGTCGCCGGGTACCTTCTTCGCCACCTCGCGCAACGAGGCGGCCGACTTGAAAGTGACGATGCCGGAAAAGGAGATATAGAACCCAAGGTCCAGAGCACGGCGCGCAGTATCCCAGTCCTCGGCGAAGCAGTGCATCACCCCGCCGCACTCCTCGGCATGCTCGCGCTCGAGTACGTCCATGGTGTCACCCGGGGCCCCGCGCGTGTGGATGATCACCGGCTTGTCCACGGCCTTGGCCGCCTCGATGTGATTGACGAAGCGGTCGTGTTGCCATCGCTCACCTTGTTCGCAGTGGAAGTAGTCCAGCCCGGTCTCGCCCACCGCGACGATCGAGTTTGCATGCCGATCCTCGCGGATCGCCCGCACCAGCTCGTCGGTGGGGATCACGGCACCGGCATCGTCGGTGGGGTGCAGACCGTAGGAGAGAAACACCTCCGGGCGTTCGACTCGCCGCTCGGGATTGCCGGCCAGATACGGCGCGACCAGGTCGGTCATCGCCGGCCAGGTCGACGGCTTGATCGAGACACACAGCATCCGCGTGACGGATTCCAACCAAGCAGTGTGCATAAAGCGGTCGAAGTCGTTGTCAAAAGCGTCGAGTTCCACCCGGTCGAGGTGGCAGTGCGAGTCGAACAGTTGCATAGTGCTCCGCGAGAATGAGACGAACCGGACGCGAGCTCCCCGCATCCGGCCCATTCGGTATCACATGGTGTACGTCGGTGTTTCCTTCTCCAGCGACCCGGCAAGGTAGGTCTCGATCTGCTGGCGAGTGCGGCCCTGGTCCATGTGGCCGAACTGCACGCCGATCCCGGCCACCTTGCCACCCTGTGAGCCCTGAGGGGTAACCCAGACCACCTTGGACGCCACGGCGAGCCGCTCGGGGCTGCCCATCAGGGTCAAGGTGAGAAAGATCTCCTTGCCCATCGGAATCTGCGTGTGTCCCGGAATGAACAGGCCGCCGTTTTTCACGAACGGCATGTAGGACTTGTAGAGCGTGTCCTTGTCCGGGATGTTGTGGTGGATCATGCCTCCACCAAGGCCGCCTCCTGCTGCCATTGCACACTACCTCGTCACGGTTGCTCGACCGGCCCGGCCCAGGTAGGCCGGATCCGAACGCGAGATTTCAACTGAACAGTCTACCGGCAATCGCGGGACGGTCGAAGTGAGGGACACTCGGCCCGAATCGAGTATTGCTCTCCACGTCCTGATCACGAACGGCTCGCCAAGCCAGAGTAACGTCCGATTCGTGCAGGGTTTAGCTAGCCGACCGGCTCGAGGCGTCGGGCAAGCCGCGGGTCGACCAGATCGAGCGCCAGCTGCTCGACCGAGAGCTCGGGATGCAGCGGATGCCCCGCCTCGCGGGCGAACTGGATCAGTCGGGTCTGCACCGCCAGCCACCGCTCGCTGTCGTGGGCCCGGGCGAGTCGCTCGATCATCGGCACGATCGCTGCCGGCAACGTATCGGCAAGGCCAGCCTGACGACGCGCTACCGCCGGCCAGAGCCGTAACAGCCACCGGGCCAGCACCGGCCGTGAGGTGGCCAGCCAAGGCGCGAGCGGTGCCAGCGGGGAGCGAGGCTCCTCGGCCAGTTGCACCCAGGCACTGGTGACGGCCTCCCAGTCGAACGTGGGGTCGGTGCCTTCGACCAGGGTGGGATCGTCGATGAACGCCAACAACTCGGCCCGCTCAGGCGAACAGCCGCTGGACTGACGCCACCACGCGGCCAGTTCCGCTGGCCGTGGCTCGCGCAGGCGAACGCGTTGCAACCGCGAGCGGATCGTTGGGAGCAACCGGTCGACCTGCTCGACCGTGCAGAGAAACTGCATCGACTCCGGCGGCTCTTCCAAGAGCTTGAGCAGGGCATTGCCCGAGGAACGATTGAGTCGTTCAATACGCTCGATCAGCACCAGACGCATGCGGCCATACCGGGTGATGAATGCTCCCTCGATCAAGGTCCGAATGGCATCGACCGGGATATCGCGATGCTCGGGATCATCCGCCAGCCGATGCAGGTCGGGAAAGCTGCCCTGATCGGCCTGGCGGCAGGCGGGGCATTCTCCGCAGGGCCAACCATCGACCGGTGCGTCACAGATCAGGCGGCGCGCCAGCGTCTCGAGCAGAGCGGTCATGGGCGCACCCAATCGTCCATGCAGCAACAAGCCGTGCGGCAGACGCCCCGCGGCAATCATTCGCTCGAGTTGCGACCAGGCATCGTCCAGCCAACCGGCACTCTGGATGGTGGCCGAGTTACTGATCAGTCGTTGCTCGGCCAGTCCCGACAGGTTGTTCTCCATCGTGTCAGCCACCATGAGCGGCCTCCAGTACGCTTTCAATTTGCCCGCGCACCTCGTTGAGGGGGCGTGTGGCATCCACTCGTCGCACCCGTGTCGGTTCCCGCTCACAAAGCGTTTCGAAACCGCCACGTACCCGCTCGAAGAAGACAAGTGCTTCCTGCTCGAATCGATCCGCCGCCTCGCGGCTCGCCGCCCGTTCGAGGCCGAGCGCCACCGGCACATCCAGCCAGAGTGTCAGCTCGGGGTCACAGCCAGAGTGCGCCACCTCGGCGAGCTGGTCGATGGTCGCCATCGACAATCCACGGCCAGCGCCCTGGTAGGCGCGGGTGGAATCGGTGAACCGATCGCAGATCACCACCTGACCGGAAGCGAGCGCCGGGCGAATCACCCGCTCGACGTGCTGGGCGCGGGCCGCAAACATCAGCAACAGTTCGGTCGAAGCGGCCACCGGCTCCTCGCGCACGGCCTTGAGCACCGAGCGCAACTCCTCGGCCAGCGGGGTGCCGCCGGGTTCGCGGGTGCACACCACCACCTCGCCGCGCTCCTCGAACCACTCACGCACGAAGGCCATCGCGGTCGATTTGCCGGCGCCTTCCAGGCCCTCGAGGGTGACGAAGCGCGGCATGGCACGCGGATCGGTCATGGACGGTCTCCCTTTTCACGCTGATAAGCCCGCCAACGCGCGACGGCCCGATTATGTTCCTTGAGGGTGCGCGAGAAGGCATGCCCGCCCGTGCCGTCAGCGACGAAATACAGCGCCTCGGTCTGTGCCGGGCGGGTCGATGCCTCGATCGAGGCAGCCGATGGCAGCGCGATCGGTGTCGGTGGCAGTCCGTCGCGGGTGTAGGTGTTGTAGGGGGTGTCCTCGCGTAGGTGCCGGCTGTACAGGCGCCCGTCGTAGTCGTCGCCCATGCCGTAGATTACCGTCGGGTCGGTCTGCAGACGCATGCCGAGCCGAAGGCGATTGACGAACACGCCGGCGACTTCGCCCCGCTCCCCGGAGATTCCGGTCTCCTTCTCGATCACCGAGGCGAGGATCAGGGCCTCGTAGGGGTCGTCCAGCGGCAGGTCGTCGGCACGGGCCACCCAGGCGGCATCGAGCGCCTCGCGCATCTGCTGGAAGGCACGCCTGATCAGGGCGCGATCACTGGTGCCAGCAGGATACTGGTAGGTATCCGGATAGAGCCAGCCCTCGAGATGATCGACAGGTAGATCGAGCGAATCGATCACCGCCTGCGGGGTCAGTTCGTCGATGGTGCGGCGAAGGCGCGGCGCCTCGGCCAATCGGTCGAGGAACGCCTGCGCGGTGACGCCTTCCGGCACGGTAAAGCGATACTCGATCACGTCGCCGGCCACCATGCGATCGAGCAGCGAGGCCAGGCGCTCGCCGGGGCGGATTTCGTACTCGCCTGCCTGGATGGAGCGCGCCTGACCACGGAAACGGGCGGTCCAATCGATCGCCCGGGTCGGAATGGCCGGTTGCACCTCGTGAATGGAGGCGGCGATCCTTGGCATGGATTGCCCGGACTCCACCGTGACCGTGGCCGGGTCTCGGGCGAGCGGCTTTTGCCAATAGTGCATGGCCAGTCCCACACCGACCAGCAGGGTCGCGAGCAGGCCCATGCCGGCCGCCCAGATCAAGAACACACCAATGGCTCGCCGCATCCCCTACTCCTAATTCTCGGTCGATTCCGACGGTGATGGGCCCGGGGAGTCCCACGCGCACACGACGCCAATCTCGCGACAGGCGACCCGTCCCCATACGCTGTTGGCCAAGGCCTCGGACAAGCCATCGGGCCAGGGATTCGTTGCGATGTCGTCCGGCGGTTGCCAGCGGCCATCGACCTGTTCCAGCCCCTCTGCGGGTGGCGCATCGGTTTTGGCAAGCGCCCGCCCGAGCAGCGTGCCGACCGGTCGCCAGGCGGAAACGGCATTGCAGAGGAACGCTGCCTCCGCAAGAGCCAAGCGGCCCGGGGCACAAGAGGTAATGCGAGACCCGAGGGCCTCGATCCACCAGGCGCGACGCGTGCCGGCAATCGCCCCACCCACCAGCGGCGGTGTATGCCAGCCATCGCGCTCACGCCAGAAGAAGTTGCTCATCGTACCGGAAACCACCCGCCCGGCCGGATCGAGCATTAATCCTTCGACCCTGCCATCGGGTAGCGCCTGTTGGCCCAGGACCTGCACCAGCCGATTGAGGTGCTTGAGGCCGCGCAGCGCGTGCGCCCCCTCCACTGCCACCGGGACCGGGTCAAGCGGCATGGGCACGACCGGAACCGGCGGCAATAGGCCGAAGGTGGCCGCCACGGTCAGCGCGGGCTGGTCGGGACGACGATAACCGCGGGGTCCCGAGCCGGCCGTGACCATCAGCTTGCACACCCCGGTCGCCCCCGGCTTGATCGCCTCGTCGAGCACCGCGAGCACCCGCTCGCCGGAGGGCTCGGGCAAGCCGAGCCTCGCGAGCCCGAAGCGCAGCCGGGCGAGATGATCGGCAATCCGGATCACCTGTCCCTCGTGGACGAACAGCGTCTCGAACAGCCCGTCGCCGAAGGCGCAGCCGCGATCACCAACGGGCAACTCGACCGGATTCATTCGACCGGCACCCCGGCGGCCAGGGCCGCCTCGCCCCCGAGGGCATCGAGCACGCCACGGGCTTTCTGGTAGGTCTCGTCGAGCTCGCGCGCCGGATCGGAGTCCGCCACAATGCCACCGCCGGTGCGGAATTCACCACGCCCATCGGGGCTAAGGAAGACGCTGCGGATCAGGATGTTGCTGTCGAGTCGCCCGTGGTTGCTCAGGTAACCGAGGCTACCCGTGTAGGGCCCACGGCCTGTCTGCTCCAACTCGGCGAGGATCTCCATGCAACGGACTTTGGGGCAGCCGGTGATCGTCCCGCCGGGAAAGCAGGCCGCCAGCGCCGCCAAGGGCGAGGTGGTCGCCGGGAGTCTCCCGACGACATTCGAGACCAGATGATGTACATGGGCGTAGGACTCGACCACCATCAATTCATCGACCCGCACCGAGCCGGGTTCACAGACCCGGCCGAGATCGTTGCGCTCGAGATCGATGAGCATCACGTGCTCGGCGCGCTCCTTGGGATGGGCGCGCAATTGCTCAATCAATTCCTGGTCACGCTCGGGGTCCGGGTCGCGCCGACGGGTACCGGCAATCGGACGGGTCTCGGCGCACCCCTTGGCCACGCGCACTAGCCGCTCGGGAGAGGAACTGACGATCTCGCCTTCGGGTTGCCGGTACCAGGCGGCAAACGGTGCTGGATTGCGCCGACACAGTGACTCGTACACCGCCCCCGATGACACACCCGGCGCCAACCGGAACCGCCAGGCATGCGAGAGATTCGCCTGGAAGACATCGCCGGCGAACAGGTAGTCACGGACCCGCGCCACCCGATCACGATGAGGAGCGCCCGCCGGCGGGGCGAGTCCAGCCAACTCGACCTCGCCAAAGCACTGGTCCCTGCACGACGTCTTGACCGCCTGCATTCGCCCGGAGATCAGCCCCTCGGCCAACTCCGCCCCTCGGGCACTGCCGTCGTGGACCACGATGTCCTCACCCGAGTCGTGATCCCGGACCAGGGCGGCCGGGTGATACTCGGCGATCGCACGCGGAAAACCGCTGTCGGCTCCGGACACGAATGGCGGCAGGTCGAGCGTGGGCTCGATCTCCGCGGCCATTTCGTAGGCCAGGAAGAAGCTCCAGCCGCCGAGGAAGGGAAACGATGGAGGCAGGCAATGAGCCGCCAGCCAGTCGTCGGCGTCAACACAATCGTTATGGGGCTGCCGGCGAGAGATGGCCTGCTGGAAGGCGTCGAGAAATCGGGGCGCATCGGCTGACAGCGTGGGTGGCGCGGTCAGTCGCTCGTCGGCGGCGGAGAATAGGATCGACCAACGGCTCAGGGGGCCGCCGGCCGTCACGCTCTCGAACAGGTGGCTGGCGTCCTTGCCGGCAGCCGTCAGCACCCCGGCGAGCGAGGGTGCCGCCCTGCCCGGCTCTGATTCGAGGCGTTGAATGACAGGCGCGCTCACGGGATCTTCACGCGATGGTCGTTGTTCGGACGTAATCCACTGACTGCCGGTCCCGGCAGGATCGACGGACGCCCGGCTGGGTCGAGAGTCGCCCCGCGCCCATCAGTCGATCGTACGACCGAAGATCAGCGTGCCGTTGGTCCCGCCGAAGCCGAAGGAGTTGGACATCGCCACCTCGAAGCCTTCGACGCGACGTGCCTCGTGGGGCACGAAATCGAGATCGCAATCCTCGGAGGGGTTGTCGAGATTGATCGTCGGCGGCAATACCTGATCACGCAGGGCGAGCACCGAGAACACCGCCTCGATGGCACCGGCCGCACCGAGCAGATGCCCGGTCATCGACTTCGTGGAACTGACTGGACACGCCACCTGTTGGTCGCCGTAGAGCGTCTTGATCGCCTTGACCTCGGTGCCGTCGCCGGCAGGCGTGGAGGTCCCGTGGGCGTTGATGTAGTCCAGGTCATTCGGTTCAAGAGCGGCATCCACGAGGGCGGCCCTCATGCAGCGATGCGCGCCGTCGCCGTCGGCTGCCGGCAAAGTCATGTGATGGGCATCCGCGCTCATGCCGAAGCCCTTGACCTCGCCGTAGATGTGGGCGCCGCGCGCCTGGGCGTGCTCCAACGACTCGAGCACCACCACGCCGGCACCCTCACCCAGCACGAAGCCGTCTCGGTCCCGATCCCACGGACGTGAGGCCCGCTCGGGATCCTCGTTGCGGGTCGAGAGCGCGCGTGCCGCGGCGAAGCCCGCCACACCCAGCGGCGAGACGGCGCCCTCGGTACCGCCGGCAATCATCACGTCGGCATCGCCGTAGGCGATCATGCGGGCCGCTTGGCCGATGCTGTGGGTGCCCGAGGTGCAGGCAGTCACCGTCGCGAGGTTCGGGCCACGGAACCCGTAGCGGATCGACAACTGACCGGAGGCCATATTGATGATCGCACCGGGAATGAAGAACGGCGAGACGCGCCGCGGCCCCTGGTTTTCCAGCGTCAGCGTGTTGCGCTCGATACCACCCAGTCCGCCGATGCCCGACCCGATGAACGTACCCACTCGATCGAGATCGAGCGAATCACTGATCAGATCCGCGTCCTCGATCGCCTCGATGGATGCGCTCATCGCGTAGTGGATGAACGGCTCCATTTTTTTCACGTCTTTCGCCGGTATGACGGTGGTCGGATCGAAATCCTTGACCGTAGCGGCAAACTTGACCGCCATCTTCTCGGTATCGAAGTGATCGATGGGGGCCACGCCCGACCGGCCGGCAAGAATGCCGTCCCATGACTCCTTGACGTTGTTCCCCAGGGGGGTCACCAGCCCAAGGCCGGTGATCACGACGCGACGTTTGCTCATGATGCTGTTTTCCAGTTCGTTAGGTGACGGCCGGGCGGGCTGCAGATCGGCTTGACGAATCCCGAGAGAACTTCCGCCCGATACTGATCGGGCTGGGGTCCCTAGTAAAAAACCGCGATCGATCCCCCGAGAGGAAGACCGAAACACGGTTTTCAGGTCACGGGCCAGCGGCCCATGAAACGCACAAGGGCCCGATCAGGCGTCCTTGTGGTTGTTGACGTAGTCGATGGCCTGCTGAACGGTGGTGATCTTCTCGGCCTCTTCGTCCGGAATCTCGCACTCGAACTCTTCTTCCAGGGCCATGACCAACTCGACGGTGTCGAGGGAATCCGCGCCGAGGTCGTCAACGAACGAAGCTTCGTTGGTAACTTCTTCTTCCTTGACGCCCAACTGCTCTACAACGATCTTCTTGACGCGTTCTTCAACGGTGCTCATTCGTATCGAACCTCTTCTGGTACAAAGTCTAATCAATTAAACATTTTGGCTAGGCGACCCCAGCCAACACTGCCCGGCATTCTAGTGAAAACCGCCCGGGAGGCCAAATAAAAATGCCACGGCTGGCACAGAACCAACCAAGCCTGGGCTCAGCCCATGTACATCCCGCCGTTGACATGGATCGTCTGTCCGTTGATGTAGGCGGCTTCCGGGGCGGCCAGGAAACGTACCGCCGAGGCGATCTCTTCGGGCTGACCCAACCGGCCGTTGGGAATATTGCCCAGCAGGGCATCCTTTTGCTTTTCCGGCAGGTCACGGGTCATGTCGGTTTCAATGAAACCCGGGGCGACCACGTTGACCGTCACGCCGCGCGGGCCAAGCTCGCGCGCCAGCGACTTGGAAAACCCCATGATGCCGGCCTTGGCCGCCGCGTAGTTGGTCTGCCCGGCATTGCCCATTGATCCGACCACCGAGGCGATCGAGATGATGCGTCCCCAGCGGGCCTTGGCCATCGACCGCATGACCTTTTGCGACAGGCGAAAGACCGAGGTGAGGTTTGTCTGGATGATCGCGTCCCAGTCGTCTTCCTTCATGCGCATCAGCAGCGTGTCGCGAGTGATACCAGCGTTGTTGACCAGAACGGCGACCGGGCCGAAACGCGACTCGATCTCCTTGATCACCGCATCGACCTGCGCGCCATCGGTAACGTCCAGCGCCATGCCGGCGCCATTCTCACCCAGGCGCTCGTCGATGGCGACTGCGCCTTTCTCCGAAGTGGCCGTACCGATGACCATGGCGCCGGCAGCCACCAGGGCATCGGCGATGGCGGCACCGATCCCCCGCGAGGCACCGGTCACCAGGGCAACACGGCCGTCGAGGTTGGCAAATTGGCTCGCTTGTTCTGACATGGGGATTCCTCGTGATGATTCTTGTTCGATCGACTCGACTTACTCGGCGCTCAGCGCCTTTTCCAGCGTGGCCTTGTCGAAGACGGCCTTGGCGCCCATCTTCCGATCGATGCGGCGCGCCAAGCCGGTGAGCACCTTGCCGGGGCCGAACTCGACCTGTTCGCCGGCACCCATGGCCTGCATCGCTTGAATGCAGGCCACCCACTGGACCGGGCGGAACAACTGCTCGACCAGCGCAGTGGCGATGGCCTCGGGCGCGTCGTGGGTCAGGGCATCCACGTTGTGGAGCACCGGGATCTGCGGGGTGCGGATGTCGACCTGCGCGATCTCGTCAAGCAACTGTTCGCCGGCCTCGCGCATCAGCGAGGAATGCGACGGCACGCTCACCGGCAGCAGGACGAAGCGCTTGGCGCCCTCCTCGCCGGCAATCGCCTCGGCCCGCTCGACAGCCGAGCGATCACCAGCGATCACCACCTGCCCCGGGGCATTGAAGTTCACCGCCTCGCAGACCTCGCCATCGGCGGCCTTCTCGCACACCGCACGCACGGCATCGTCCTCCAGACCGAGCACGGCCGCCATGGCGCCCTGCCCCTCGGCCACAGCCGACTGCATCAGCTGACCACGCCGGGCGACCAGAGCCACGGCCGCCTCGAAATCGATGGATTGCGCGGCGACTAGCGCGGCGTACTCGCCCAAGCTATGCCCGGCGAATGCAGCAGGCATGGCGCCGCCATTGTGACGCCAGATCTGCCAGGCCGCCACGTCGGCGGCCAGCATGGCCGGCTGGGTGCTCTCGGTCTGGTTGAGCTGGGCCGGATCGCCCTCGGCGACCAGCGCCCAGAGGTCGTAGCCGAGCACATCGCCCGCGCGATCGAACACCGCCTGCGCGATATCCTCGTGGTCGCCCCACCCACTAGCCATGCCGATGGACTGGGAACCTTGCCCCGGAAACACCCCTGCAATCATGATCCTGTCTCGCCGATTGAAAACGGCGGCGATCGTATCACAGCCGCCCTGACCGATTCGCGGCGCTGCCGACACGGTATGGTCACAACCCGCCGAGAACATGGTTGGTTGAACACCGCCACTACAAACTCGGGACGCACCACCTTGCACATATTGATGATTTCCGACGTGTTCTTCCCGCGGATCAATGGGGTATCCACGTCGATCGAGAGCTTCCGGCGGCAGTTGGTCGCACTGGGCCACCGGGTAACCCTTCTTTGCCCGGCCTACCCGGCCGATCAGCCCGGAGCCGGCACCATCGACGTGGTCGAAAACGGCGTCGTTCGCATCCCCTCGCGAAAAGCTCCTCTCGACCGTGAGGATCGCTTGATGCGTTGGAGCGCGCTGATGCGCGAGGCGCAAGGATTGGCCGAAGAAAACGTCGATGTCGTCCACGTGCAAACGCCTTTTATCGCTCACTATGCCGGGCGCCGAATCGCCGGAAAACTGGGCGTCCCCGTGGTGGAGACCTACCACACCTTCTTCGAGGAATACGCGGACAAGTATGTGCCGGTTTTTCCTTCTTCCTGGCTACGGGGGCTGGCAAGGCGGTGGTCGCGGGGGCAATGCAACGACATCGACCGGCTGGTGGTGCCATCAGCGCCCATGCAGGCCTCTCTGACCAATTATGGCGTAAAGACGCCGATGACGGTCATACCGACCGGCATCTCGATTGCGCCACCAGCCTCCCCGAGCGACACCACCGCCTTTCGCGACCGACATGCGATACCAAGGGAAGCCCCACTGCTTCTTTACGTGGGTCGAGTGGCATGGGAGAAGAATATCGAGGTCCTGCTCGACATGCTCCCCACCGTTCTGGAGCAACATCCGAGCGCGATCCTGACGATCGCCGGCGAAGGGCCTGCTCGGGACGCGCTAAAAGGGAGAGCGGAGAAAGCAGGGTTGGCCGCCTCCGTTCGCTGGCTCGGCTACCTGAATCGCGAGACCGAGTTGCCGGCCACCTACGCGGCGGCCGACCTGTTCGTGTTCGCTTCGATCAGTGAGACGCAGGGGCTGGTCATTTTGGAAGCACTTGCCCAGGCGACACCGGTCGTCGCGGTGGCCGAAATGGGGACGAGGGATGTTCTGGACGAGACCGGCGGATGCCGGGTGGTGGCAAACACACCAGCCGCGTTCTCCGAGGCGATCAACGCCCTGTTGGATGACGAGGCCGAACGGGAGCGTTTGTCGGCAGCCGCCCGCCCGTACGCGAGGCGATGGTCATCCGAGGCCATGACGGAGAACCTGCTAAAAGTCTACCGGGAGCTGGTGCCGGCCAACCCTTAGAGGAATGGGCGTCAGATATTATTGAACAGCGAGAGTTGCTGCGTCTTAACCATGCTCTGCTGCGTTGCCTGTAGCGATAGGTAGTTCTGGTTCAAGCGAGTAACTGCCTCGGCGATGTCGGTGTCGCGCAGCTTGGAGACTGCCTCCTCGTTGGCCAGTTTCCAGGCATTCTGGTCGTCACGCAGCCGCTCGAGGGTGCGCATATCCGCCCCCATGTCGCCTTGGGCATTCGTCACGCGATCCAAAGCCTCGTCGATCGACTGCTGCCCAGGGCCGTAGAAGGTGCTGTCGTCAGCATCGATCGCTTCCCTGAGTTCGTCGATGGCCTTCATGGCCGAGCGGCCGTCTCCAAGCGTGAAGATATCACTCGCCACCCGGTTGGTAGTGACCTGCTGGTTCTCGGCAACCGACAGCTTGACACCGGGATTGCCCGGATCGAGCTGATCATCCCAATCCGAGCCCGCATAGGGGACCTGGCCGGCCTCAGTGCCGGAGAAGACGTACTCTCCGCGCTCATCCTTGGCATTTGCTTGCTCGGCCAGCGCATCACGCAATTGCTCAAGCTCAGAACTTAACGCCGCACGGGAGGAATCGTCGTTGATACCGTTGTTCGCTTGAATCGCGATGTCACGCACCCGTTGCAGAATATCGGTACTGGCCGACAGGCGGGTTTCCTGTGCCTCAATCTTGCCGGTGGCCCGCTCGTTGTTACGCAGGTACTGGTCGATGCGGCCCTGCTGCTCGCTCAGCTGGCTCGCCTGCCCGAAGGCGACCGGGTCAACGTCGGCGGTCCGCAATTTCTTGCCCGTGGCGATATCGGTCTGCGCCTCCATCATGCCCGACTGCTGACGCTGCAGACTCTGAAGGCCACTCTGGAAGATCATGGAGGTCGATACACGCATCAGGTCATTCCTCAGCGAACGGCATTGAGTACGGACTGGAAGAGGTCACCGGAGACGGAAATGCTGCGCGCCAGGGCCTGGTACTGCTGCTGGTATTGCAGGAGCTTGGCAGCCTCCTCGTCGAGGTTGACTCCGGACACCGATTCCCGGCGTGCCTGAAGGCTCTCGAGGGCCGAACGTGAGGACTCGCCCTGTTGCTCGGCGTTGCGGGCGACCGCCCCCGCCCCGGTAACCGCCGAGGTCAGGGCTCCGCCGAGGCTTTCTCCGCCCTCATCGGCGTCATCCTGCCCCACCAGATTCTGATCGGCCAGGCGCGACAACGCCTCGATATTTGTATTGTCCCTCGACCCAGCGCCCGAGCCCTCCACCGCGGCCGCCACCTCGTCCGGGTCGGACAACTGCGTCCGGATCTGGCCGGCGGCGCCAACGGCGGGGTCGATGTAGAGGGCATCTCCGCCTTCCGGGTTGCCGCTGAACGTCAGGCTCAGACCTGGGATTTCTGACGTTGGGTTATCGGTGGTTCCAGGATCCACACGGGCGATCGTCGTGCCGGGGTCGCGCTCGTCGCGAATGACCCACTCGTTCGAGCCGCCATCGAATCGGGCGACGTATCGGGTGTCCTGGAGTTGCTTGGCCTCGGTGATCTCGCCGGTGGCCTCACCGTTACCCGAATTGCCCCGGTCGCTAGAAACGGCTGGCTGGAAGTCGCCGATGTCGGTGAACAAAGGCTTGCCGTCGTCACCGTTCAGGTCGACACCCGCCTCCTGGACCGCGTTGACCTCCTGGGCCATGGTCGCGGCCACCCGACCGAGTTCGTTTCTCAGCGGGGTGATGAGGGTTGATTGCGCCTCGATCATCCCGCCAAGCTGACCACCTGCCACCCGACTGGTGATGTCCCGGCCGCTGATCTCGATGCTCAACCCCGCCGGGCTGTTGCGAGCCGAGAGTTCATTGCTGGTGTTACCCGTGACGAGGGCCTGGCCGGAGCCGACCGCCAGATTGAGCCCACCCTTGCCATCGTCATCGACGCGGATGTCGATGCGATCGGCGATTTCCTTGACCAACTGATCTCGCCGATCCAACAGGTCATTCGGCGGTGAATTGGGATTCTGCTGGGTTGCGGTGGTGATCTTGCCGTTCAGCTCGGCCACCTCGCTCGCAAGTGTGTTGACTTCGCCTGCCAT
>JAWLFB010000077.1:0-7609 GCA_041685825.1 Guyparkeria sp. | reverse complement strand
CGATCGTGACCTGGTCGTTGCGCGCCACCCAGACCTCTTCACCCAGCTCGCCCAGGTACTGGACGAGGTTGTAGGTAAACGAGTCGTAGTTGTCGAGCATCAGCACCATTACGGTTGCCACTCCATTAAGTCCAAGAGGTCTGGCCGACCGGGATCAGTCACCACGGTGGGCTTGGATGGTTAGTTTGGATGGTCAGTATAGCCCACGCGAAGCAAGCATCGACGGGGCAACGCGCCCGCCAGTCGAGCCTTAACGTCAGTGATATTTCTCGACGGTGATGTGCCCCGGCTCCCGGCGGCGGTGACGGCGCAGGCCGCGCGGTGCGAGCACCTGCTGGACCTCCTCGATCATTCCTGAGTTGCCGCACAACATGACGTGGGCATCCTCGGCGCGCAGATCGAGCCCGACATGCCGCTCGAGCGTGCCGGCAGCCAGTACCGCGGGAATCCGCTCGCGCAGGGCTCCCGGGTAAGCCTCACGCGTGACCACCGGCACGAAATCGAACCGGTCGCCGTGGCGCGCCTGCAATCGGCGAATCGTCTCGCCGTATGCCAGATCCGCCACGCGACGCACCGAATGACACAGCACCACCCGTTCGGCACGCTCCCAGGGGGCGTCGGTCTTGAGGATCGACAGAAACGGGCCCAGCGCGGTACCGGTGGCGAAAAGCCACAGGTGGCGATGCACGGGCGTGCGTTGCATGATCATCGTACCGGTGACCGACGAATGCACGAACAGGGTATCGCCAGCTTCCAACCGGGCCAGACGCGGGGAAAGAGGTCCCTCGGGCACGACATTGAAAAAGATTTCGTGGCGCGTCTCGTCCGGTGCGTTGACCAGCGAGTAGGGGCGGGCGACGCGTTCGCCGTCGATATCGAGCCCTACCCGAACAAATTGCCCTGCCTTGAATGCCGGCAGTGGCGCCTCGAAACGCAGGGAGTGCAGCCCCTCATTCCAGCGGATTTTCTCCGCCACCGTCACCTCGATCCAATCGCCCATTGGTTACCTCGTCTCGTTTCATGCCGCGCGGCCATGCAATGGCGCCGCTCATTCAGGATCACACAATTGACAACCGCTCGAGGCAAAACCGAGCCGCATCGAGCGATCAACCCACCACTCGCCGGCCGTCATTCGAGGAATCGAGACCTTAGCAGCTCCACCCAACCGATGCCCCCCCAACTCACGACATGTCTGTACGGCATGCCTGTGATGCATCAAGGGGCCTGAACGCCTTGAACACATCTGATATATGGCAAGGTGGGTTCTGCGAGGTCACTGTCCAAACAGAACACCCCCGCCGACTTCACGCCGACAACCGGCCACAACGTTCTACGCCTCCTCACACCGGGCCGAGCAACCAAGGAGGTCGCATCATGTTCTCTTGGGCACTCGCTTTCCTCATCGTGGGCATTATCGCAGGCGTACCGGGCTTCAGCGGCACCGCGGGCGCCGCGACCTAAATCGCCTGAATCCTGCTTGTGGTTGGCCCGATCCTGACCATCGTCCTCTTTGCAATGGGCCGACGTCCGCCCGTCTGACGCACTGAACGACGAGCCACGAAAAACCCCGGCGACGCCGGGGTTTCGTTTGTCCGGTCGCGAGGGAAACGCCGTCAGATCCGGCCGTAGACCTCGCCGCCCTTCTGGACGAACTCGATCGACTTTTCCTTCATGCCCTGCCTGAGGGCCTCTTCCTCGTCGACGCCCAGCTGGTCGGCGTACTCGCGAACCTCCTGGGTAATCTTCATCGAGCAGAAGTGCGGACCGCACATGGAACAGAAGTGCGCCACCTGATGAGCATCCTTGGGCAGGGTCGCGTCGTGGTACTGGCGGGCCCGCTCCGGGTCGAGGGACAGGTGGTACTGGTCAAGCCAGCGGAATTCGAAACGTGCTTTGGACAGGGCGTTGTCGCGCACCTGCGTGCCCGGGAACCCCTTGGCGAGGTCCGAGGCATGCGCGGCGATTTTGTAGGTGATCACCCCTTCGCGTACGTCGTCCTTGTCCGGCAGGCCGAGGTGCTCCTTGGGCGTGACGTAACAGAGCATGGCGGTGCCATACCAGCCAATGTTGGCCGCACCAATGCCACTGGTGATGTGGTCATAGGCCGGCGCGATGTCGGTAACCAGCGGCCCGAGGGTATAGAACGGGGCCTCGAAGCAGTCCTCCAGTTCCTTATCCATGTTCTCCTTGACCATGTGCAGCGGCACGTGGCCCGGACCCTCGATCATCACCTGCACGTCGTGCTTCCAAGCAATCTGGGTCAGCTCGCCCAGGGTCTTGAGCTCGGCGAACTGGGCCTCGTCGTTGGCGTCCGCCAGGCAGCCCGGGCGCAAGCCATCGCCCAGCGAGAAGGAGACGTCGTAGGCCTTCATGATCTCGCAGATCTCGTTGAACCGCGTGTAGAGGAAGGACTCCTCGTGGTGGGCCAGACACCACTTGGCCATGATCGAGCCGCCGCGCGAGACGATCCCGGTGACCCGGTCGGCGGTCATCGGCACGTAGGCCAGCCTCACGCCGGCGTGGATGGTGAAGTAGTCGACACCCTGCTCGGCCT
Source organism: Guyparkeria sp. (assembly GCA_041685825.1). Taxonomy (GTDB): domain Bacteria; phylum Pseudomonadota; class Gammaproteobacteria; order Halothiobacillales; family Halothiobacillaceae; genus Guyparkeria. Next base: position 5,055 of record JAWLFB010000077.1, on the reverse strand, counting down.
GTTCGATCAAGGTATCGCGGTAGATCTCCCAGGTCAGATCCTCGGCCTTGCCATCGACCTTCTCCAGCGCCTGGTAGAGGGGCACGGTGCCGATCGGCACCGGCGAGTTGCGCAGGATCCACTCGCGAGTCTCGTGGATGTGCTTGCCCGTGGACAGGTCCATGATGGTGTCGCCACCCCAGCGGATGCCCCAGACCATCTTCTCGACTTCCTCGGCGATGCCGGAGGTGACCGCCGAGTTGCCAAGGTTGCCGTTGATCTTGGTACGGAAGTTCCGGCCGATGATCATCGGCTCGATTTCCGGGTGGTTGATATTCACCGGGATGATGGCACGGCCACGGGCAATCTCGTCACGAACGAACTCGGGCGTAACCTCGGCGGGGATCGACGCGCCGAACGATTCGCCCTTGTGCTGGCGAAGCAGCGCCTTGTAACGCGGATCGGCGCGCATTTCCTGCAGACGGTTGTTCTCGCGGATGGCGACGTACTCCATCTCGGGGGTGATGATCCCCTGACGGGCGTAGTGCATCTGCGTGACGTTGGCACCCGCCTTGGCGCGACGCGGCGGGCGGATGTGCGAGAAGCGCAGGTTGGCAGTTTTCTCGTCTTCCAGACGGTCCTGACCGAAGCGGGACGTCGGGCCATCGAGCTGCTCGGTGTCACCGCGCTCGTCGATCCAGTCAGCACGCAGCGGGGTGAGCCCCTTGAGAAGATCGATCTCGACTTCCGGGTCGGTGTACGGGCCGGAGGTGTCGTAGACCGGGATCGGCGGGTTGGAGACGATCCCGGAATCGTTCTGGGCCGCCGTCTGGCTGACTTCGCGGTACGGCACTCGGATATCGGGGCGCGAGCCGACCGAGTAACGCTTGTGACTGGCCGGGAACGGGGCAATGACCGTCTCGGAGAGTTTCGCCGTCTTCTGCAGAAAATCGCTGGGGATTGCGCTCATGGGTATGCCACCTGTGTTGCACGTTGGGGCATGCACGACGAGCGTCGACTGGACACGAGGAGGGAGACTCGGTTGTGCCAGACAGACTTCCCTACGCCGATGCAAGCCGGATCAGGTTCCAAGGGTGTTTCTCAGCCGCCCGGCCGACCATTCACGGTCGGGGCGGCACCCCTAGTCTGCGGATGGGAGGCCGCCGAACATCGTCCGGATGGCCACCACATGGTTTGGACGCTAACCCAGCGGCCAGCAAATAACAAGTTCCCGACCGGCATTCAGGCACTTAGCCAAACGCCTTGGTAGCACCGTCAACCGTGGGAAGTTGCCGCGACAGTGGAAAACCCGTAAATTACCGCGCACTCAATTTTCCCGAGAACCAGAGCCGAATTCATGCCCACCGACATCGAACTGGCCCGCTTCAACATGGTCGAGCAACAGATCCGCCCTTGGGACGTGCTCGACAAGCGCGTTCTGGAGGTGTTCTTCAATGTCCCGCGCGAGCGCTTCGTCCCGGACGCCGAGCGGGTTCACGCCTTTGCCGACGTGGCCGTGCCGATCGGCCACGGGCAGACGATGCTGCCGCCGGTCGTCGAAGGTCGCATCCTGCAGTACCTTCAGGTCCAGCCGGGTGAGCGCGTGCTCGAGATCGGCACCGGCACTGGCTTTTTCACGGCATGCCTCGCCTCGCTGGGCAACAGCGTGCGCTCGGTGGACATCTTCCCGGACTTCACCGAGCGCGCCGGCGGCCTGCTCTCGGAGCTGGGTTTCGAGCGGGTCGTGCTCGAAACCGGCGATGCCCACGAAGGCTGGGCCAACGATGAGCGCTTCGATGTGATCGTGTTCACCGGCGCCCGCACCGAGATGCCGGAAGCGAGCCTGCGTCAACTCAATATCGGCGGTCGACTGCTCGCCATCACCGGCACGGGGCCGATCCAGACGGTCTCGATGGTTACCCGCGAGTCCGAGACCCACTTCCGCACCGATTCCCTGTTCGAGACCCGCACGGGCTACCTGATCGGCGCCGAACCGAAACCGTCTTTCTCGCTCTGAGCATGGACCGAAAGGGGCCAGGAGCGCCTCGGGCCTGCAGTGACTGATGCGCTCACCGCGATGCCCGACAAACATCGCGCTCACCCGCCACGATCCCGCCAGTCCCTGGCCCGCCAAGAGGCTCCAACTCGGCGATTTCTGCGCTAAGATCTTCTCTTTGAACACGCAACCACTGAAACCCAGTGGGTGGCACGACTACCGCTTGCCGGTGAAGCAACGGCTGGGGTATCGTGCAATTCCATTAGAAAGCTAATCAATTCCCGACCAACCTTTCCGAGGTGTCCCGACCATGCCTGTCAGTCGCAACGCATCCACCCGCGGCGGGCACATCGCCCCGAAACGGCCGCTGCGCCGCGCCGTCCTGTCGGTCGCCATCGGCATTGGCCTTGGAATTGGCGCCACACCGGTCTGGTCGGCTGATCTGCTCGACATTTATGCGCTCGCCGAGGAAAACGACCAGCAATTGCGTGCGGCCGAGCAACAGCGCCTCTCCGTCGAACAGAACATCCCGATCGAACGGGCCGACCTGCTGCCTCAGATCAGCGCCCAGGCCGGGGTCAATTACGGTCGCACCGACACCACCATCGGAGAGCCTGCCCAAGGTCCCGACAGCAGCGACGGGGTCAGCGGGGACCTGTTCCTCCGACTGGACCAGACCATATTCAACCGCACCGACCAGCTAGAAGTCGGGCGGGCGGAGTTCGAGGTGCGCCAGGCGGCCGTGGACTACGAGCAGGCTCGTCAGGACCTGATCCTGCGCACGGGGCAGGCGTATTTCCGCGTCCTGAACGCCGACGCCCAACTTCAACTGGCGCAAGCGAACCGCACCGCCCTGACGCGCCAACTCGAACGCGCCCAGCGTCAATACGAGGTGGGCCTGGTCGCGGTAACCGACGTGGCCGACGCCCAATCGGAATACGATCAGGCCAACGCCCAGATCATCGCCGCCCGCAACGAGCTCAACAATGCGGAGGCGGCGCTGGGCACCATCATTGGCCAGATCGTCACCGAGCTCGACGACATCCGCACCAATCTTGACGTGACCGCCCCCGAACCGGCTGACCCCGAGCAGTGGATCGAACTGGCCCTGGCGCAGAACCTCAACCTGCAAAGCGCGACTATAGGCACCCGCATCGCCCAGCAGGCGGTCGACATCAACCGGTCCGCAAGCGCCCCGACGGTCGGTTTGAACGCGCAGTACGGCTACGACAACAGCTACCAGGGCGGTGGATTGGTGGGTCAGGATCGCCGCGGGTCGCTGAACGGCAGCGTCGGCGTGCAGGTCGATCTACCCATCTACACTGGTGGGCGCATCAATTCGCGCTCGCGGAAAGCAGCCTTCGACTACCAGCGCAGCCAGTTCGACCTCGACGGGCAACGCCGCCAGGTCCGCCAAGAAACGTCCGACAGCTTCCGCGGGGTTCAGACGTCGATCAGCGAGATCACCGCCTTCCGTCAGGCCGTCGAATCCGCCCGGACCAGTCTGGTCGCCACCGAGGCGGGCTACGGTGTGGGCACGCGGACCATCGTCGACGTGCTCAACGCCGAGCTGCGCGTCTTCCAGGCCATGGCCGACTACCTCGACGCCCGCTACAACTACCTCACCAACCTGCTGCAGCTGAAGGCCGACACGGGCCAACTGACCGTCGCCGACCTTGAGGCCATCAACCGCCAGCTCACGGATCAGGAAACCAACGCCCTGATCGCCCCGCTGATGGGCCGGAGCAATGGCGATGGCGCCAGTACGGCAGACACCGAAATGATGAAACGCGTACTCGAGCGCGCCCGCAAGACGGTCGACGGCGAGAACTGAGCGCGGTCTAGCCTGGAACGAGGCGATCAACAGCCTTTCAGACCGCTCAACCCAGCCACGAGGCGAGCCGTTCGACCAGCCGGTCGGCCGCCCCGCGATGCTCGGCGATCACGGCACGCGCCCGTGCCCCGGTCGCAGCCCAGCTCTGGGGACAAGCGAAGGACTCGACCACCGCCGCCGCCAGTGCCTCGCTGTCGACCACCTCGCGACAGGCATCGCGCTCGCGGAGCACCGCAAAGACCTGGCGAAAATTCTGCACCGCCGGCCCATGCAACACCGCCCGACCCACGGCAGCCGGCTCGATCGGATTGTGACCGCCCACAGGCACCAGCGATCCGCCCATGAAGACCACCGGCACCTCGGGGAACAGTCCCGCAAGCAGCCCCGCCCGGTCGACCACCTCCACTTCCGGCCGCTCGCCCGGCGGCCGATCGGGCGACCACGCTCCCACCGACAGCCCGGAGCGCTCGACCAGTCGCGACACCTCGCCCGCCCTCTCGGGGTGGCGTGGCACAAGGATCAAGCGGGCCTCGGGGTGCTGTGCGCGCACACGCTGGTGCGCGGCAAGCACTTGGGCCTCTTCGCCCGGATGAGTGCTCGCCGCCAGCCAGGTCAAGCGATGCTCGACCGGCACTGCCATGACCTCCTCGCTCACCGGCAGATCGAATTTGAGATTACCGCAATCCTCGGCATGCTGCGCGCCCAACTTGAGAAACCGAGCCCGGTCGGTGGCCGACTGGGCGCAGATCAGTCCGACCCCGCTCAGCACCTCGCGGAGCAAACCACCACCCCAGCGGGCATATCGCTCGTAGGACCGGTCGGACAGGCGGGCATTGGCGATAACCAGCGGCACGTCGGCACGCCCCGCCTCACGCACCATGTTCGGCCACAGTTCGGTCTCCATCACCACCATCAGCTGCGGGCGCAAGTGCGCCAACACGCGGCGCTGCGCGAAGGCCAGATCGAAGGGGGCATAGAAATGCGGCAGGCCGAGTGCGCGTGCCGCCTCGGCGCCGGTCTCGGTGGTGGTGCTGATCACAATCGGAAGCTCAGGCCAGCGCGCCCGTAAGGCGCTGACCAGCATGGCCGCGGCCCGCACCTCGCCCAGGGAAACGGCATGCAGCCACAAGCCATCCCGCGGCAAGCCTCCTCGCAGGCGCCCGAACTGTTCGAACAGGCGACGACGCCCGGGGCGCGCCTGATGGAAACGTCGCCACGCATCCCACGCAAGCCACGGGGTTAGCAG
>JAWLFB010000076.1:0-7644 GCA_041685825.1 Guyparkeria sp. | reverse complement strand
TTCTGCATTCTCGACGAGGTCGACGCCCCGCTGGACGAGGCTAACGTCGGGCGCTTCTGTGCTATGGTTTCGGCCATGTCGGACCGGGTGCAGTTCATGTACATCACCCACAACAAGACCACCATGGCGAGCGCTTCTGCGCTGGTCGGCGTGACCATGCGCGAGGCCGGCGTGTCGCGCATCGTCTCCGTCGACATCGACGCCGCGGTGGGGCTGATCGAGACCTGATCCGGATGTTCCCAACAATTGTCGCGAGCGGACCCGTGAGCCAGCAAACGTATCGAACCGACAAGCGAAGTCTCTGCGTGAATGGGTGCGTGGCACCGGGTTTCGGGGAGTAGGCGGTATGGAATGGTTGCGCTGGATTGTCCTGCTGGTGGGGCTGCTGGTAATCGGCGGCATCGTCTGGATGTACCGCCGTCACCGCAGCGAGCAGGCCGTCGACCTCGGTGGCGGCCAACCGCATCGCGGTGAGTATCACGACCCGATCGACGCCAGCGTCGGCGCGAGTGTGGATGCCGAAGGGGCTGAACGCGCCCGTGGCCAACGACGGGAGCCGCAGTTGGAGTTGGGCGAGGAACACGGCGATGACGGCTGGTCACGGCCGGACGCGGACGGTTTCATCGACGGCGCCTCCGCGGGACGGGTGGTCTGGCGTGCGCCGGAAGCCGATGACGAGCCCGAGCGCCCGTCGCCGGCTTCGTCGCTCAAGGAACCGTCCCTCGAACCCGAACCGTACTGGCAGGAGCCGACGTCCGAGTCACCGGTTCGCAAGGAGCCGCCGGTTGATGAGAAGGCCCCGGTTCCAAAGGAGTCCACCTCTCGTCCGCAGCCCGGTTTTTCCAGCCTGTTCACCCGCCAGGGGCAGACGAGCCGGCGCGTCGAGCCACAGGTGTCGGTCGACGAGCCTGCCGAGCCGGCTTCCGCCAGTGGCTTGAACGACACCGAAACCGTTGCGGAAACCGAAGCGGGGGATGCCGGTGCGTCACCCAGTGGAGCAGTCATCTCGATGATGATCGTCGATCGGGAGCAGGCCGCCATGCCGCCGGAGCGTGTGCGTCGTGCCATCGAGGAGTCGGGCTTCGAGTTCGGCGAGTTCTCGATTTACCACTTCAAGGGTATCGACGGGTCCGACTGGTTTTCGCTGATGAACGCCGTCGCCCCGGGACAGTTCAATCCCGATGATCTCTCCTCCTTCGAAACCCCCGCGCTGGCGTTGTTCATGCAGTTGCCGGTGCGCGGCGGCGCCGATCCGTCGCTGGTCTTCGAGCGCATGCACCAGGTGGCCACCTCGCTGGCTGAGTCGCTGGATGCCATGCTGATCGACGACCGTCGCGAGCCGCTGGACAGCGAGTCGATCGACCGGTATCGCGAACTGATCGACAACCACGGCTGAGTCGCTGCGCATGAGTGACAGCGACGACCGCAAACGCCTCGCGGCCCTGCGCGCCGAGATCAACCAGCACAACTTCCGCTACTACGTCCTGGATCGCCCCACGGTCCCGGATGCCGAGTACGACGAACTCATGCGCGAGCTCGAGGCGATCGAGGCGGAACACCCCGACTGGATTACCCCCGACTCGCCCACCCAGACGGTGGGCGCCCCGCCGAGCCACGCCTTCGAGACCGTCGAGCACCAGGTGCCGATGCTGTCGCTCGACAACGCCTTCGATGCCGACGAGTTCGCCGCTTTCGACCGCCGCGTGCGCGAACGTCTCGGCCGCGACGAGCCGGTGCATTACCTGGCCGAACCCAAGTTCGATGGCTTGGCCATCAGCCTGACCTACGAGGGTGGCATCCTCTCGCGGGCGGCGACCCGCGGGGATGGTCGCCGTGGCGAAGACGTTACGGACAACGTTCGCACCATCGAGACCGTGCCCTTCTCGACCGACATGCCGGAAGGGAGCCGGATCGAGGTCCGCGGCGAGGTGGTGATGACCCACGAGTCCTTCGCCGAGCTGAATCGCCGTGCCGAACGACGCGGCGAGAAGGTGTTCGCCAATCCGCGCAACGCCGCGGCCGGTTCGTTGCGCCAGAAGGACCCCAGGGTCACGGCCAGCCGGCCGCTGCATTTCTTCGCCTACGGTGTCGGCGCGTTCGATGGCATCGACGTGCCCGAGACCCAGTCGGGCTGGCTCGACTGGCTCGAACAACTGGGGTTTTCGGTCGCGGAGCATCGCGACCGGGTCGAGGGGCTGGACGAGGCGCAGGCCTTCCACGTGTCGCTGAGCGAAAAACGCGCGGGGCTTGCCTTCGATATTGACGGCGTGGTCTTCAAGGTGGACTCGCTGGCTGAGCAGCAGCGTCTCGGGTTCGTCGCCCGCGCGCCACGCTGGGCGATCGCCTGGAAATTCCCGGCCGAGGAGAAGCTCTCGCAGGTGCGCGACGTCGAGTTCCAGGTGGGGCGCACCGGCGCGCTCACGCCGGTCGCCCGGGTCGAGCCGGTGGCTGTCGGTGGCGTGACGGTCGCCAATATCACCCTGCACAACATGGACGAGATCGAGCGCAAGGATGTGCGCATCGGCGACTGGGTGCGCGTACGCCGCGCCGGAGACGTGATCCCCGAGATCATCGAGGTGATCCCGGACAAGCGTCCCGACGATGCCCGCCAGATCGAGTTGCCGGCCACCTGCCCGGAGTGCGGCTCCGAGGTGCTGCGCGACGAGGAGCAGGCGGTCGCGCGCTGCACGGGCGGGCTTTTCTGTCCGGCACAGCGCCGCGAGGCGATCCGCCACTTCGCCAGTCGCAAGGCCATGGACATCGACGGGCTGGGCGAGAAGTGGATCACCCTGTTTCTCGAGCGCAATCTCGTCGAGCACGTCGACGACCTGTTTCGCCTGGACCGCGATGACCTGGTTGCCCTGCCGCGCATGGGCGCGAAATCCGCGGAGAACCTGCTCGAATCACTCGAGAAGGCGAAGGAGACCACGCTCGACCGATTCCTCTTCGCGCTGGGCATCCCCCTGGTCGGCAGCGAGACGGCCGACGAACTGGCGAAACACTTCCGGGACCTTCAGGCGCTGCGCGAAGCGACGTTCGAGGATTTCATCGAGCAGAAGGGGGTTACCGGAATCGGTCCCAAGCGTGCCGAGTCACTCCAGGACTGGTTGGCGGAGCACGAGGCGGACGAGTCGGCCGCCCTTGGCGCCGCCTTTGCCGAGGCCCGGCCCGCGAGCGTGGATGAAAAGACCCTGGCGCGGCTGGAAGAGGCGTTCCCCACGCTAGCCGACATGCGGCGCGCCGCCGAGAAGGGTCGGCTGCAGAATGAGACGACCACGAAGGTGCCGGGCATCGGGCCGGAGATCGCGAAATCGATAGTCGCGTTCTTCAAGCAGGATCACAACAGCGAGGTGATCGACGGCCTGCTCGACGCCGGCATCCACTGGCCAACTCCGGAGGCGCCTGCAGAGGACGCCCCGCTGACCGACAAGACCTTCGTTATCACCGGCACCCTGCCGGACATGACCCGCGACGAGGCCTCCGATCGGTTGACCGCGCTCGGGGGCAAGGTCACAAGCTCAGTCTCCAGAAAGACCACCGCGTTGATCGCCGGCGAGGCCGGTGGCAGCAAGCTCGACAAGGCGAACAAGCTCGGCGTGCCCGTGCTCGATGCCGAGGCCTTCGCCCGCCTGCTAGCGGATCCTTCCACCGCCCCGGCGTGATCGGTATCGGTTTCCTGCCGTTCGCCTCTGACGTTCGAGGTCTGACGTTTCTGGCCTCTTTCCCCTGTCGCCAAATCGTCAACGTGCCGACACGCTATTGTCATCCTATCGGCCTAGCGTGCTGATTCGTGGGGCAATTTCGTCCCGCGATCAGATTCGAGGTGCCGATTGGATATTCGATTGGTGACGGAAACCTTCCCGCCCGATATCAACGGGGTATCGACCACGCTGGGCTGCCTGGTCGCGGGTTTGCGCGACCGTGGCCACCGGGTGGTGGTCACTTGCCCGAGGGCCGGGACTCCTCGCGATCTGTGCGAGGGCGATGAGGTGAGCGGGGTGGCGCTGCCGTTCTACCGCGAGGTCCGTTTCGGCCTGCCGCGGCGGCGCGCGTTCCTCGCCGAGTGGCGCGAGGATCCGCCGGATGTGGTGCACATCGCCACCGAGGGGCCGTTGGGTGCCTCGGCGCTGGCCGCCGCTCGCGCCCTGGATCTGCCGGTCACCACCTCGCTGCACACCAATTTCCACGCCTATGCGCGGGCCTATCGGCTCGGCTGGTTTGCCCGGCCGGTAATGGGTTATCTGCGACGATTCCACAATCGCGCGGCCAATACCTTCATTCCCACGGCAAAGCAGGCCGCCGAACTCGAGGCAAGTGGCTTCGAACGGCTGATGGTGCTGGGCCGTGGTGTCGATACCGACCTGTTCTCTCCTGCACGGCGCGATTCAGGCCTGCGCGCTTCCTGGGGGGCAAGTGATGAGACGCCGGTGCTGCTCCACGTCGGGCGCCTGGCCGCCGAGAAGAATCTCGACCTGCTGGCGCGGGCCTGGTCGCGGGCGCACGCTTCCGATCCGGACGCGCGGCTGGTGGTGGTCGGCGATGGCCCCGAGCGGGCGCGGCTCGAACGGCAAGTGCCCGGCGCGGTCTTCGCCGGGGCGCTGCGCGGCGAGGCGCTGGCCCGCTACTACGCTTCGGCCGATGCATTCCTGTTTCCCAGTGTCACCGAGACCTTCGGTATCGTGGTGCTCGAGGCCATGGCCAGCGGTCTCGATTGTCTGGCCTTCGATTATGCCGCCGGTCGTCAACTGATCGAACCGGACGTGAATGGCCTGTTGGCTCCATTCGGCGACTCTGACACTTTTCTCGAGCAGGTACCCGAGCTGTTGGCGGCGCGTTCGCGAGATCGGCGTGAACGCGCCCGTGACACCGGGCTGCGATATGGCTGGACGGCGGTCGTAGACGGGTTCGAGCGGAACCTGATTGACGTGGCCGAGCGAGGCCAGGATGGCGTGCCCTCGCGGGAGCGCTGGGCATGAGTCCGCCGCGCCCCGACACGCCGACTGCTGCGCGCTGGTCGCGTGCACTCGATGCCTATCTGGCGTGGGAGTCTCTGGCCACCGAACGCTGCAACCGTGCCCACCGGATCGCGGCGTTACGGACACTGTTCGCGACCGCCTCGAGGCTTGGTGACGGCCTGGGCTGGTATGTGCTGGCGTTGCTGATGCTCGTGATGCACGGGGCCTCGGCGGTGGCGCCGATGGCGTTGATGATTGCCTCCGGTGGTATCGGCGTGCTGATTTACCTGTCGATCAAGCGTCGCACGGCTCGTCTGCGCCCCCTGAATCGCAATGCTCGACTCGAAACCAGTGTCGCGCCGCTTGATCAGTACAGTTTTCCCTCCGGCCACACCCTGCATGCGGTCAATTTCGGCATTCAGCTGGTGGCGTTCCAACCCGCGCTCTTCTGGATCGTCCTGCCGTTCGCCTTGCTGGTTGCCAGCTCACGCATGGTGCTCGGTCTTCACTACCTCTCCGACGTCCTCGTGGGGGCAACCATCGGTGCGGCGCTTGCCGTACTGACCCTCATGCTTCTTTGATCCACTCGGTTTCCTTCTGGTGACGTCGTGTCGATCGAATTGGCCGGCGTGGACACCCCGTTTTCGAATATCAGGAAAACAATAATCTTTCGAGGGCGGAAATTCACCTGCCTCATTTGCGTCGTGATTGGGGCATAAAAATATGCAATGAGAAGGTAAGGCATTGAAAAAAAACCGTATGTCTTGTTGCGTTGTTTTCCTATTCGATGTGGCCAAAAAAACAGCCTATATAAGCATTGCAAGGACCGAAAGCGCGGCGGTATGGTTGCAACGCTTGGGCAGGGACGGCTCGTGCTTGTCCGGGCGGCAAGACACATTTAGGAGGATTGGGGATGTCAAACAATCGAGAAGCGGCTTCGAGCCGCCGGCTACCCGCCCGGACCCTTGCGGCCGTCGGGTTTGGCCTGACGCTGTTCGCCGGCGTTACGTTCGCCGATGATCATGGCGGGGCGATGGAATTGAGCAACGGGTCGATCATCGGTTCCACCTGCATGGGCTGTCACGGCTTCGAGGGCAAGGGCTCCGGGAACATCCCGCAGTTGGCCGGCCTGCCGGCGGAAGTGACGGCTGGGAAGATGCTGGCATACAAGTCGGATTCCTTGGAAGGAACGGTCATGAACCGTATCGCCAAGGGGTATTCAGACGAGGAAATTCAGGCGGTGTCTGAGTTCTTCGCCAACCAGTAACGCCCCTGCAGGCACAAGGAACACGAGAGGTAACCGCAATGAGTCTTTCCCGACGCGGATTTCTGAAACTGAGCATGGCCATGGCCGGCGTGGGCGCGGCGACCGGGCTGGCTGGCTGCCAGAATACCGGTGGCAACGCCGGCGCCAAGCGCGTGGTCGTTATCGGCGGCGGCTTCGGCGGCGCGACCGCGGCCAAGTACGTCAAGCTGTTCGACCCGTCCGTCGATGTCACCATGATCGACGGTAAATCCAGCCACACCACCTGCCCCTTCTCCAACCTGGTGATCGGGGGGCTCAAGGACATCGACGAGATCACCCACGACTTCACCGCACTGGAACAGCGCGGCGTAAACGTGGTCAAGGGATGGGTGACGGGCATCGATGCCGATTCGCGCACGGTCACGTTGAAGGACGGCCGCTCCTACGACTACGACCGGCTGGTCGTCTCCCCCGGCATCGACTTCAAGTACGACGCCATCGAGGGCTATTCGGAAGAAGTGGCCAATACCTCCATGCCGCACGCGTGGCAGGCCGGCGAGCAGACGCTTCTGCTGCGAAAGCAACTCGAGGAAATGGAAGACGGCGGCACGTTCATTCTGGGTGCGCCGCCCAACCCGTTCCGCTGCCCGCCGGGGCCTTACGAGCGTGTGGCCTTGATCGCCAACTACTTCAAGGAGAACAAGCCCAACTCCAAGATCCTGGTGCTCGATCCCAAAACCAATTTCTCCAAGGAGTCCTTGTTCCGTGAGGGATGGACAGCCAACTACGGCAACATGATCGAGTGGATTGGCGGGGACTTCGGTGGCGGCGTCGAGAAAGTCGACCCGGACACAATGACCGTCGTGGCTGGCGGTACTGAGTATCAGGCCGATGTCATCAATATCATCCCGCCGCAGAAGGCCGGCTGGATCGCCCAGCAGGCGGGTCTGACTGACGATTCCGGTTGGTGCCCGATCAATACCGGCACCTACGAGTCGACCATCAAGCCCGGCGTTCACGTGGTCGGTGATGCGTGCATCGGTTCACCGATGCCGAAATCCGGTTTCGCGGCCAACTCGCAGGCGAAGAACTGCGCGGCGGCCATTGTGGCGACGTTCCACAACGAGGATCCGCCGGAGCCGAGCTGGGTCAATACCTGCTATAGCCTGATCGCACCGGACTACGGTATTTCCGTTGCCGCGGTCTACGCGGTCGAGGACGGCGAGACCGTGTCGGTCGAGGGTGCTGGTGGCGTCTCGCCGCTGGGCGGCAAGAACGCCGAGAAGGAAGCCGGCTACGCTCGCGACTGGTATGCCTCGATCGTAGAGGATATCTGGGGTAGCTGATTCCTGCCGTGCCGCCCACCCCGGGTGGCGGAATCAAAGAAGGCCCGTCATCGCGAGATGGCGGGCCTTTGCTTTTGTGGGATGGGTGGAATCTGGC
>JAWLFB010000075.1:0-7655 GCA_041685825.1 Guyparkeria sp. | reverse complement strand
ATCGCCGAAGCGCTGCTGCCGGATACCGGGTTGAATCCGGATTGCTGTTCGTAGTCGTATTGGAAACCCTGCCTGACAGGCGGGGCTGGCTCAGGGTTTGCCGTCATGCTCGGCGGGCTGGCCGGAACCGTCTGTTGGGGCGGCCCTTTCTGCGCTGGCGGGATGATGTTCCCTTCCTCCGGGCTTTGAACTCCACCCCGCGGACGACGCATCGGATACGGTGCATCGATCAGCCCCGGCCCACCAACACCGGGCGGCTGGTTTGGATTCAGCCAACGATCTTGATTCGGATCTCTGATTATGCCTGGCATGACTATGGCTCCAGCTTTCTTCCGCTCAGGTTCGGGAATTCAATCACCTGAACCGTGTGCATGGTATTGGTCGTGGTTTCAATACGCAGAGCGAAGTCGCGGCCGCGAGCCTTGTGACGAGTCTTGCAGAAGGCAGGGCGCTGTTCGGTCTGGGTAGCGTCACCCATGAAGGTGGACGACGTGTACCCGTTCTCGTCAGGTATACGATAATCCACTCCGATCTTCGTGTCCAGCTGAACAAGGCCTTCGGTGACCCCGTGGATGTGGACGGTGTTGACTCGGACGTTGCGGCCCGGGCCATTGGCGTGAATCGGGTTGAAGGTCATGAACCCTCGGATCGGTTCGCCATCGAAGTCCGAACCATGGTGCATTCTCATCACCAGTGGCGTCTCTTCGAAGGTGGCAAACAGAAACGGCTCGTTGTTCTCGTCCACGCCGTTGCAGGCGGCGACGATCGTCAGCGGGTCCTCGTTGCTGTCGAGCCAGTACTTCTGCCAGGTGAACCTGGGCACGCGGTCTTCGAGCCAGGTCATGGTCAGGACGTAGCCGTCCTCGAACCAGATTCGGTACTGGTTCTTCTTCGGAACGGCCTCGGCCAGAATCGGTCGAAGGCCGCTGTCGGGGCCGGCTGAGAGCCTGGGCAGCAGCCATGGGCGCACCGCCTTGCTCAAGCGCGAGTTGTCGAAGTCGCCGTAGGCCGCGCTCGACTGGATGGTCGAGATCCCACGGAAGTCCAGGAACAGCGGCATACCGATGTCGCGCACCGTGTACTCGAGCGCGCCCGTCTCTGGGGCGATGACCTGCTGGATCACGTCGGAGAGGTTCGTGCCCTGCACGCCCCAGATCGATGTCTCGGTCCAGACGCCGAGCGTTTCGCCATCGAGCGGCAGCATGCCGGTGATGTTCCGACCGAAGCCCAGAGTGAAGGCGCCGAGGACCCCGTCATACAGGTCCGGCTGGGTGTTCACCGAGAAGTCGGCATCGCCGTTCAGGAACCCGAGCGCCAGGCGCTCCTTGTGCCGTCCGATATGCCGCGGCTCATCGATCGTCCGCCCGGTCCGGATCTTGAAGATGTAGTTGTTGTTGAACGTGAACGCATGGTCCGCGCCCGACACGCCGTAGACGGCGGCCAGCCGGTCGGCTGCGAAGAAGTTGCTGTCGATGAATTCGAACTGGCTCTGCTTCAGCGTCATGCGCGCACGGCTCGGTAGCCGCAGGGGCGTGAGCGATCCGTCCAGGATGGCCACGACGTTCCCAGCGCCAGCGGGCTGGGTGTAGACCACGGCGTTGGCCGGGACCAGCGCCGGTGTTTCGACTCGGGCCAGGGTCATCACGCCGGCAGCGTTGTCGCCGTTGAAGGACCCGGACTCGACGTGGGTGTAGAGCGCGCGGGCCTGATAGTCCGTGCCCCCGGCGCGCAGGTAGACGATCGATTCCAGGCTCCCGGAGCGCAGGTAGACGATGCGCCTGATCATGTAGACATTGACCTCGGTCACAGCGTCAGTGCCGGCCGCAGCGAACCGGACCAGCCACTTGTAGTTCGGATTCTCGAGGTTGGTCCTCAGCTGCTCGGCGTTGCCCGCGCCCCACATGTCGGTCGGGCTCCCGAAGGTCAGGGTGGACTTCGCATCGACCACGGTCCCGACCCCGCGCTTTGCCCCGGAGTCCGACAGAACCTCGTCGACCGTGATGTCCATGGTCCCGGACGCGCGCTCGCAGATCACCTGGATCTCGACGCCGGTCGGTTCGTCCAGTTCGTCGATCGTCTCCCCGAAGTCACGGACCCGGATGTATTCGGTCTTGTCGCCGACCACCGCCAGCGAGGCCACCGTGAAGCTCGCGTCATCGTCCTGGATCGCATCGCGCAGCGGCGTGTTGTTCAGGTCCCAGTCGATGTGCCCCTGCTCGGTCCAGAACGCGGCATCCGGCGGTGCCGAGGCCAGCGCGCCGGGTGTCTCGGCCTCGCTGATCGACCCGCCGTTGGAATAAACGTCGGCCGGTTCGTTCTGGCCGCTGATGAAGTTGACCTCGTAGGCGGTGGGCACCGTCTCCCAGCCATCGAAGTTCGACCGGATCAGCACGCCTCGGTTGACGTTTTCCTCGACGTCGGTGATCGCCGAGAGCCCCGTGCCGGCCAGCACCCCGTTGTCGCTGTAGCCCGTGACATCGGCGGCCAGGCCGACGGTCAGGCCATCGGAGACGCGCTCCAGGATGGCGTTGGTGCCCACGGCGCCGGCGGTGTCGATCTCGACCCAGAGCGCGGCCACGAGATCCGAGCCCGCCGCCGTGCCGGAGATGATCTGGATCCCGCGCACGGTGGCCACCCAGCCGCTGACCGGGTCGGTGATCTGGTCGCCGGCCGCAGGCTCCAGCTGCCCGTTGGTGATGTCGACCCGCGTGTAGGTCACCAGGTTGCCGGAGAACACGTCGACGCCGGGATCGATCAGCACCTCCATCAGGTCCCGCGTCTCGCCGGCGAATCCGGCATCGGCCTCCAGGATCCATGCGTTCGGCAGCCCGGTGGGTGTCGTCTCGTAGATTTCGGCGCGTTGGCCCTGAACGGTCAGCAGGTCTGCCGAGATCGGCCGGCTGGCCAGCGAGATCCGTTGCGCCTCGACCACGGCGTACAGCCAGGACTGGCGCGTGGACCGATCGGTGAAGTGGTGTACGCCGTATGCCGGCCCGCCAGGCGCGTTCTGGACTAGTGCCCGGTAGGCGCTCAGGTCCTCGGTTTCGGCCCGGCCATCGAATCTGAGCATGCCCTCCAGCCAGCTGTAGCCGGACCGGTAGGCCATCTCATAATTGAGACAGTTCTGCAGGGTGCCCGGGTCAAGGCGCAGCTTGTCCTCGGTGACATCCAGTCCTGTTGTGGCCGGGACAACTGCCATGCCTGTCTCCTCAGATCAGTCGGTTGTTCGGCGGGTTGATCATCCGCGCCGTCGGTGCCTGGTCGCTCACCAGATCCATGTAGGCCTGATCGAATTCGGCCTGCGCATCGGCCTTGCGCACCTGGGCCTCGTCGTAACGCACGTAGCGCAGCAGTGCAAACCACAGGATCACGCTGTCGTACATCTCTGGAATCGCTGGCTCGCATTCGTCCTGCAGCGACATCATCTGCGGCTTGCGCAGGTAGTTGAACTTCAGCGTGAAGTTCGTCGAGGGTTTCGGGAACACCTCCAGTTCGCCGCTGGGCAGCCGGGTGAAGTTCCGGGGCTGGCCCTCGGAGGTGTTGGCCAGCATCACGTCGAAGCGCCCGGCCCAGCGTTCGTAAGGGATGTACACGACGCTGAGACTGTCGCCATCGACGATGATGCTCGCCGCGTATTTCGGGTGCTTGTAAGGCACGATCTTGTGGAAATCAGGGATCTCCAGCGTCACGTCGTAGCGTGGCTCACCCTGCTCGAGTTCGATTTCTCCTTCCTTGATCCGGAAAAACCAGTCATCCCGGCGGCGTTCGATGTCGCGATTCGCCCATCGAATCCACCGGATGAGGTCCTTGATCTTGGTATCAGTGACACCGACGACGGTCGTGATGTTGGACGACTCTTCGACGCCGGACTCATCAGCCAGGTCCTTGACCAACTCGAGCAGGGTTGCCATGTCAGATTGCTCCGCCGAAATCGTCGGTCCCGAACATGTCCAGATCGTAGCCGAGCTTCTCGAGGATCCGCATCCGAATTTCCTCGTTGTCGAGGTCACGCGGATACTTGACCCGAAGGCGGCGTGCGAGCTTTGCCAGGGCGACGCGATTGAAGTTCTTGAACATCTCCGTGTTCTCGGCCACGATCTTGAACTGCTCCTGCTGTGAGGCCGGCAGGTGCGCGGTCTTGGGATCCAGTCCCATGTGGCTGAGGCGGAAACGGTTTTCCACCGTGTAGTGGTTGATCATGTACGGCGTGCCCTTCTTGGTCTTGGCCTCTTCCTGCTCCAGGACCTTGAAGTTGGCGTCCGTGAGGATATTGAAGTGGGGCTCAGGCAGCGACACCGCAGAATTCCACGGGATCATGATCTGCATCCCGCCCCAGGTCACCGGGTGCGGCTGGTTGCCTTTCACGCCCTCGGGCTTCGTGATCTGGGCAAGATGGCGCCGGCCCTGCCAGATACCTCTGGGCTTCAGGTTCAGCTTCATCAGCCGGATCAGGTCATCCTTGTTCATGCCTTCGCGAGACACCTTCATCGGCGGCTCGTCGGCATATTCGACTGGTTCGTCGTCCTCGTCATCGGGCTGCTTGATGTCCCGCTGCGGGGCGTTCGGTACGCCTCTCTCAGGCTTCGCCGGGTCCTTACCCAGCTTCTCCAGCAACTTGCCGCGGATCGTTTCTTCCTTGGTGTTCGGATGGATGCTGATCTCCATCGCCTTGGCATAGTCGAGAAGTTCTTCTCGGGATGAGTTTTCGAAGTTCTCGGCGATCGCGGTCGCCAGATCGTTTTGGTCGGTCATGCATTTTCTCCTGGAGAGCGGCCCAGGAGGTCCCGGGCCGCTGTCGTGGTTTGAGCGTTATTGCTCAGATGCTGCTCAGGCCGTCAGGTCGTCGGTGGCGCCCACTTCGACTCGCACGACCCATGTGTCGTTAAGAATCAACTGCAGGTCCCACCAGTGGGCAACGGCCAGGGTGTTGAGGTTACCCGGGTCGGACTTGTCGGCACCGTCCAGGATGCTGACCTCGACGTTGCCCCAGCCATCGTCACCATCACCCATGAGGTCGGCCGCACCGAGCGCGTGCTTGGCGCAGATCAACAGCGGGTAGACGTCGATGTCGGTCCCGGACGTCGACTTCATGTTCGTGGTGCTAACAGCGGCGCCCGAGTCTTCGAACGGAGACAGTTCCGGTGACAGGAGCCAGCGGGTGTTCTCGATCGAACCCTTCTCGTGCTTGTTCATCGGGTCGGTGCTTCCGTACTCGGCGCAGGTCACGAACCCGTCGACCCGACGCAGGTCGGGCAGGATGTTCGTGTGGCCGAGGCCGATGTAGGCCGGCTCGATGGGCACGGTGCCGTTGAACAGGCCACCGTCGTCGACTTCCGTGAAGTACATGCCCTTGGCGTCGTCCAGCAGCCGGATGGCTTCCTGGATGATGCCCTTGGAGATCGGACCATCGACCTGGTCACGGGCCGTGTAGGTCGGATCGTTGTACAGCACGGTGGTGCCGGCGATCCACTTCGACCAACCCACCGCATTACGAATGCGGAGGATCTTGTCCTTCAGTTGGTCGACGCTGTTTTGAACGTGGTCGTCTTCCGACAGCCGGCGAGCGCGCGAGGTGACAGCGTAGATTTCCACGCGTTCCTCGAACGTACCGGTCACGTCCTCGTAGCTGACGGCCTGCCAATCCGGGTTCACACCTTCGGTGATCGTTCCGGTTGCAACCGCGTCGTTCACCATCCGGCGCCAGGAAGCGGTTTCGGCCTTGTTTTCCGGCACTGGCTTCATGTCCAGAACCGGGACGAAAATATCGTCGGCACGCGCGCGCTCCAGGAGATCGGCGATGGCGACGACATTTGTGCGGTTACCCGGGCCGGTGGTTGCACCACCGATTTCCGCGGTTCCCTCGTAATGACGTGCTGAATTAGCCATGAGGAATTACCTCCGTTGTTTGGCTTTTCGTTTCTTCTCTGCCATGATCTGCTTGTACAGCGCTTTGCCGGTTAGCGGTCGCTCAGGCGGCCGGTTCCCGGATACCCGGGAGGGCTGACTGGGCGGGGCTGGCGGCGGGGGCCGTCTTCGCGAGATCTGCGCCTGTGGGTTCTGCTGCTGGGGTTGCTGCTGAGTAGCGGGTTGGCGGGACTGGGGAGACGGAGGTGGTGGCTTTTGCCCGAGGACCTTGGTCTTGAATGCTGTCGCAACGTCAGCCGCGTCCTCGTGCAGAGGGCTCGTCATCTTTTGCGGCAGATCGCCGTGGGCCTGCGGGTTCTCCAACACCTGTTGTCTCCACTGCTGGAACTGGGGCGACTGTCGGATGCTATCGAAGTCCGGGTGCTTTCGAAGCAGCCGTCGATACTCGACGTTCGTCCAATTCTTGCGTTCCTGCTCAAGCTGCTGCTGAAGCTGCTCGCTCCGTTGCTGCAGTTCCTGGTTCGCCCGTGCCTGGGAGGTGAAGACTTCCTTGACCTGTCCAGATTCGTCGGGGAACTCATCCGCCATCTGTTTGAAAGCGGAATTGTTCTCCAAGTCCTCGAGAGTCGGAGATTGTGTGCTGGCCTTCTTGAGATCTTCGAGCTGCTTTTGCAGGTCGGAGTTCTGCCGTTGCATGGGCGCCAGCCGCCCGTACACCGCATTATACTGCTGCCAGAGTTGCTCGTTCTGTTGCTGCAACCGGCCGACCATGTCGCGGATCGGCTCGGGCTGCTCGGCGAGCAACGCTTCGAATGATTCAGCTTCCGCCTGGCCTTCGCCCTGCGGTTCCTGTTCTTCCCCCTGATCGACCTGTTCCTGATCGCCCTGCTGCTGCGGCTCATGTTCGCCGGCCGGCTCGGGCGGTGGCTCGACTTCCTGCTCCTGCTCCGAACCTTCGTATTCGGGCTCTTCGCCCTCCTCCAGATCCTGCTCAAGCGGTGGATCCGTGAGGGATGTCTCTTCTTCTGCCGCCTCGCCGGCCTCGGACACTTCCTGCCGGGCCTCGGAGGCGCGCTGGCGACGCTCGGCCATGATCTCCCGGAACATCTGCTGATCTTCCTGGGTCATGCGCGATTCGCCGGAGTCGTCCGGCACTTGCTGTTCAGGATCTTGGGTAGTCGTCTGGGTCGATTGCGATCTTGCCATGATTGATTTTCTCCGGGAGTTCGAGTAGATCTCGAAGTCGTTTGATTTCAAAACGTATGCCCAGCGTCTCGCTCTCATCGAGTCCGGTGGACGTGAGTTCTTCTCTGAGCTTGATGATCTCCCCGTGGCAGTAGGCTTCGACCAGCCGCCATGTGTCGTCTCTTGGGTCGATGATCATGTCTCAATTCCCGGGTTGGTTGGTTGCTTCATCCGAACGTGTCGTAGCCCTGCTTGAGGTTCTTGGCTCTGAGCGACTGTTCGTTCGCTTCCAGGCGGAGCTTGAAGCCCTGCATGAAATCCTGCGCAGCTTCGTGCCGCTCGGCACGCTGCTGTTCCATTCTCCTGAGCATGGTGTCGATCTCGCGATCTCGCTCCTGGACCTGCAGCTTGGCCGACAGTTCGGCCATGCTGATCTCGCGGTTGGCCACGGCCTCGGACATTCTGCCGTCGCGTTCCATCTGCGCGATCATGATCTTGGTGCGGTTTTCCATGCTGGAGGTGTCGGCCCTGATCAACTCGCGCTCGAGTTCCATCCTGCCGGCCATATCCTCGCCGCCACCCTGCTGGGCCATCTGGGCGTGGAT
>JAWLFB010000074.1:0-7814 GCA_041685825.1 Guyparkeria sp. | reverse complement strand
GGTAGGCACAGTCGCCTGTCGGCGGATGCCCTCGGCGTCGATCCAGGTGACGGTGCCTTGTTCGTGCTCGTCGATCAGGGCGTGTTCGTCGTCGGCTGCTAGGCCGAGGTAGGCGACCAGTTCGGCCAGGCCCTGTTCGAGCGGGTGGTCGGCGAGCAGGTCGGTCAGCGCGACCTGTTCGCGCGATTGCAGGGCTCGGCGGACGTGGCCGCGCAGCCGCTCGCGGTCGACAAAGGTCTGCTCGAACAACGCGTCGGTGGCGATGTCCGCCTGTTCGGCCTCCTCGATCGCCTCGCTGTGGATTACCGGGTTGCGCGGCGGCGAGTACAGCGGGCGCTCCATGGTCAGTTCGATGCGCGGGGCGGGCTCGTCGACGGCCATGAAGTCGCCGCGTGGTGGCTGATCACGGATGGCCAGCGCGCGCTGTTCGCTCTCGCGGATCAGGTCCATGATCCGCCGGTTCTCCAGCCAGGCCTGGTCGTCGAGGTAGCGGCGCAACTGCTCGGAGAGCCGCGCAACGGTGCGTTGGGTGGTCTCGCCGGCCTCCAGCCAGTCATAGTGAATGCGGGCGATGCGCGGGTCGGGCTCCAACTCGGCGACCGGCTTGAGTGACAGGGCATGCTCCAGCATCGCCGTCAGGGCCTCCTGACGGGAGGGTGACATCAGAAAATCCCAGAAGGCACGGAAGCTGCGGCCCTCGTCGGAATCCGAGATCTCGTCGCGCTCGCCGAAGAATTGATCGAGCAGTTCGGCCTTGCCGCCTTCCCAGGTGGCGATGCGTTCGCGTACCTCCCGGTCGAGTTCGCGGAAGTTCTGTTCCACCTGGCGGAAGTCGCCGAGCAGGCCGCGCGCAGTGCGTTCGACTTGCATAAAGCGTTCCCGAATGCGGGCCGGGTCCATCAGCGCTAGTTCGCCTTGCCGCACACGCTCGATTTCCTCGTCTATTGCCGCTCGCCGGCGTTCGAGATCGCGGATGCGTGCCTCGGGGTCGGTCTCGGTGCCTTGGACCAGTTGCTCGAGCAGGTCGAACACGGAAAGCAGGCGCGATTCGGTGCCGACGAACTGTCGTGCTTCCAGCCCTTCCAGCCAGTCGGTTACCCGCACCACCGCCGGCGTGAGATCGAAATGTGCCTCGTCGCTGCCGGCGGGATAGTACTTGCGCAGCCAGCCCTTGTCGTCGCCGGCCCAGTCGTTGAGATAGTCGGCTGCCGAGCGGGGAAAAGTCTGTGCACCGCGCTCCTCGCGCAGGTGGAACAGGTAGTCCTCCAGCCGGGCGATCAATTCGCCTTCCGGCAAGCTGCGGAGATTGGGTGCTATGAAACTGCGGTGCAGGAAGCTGACGATCAGCGGGGCGTTGTCCGCCACCAGCAGACGCCAGGCCGGATGCTCCCGACGGAGCAGTTCGATTGTCAGATAGTCGAGTTGCATGACGATGATCGCCTCGACGCCGATCGCTCGGGAGCATGGAGTTCGTGACTCGCCATGGTAACCGGGAGACGAGAGAGGGAAGAGACCGGAGGGGCATTAAGTAGGGACAGTCGATCAAACGTACGGAAAAGAGCTGGATGCCGTTATTAACGCCTTCATCATGATCTGACCTCTCAACTCTCCCAACGTCTCCCCGTATCCAGCCGGATCACGGCCTGGTTGATCAGGGGACAGGCCATCAGGTAATCGATCGTCTGGCTGACCACGCCCGGGCCGGGCTCGAAGGGCAACAGGCGCCGCTTGAGGCGATGGCGACGGTACTCGGCATTGTCTTCTGGATGGAACATCAGGAGCCCGGGAGCAATGGCGTTCACGCGCGTGTGCGGGGCGTAGCGCAGTGCCAGCGAACGGATCGAGCTCTCGATCGCCGCCTTCGAGGCAATGTAGTGGATGTGGTCGGGTTCGCCTTCGTCGATGTGGGCATCGGTGATGAACACTGCTTGCCGTTCGGCGTAGCCGTCATCCCGTTCGCGGGCGGGCAGGACGCGCTGCAGGTGTTCTGTCAGCTCGATCGGGCTGGTCACGTGCACGGTGTACATCGCCGTAGCCAGTTCTGGATTTGCGACGACGTCTTCGTCGCGGTGCCAAATCGAGGCGTTGTGCACGATTAGATCGAGGTGTTCGGTCTGGCCGGCAACCTGCCGGGCAAACTCGGCGAGCCGTTCGCGCTCAAGCAGATCCAGCGGCAGGGCGATCAGTCCCTGGCCGATGAGGGAATGCAGGGCGTCGGTTTCGTGGCGATAGGTGCCGATGACCCGGTGGCCGGCGGCCAACAGGTGTTCGGCCAGGTGGGCGCCGACCCGGCGTGTCACCCCGGTGATCAGGATGGTTTGGGCGCGTGATGTCATGGCGTCACCTTGCCACCAGCTGCAGGAATTCGTTGCGGGTGGCCGCGCTGTTGCGGAACTGCCCCGTCATTCGCGAGGTAATGGTTTCGGACTCGACCTTCTCAACGCCGCGCATCGCCATGCACATGTGTGCCGCGCGCACCTGCACGGCGACGCCGGCGGCCCCGGTGGCGCGCTCAACGGCCTCGGCGATCTGCTGGGTCATGTTCTCCTGTATCTGAAGGCGGCGCGCGTAGAGGTCGACGATGCGGGCGAGCTTGGACAATCCCAGCACCTTGCCCTGCGGGATGTAGCCGATATCGACATGGCCGATGATCGGCAGCATGTGGTGCTCGCAGAGGCTGTAGAACTCGATATTGCGCACCACCACCATCTCGTCGTTGTCCGACTCGAACAGGGCGCTGCCGATGGCCGATTCCAGGCGCTGATTCAGTCCCTGATTGAGGTAGAGCAGGGCCTTGGCGACGCGCTTGGGCGTGTCGATCAGCCCCTCGCGAGCGGTGTCCTCGCCCAGTTCGGCCAGGATGGTCTTGACCGCGCCGGCGATGGTTTCGACTCGTTTTTCGTTCTCGCCGACCGGTTCGGGGAAGTCGTCCTCGTGCAAGGCTGCCATGGCGGTGGTTTCTCTCGGTAAAGGCTCAAAGCGTCGGCAGAAACTTTAGCAGGTGCCCGCCGGAATGTCCGACCGTCGCGGTTGGTTGCCCAGCGGTTGGTTGGGCCCGCGCTTGCCGCTAAACTGTCGCGTTCTTTCTCGGTGCCGCTCGCGGTGCCCATGTCATGTTTTCAGCGCTAAGGGGTTATCCCGTCCGTGAAGGCCGTAATCGAACAACGTCTCCAGGCCATCTGCCAGCAACTCGTCGCCGAGGGCGACCTGCCCGCCGACGTATCGGTCAAACCGGTGCTGACGGTGCCGAAAGACCCGGCCCACGGGGATTTCGCCAGCAACCTGGCGATGCAGTTGGCCAAGCCCATGAAGCGACCGCCGCGGGCGATCGCCGAACGCATCGTCGAGGCCTTCTCTGGCGAGAAAGGGGTCGAGCGCGTTGAGATCGCCGGCCCGGGCTTCATGAACTTTTTCGTCGAGGCGGGCGCGGCTTTTGCCCTGATCGACCGCATTCTCGAGCAAGGCGAGCGTTTTGGTTGCTCGGAGGCCGCCGGTGGTCAGCGCGTGCAGGTGGAGTTCGTTTCGGCCAACCCCACCGGTCCGTTGCACGTCGGCCACGGCCGGGGTGCGGCCTACGGCTCGGTGGTGGCATGCTTGCTCGAGGCGGTTGGTGCCGACGTCCAGCGCGAGTACTACGTCAACGACGCCGGCCGGCAGATGCACATCCTCGCGGTCAGCGTCTGGCTGCGGTATCTGGAAAGGCAGGGCGAGAGCATTGTGTTCCCGTCCAATGGTTATCGTTCGGAGGGCTACATCCTCGATATCGCGGCGGCGCTGGCGGACGAGCATGATCGCCGACTGGTGGTGAGTTCGGACAAGGTGTTCGCCGAGTTGCCGGAAGATGCGCCGGCCGGCGACAAGGAACGTCACATCGACGCGCTGATCCGGCGCATGCGCGAGCTGCTGGGCGAGACCGACTACCAGTTGGTGTTTCGCGCCGCGCTCGATTCGATCCTGTCCGACATCCGTGCCGACCTGGCGGAGTTCGGGGTCACTTACGACAACTGGTATTCGGAGCAGAGCCTCGCCGATCGCGGCCTGGTCGAGCGTGCCATCGAACGGCTGGAGGCGCAGGGGCACCTTTACGAGCGCGACGGCGCGCTGTGGTTTCGCTCCACCGAATTCGGCGACGACAAGGACCGCGTGGTGCGGCGCGACAATGGCCAGACCACTTACTTCGCCTCCGATATCGCCTATCACCTCGACAAGTTCGATCGCGGCTTCGACCAGGTGGTGGATATCTGGGGCGCCGATCATCACGGTTACGTGCCCCGCGTGCGCGCGGCGTTGACCGCGCTGGGCAAGCCGGCTGACCAGTTGACCGTCTCGCTGGTGCAGTTCGCCATTCTCTACCGGGGTGGCGAGCGGGTGCCAATGTCGACCCGCTCGGGCAGCTTTGTGACCCTGCGTGAGCTGCGCGAGGAAGTGGGCAACGATGCCGCCCGGTTCTTTTACGTGATGCGTGCGGCCAACCAGCATCTCGATTTTGACCTGGACCTGGCCAAGAGCCAGAGCAACGAGAACCCGCTCTACTACATCCAGTACGCCCACGCCCGCGTCGCCTCCGTGCTGCGCCAGTTGCCGTTGCGCGGCTTCACCCACGAACCGCAGACCGGTCGCGAGGCCTACGCACGACTGACCGAATCGCACGAGCAGGCCTTGTTCAAGCGCCTGTCGCAGTACCCGGCACTGATCGAGCGGGCTGCGCTGGCGCACGAGCCCCACCAGGTGGTCCATTACCTGCGCGATCTGGCCCAGGATTTCCACAGCTATTACAACGCGCACGCCTTCCTGCTGGGTGACGACGCGCCGTTGCGCAACGCCCGGCTCAATCTGGTGCTGGCGACCCGGCAGGTGCTGGCCAATGGCCTCGCGCTGCTCGGCGTCAATGCCCCGGACGAGATGTAACCGTCACGATGGCCGGCAAGGGGCGAAAAAAGGTGAATCGACCTCGATCCACGGGAGGCAATCGCGGGGCCAAATGGGCGCTGCTGATCGCAGTAGGCCTGCTGGTTGGGATGGTGGTGCTGCTCGCTCGGCTGACGGCAGAGAACAACAGCCAGCCTAGCGAGGCGTCGAGTGCCCAGACCGATACCCGCAGTGTGGAAAAACCGCCGGAGAAGCAGCCGGTCTCGCCCGAATTCCAGTTCTACACCCTGCTGCAGGAGGAGGGCAACCAGCCTCCTCGCCCTGCCGAGGACGCCCCGGGGGTGCCCGACGAGCCGCCCACCGAACCATCTGACATCAAGTCTGAGGCGCGCTACGTGCTGCAGGCGGGTTCGTTCAGCAAGGCACGCGATGCCGAGGCGCGCAAGGTGGAACTGGCCCTTCTCGGGGTCGAAAGCCGCATCGATCCGGTCGAGGTGAGCGGGCAGCGGTACCACCGCGTGATCCTCGGTCCGCTGCCCGGCAAGGAGGTCACGGCACTGCGTCGTCAACTCGATCAAGCCGGCATCGAGACGACCGAGCCTCGTCGCAGCGACGGCTGATCGTTATTGGTCGAATATTGCCCGGGCGCAATACTCGGAATACAGTGAGCCAAAGGAAGGTCTGCAGGGACACGGGGGCGTGTCGTCAGCAGCGGCTCGTCCAGTTCCGGGGGTGACGCATGGTGGGTGGCAATCCCGCGGAGCGGTTTGAAGCGGGTTCCCGCGAGAGGCGGGTTGGTCGCTTATTGCCCCTGGCGTTGACCGGCTGGCTGCTGATCGCCCTTCTGCTGTTCATGCCGGCCGCGCAAGCCGAGCGTGACCTCCTATCTCAGGCCGAATGGGCCACCACCCAAGATCGTATCTCGCCTGGCGAGGCGATGACCCTCGATTACCGTCAAGACGAGGCCGCAGCCTTGAACCTCGGTCCTTACCAGGGGCGGCTCTGGCTGCGGGTTCGTCTTGACGGTGACTCGATGGGCGCGGCGCGCTGGTTGTCGATACGCTGGCCGTACTTCCGTGATCTGCGGGTTTTTCTGCGCGACCCCAATGCCCCCGAGGCTGGCTGGCTCGAGGTGCGCGAGACCGCCGAGATGACGGGGTTGCTGGACATGCCGGGGCACCCGGGGCGCTTGTTGCCGCGGTTTTCGGGTGAGCGCGAGGTGCTGGTCCAGTTGCGTGCCGACGGCCCGACGGCGCTACGCCTTACGCTCGGCACGCTGGAAGAAGAGCGGGAGCGCACCTTGATGCGGTACACCCTGTTCGGCGTCTATCTGGGCGCGATGCTGGGCATGGCCGCCTTCAGCCTTTTTCTGATGCTGGCGGTACGTGAGCCGACCTATCTCGGTTTTGCCGCGTTCTTGGCGGCCACTGTGCTCTACATCGGCCTGCGCTACAACGTCCTCACGCCCTGGCTACCCGAGATGATGCAGGCGCTGCCCCCGGCGTCTCGTGTGCAGTTGGCAGTCGCCCTGGTGGCGCTCTCCGGCATCTGGTTCGTGCGGCGCTTTCTGCGAACCCATCGGCATGATCGGCGGGCCGATCTTGCTCTGGTAGGCATCATGGCAGCGGCGCTGCTGTCGATGCCGGCCTCCATCTGGATGGGCGGCGTATTCTCTTTCGGGGTGGTGGCGGTCTTCGCCGTCGCCACGCTGATCTCGGTTGCCTCGCTTGCTTATCGGGCCATGCGGCGAGGCTTTGACCCGGCTGCCCATCTGCTGCTGGGCTGGTCGGTGTTCGCCCTGGCCGTCCTGATGTATTTGTCCATGCTGCTGGGCTGGTTGCCCTATGCTGTCTGGCTAACGGCTGCGCTGCCCGTCGGCTCGCTGGCCTCGGCCCTCCTGTTGGCGCTTGCTCTGGGGAGCCGGATCCGTCATAAGCAGCGTGAGGAAGCCGTGCTGGCGCGGGAGCGAGATCGTTACCGTTTCCTGAGCGAGCAGGATGGCCTGACCGGGCTCTACAACCGCCGTGCGCTGGATCGGCGTCTTGATCGTGCCGTCGCTACGAGCCTGCGCACGGGCGACCCGCTGAGCCTGATCGTGCTCGATACCGACTGGTTCAAGGACTACAACGACCGCTACGGTCATCTGGCCGGTGACGATGCGCTGCGCTGTCTGGCGCGCGTGATGCGGGCGAATGTGCGCGATGGTGACGCGTGCTTCCGTTACGGGGGCGAGGAGTTCGTCATCCTCCTGCCGGGGCAGGCGCTGGCGCAGGCAACAGTGGTCGCCGAACGCATCCGCGAGGCCTACCGCGACAATTCCGCCTCCGAGCTCGGCCCCGGCGGTACCGTGAGTCTCGGGGTGGCGCAGTTCCGGGAGGGCGATAGTACCAACACCCTGCTTGCACGTGGTGATGCCGCCCTCTATCACGCCAAGGAGCGCGGGCGTGATCGGGTGGAGTTTGCTCACTGACGACCCTGCCGGAATCCCGCTGGGGGTGGTAAACTCGCGGGTTTGCGCGCCGGTGTGTCGTTGATTTCTCAACGTGCCGCGCGGCACCGTTTCACTGCTCTGCGAGGCATAAAGCAATGTCGATGGAAGATCGCGATGGCCTGATCTGGCTGGATGGCGAGATGGTCGAATGGCGTGATGCCAAGGTACACGTACTTACTCACACCCTGCATTACGGCATGGGGGTGTTCGAGGGCGTGCGCGCCTACAAGACGGATCAGGGGACGGCCGTCTTCCGCCTGGAGGATCACACCCGTCGGCTGCACAACTCGGCCAAGATCCTCGGCATGACGCTGCCCTACACCGAAAGCCATCTCAACGAGGTGCAGCGCCAGGTCGTGCGCGAGAACCACCTCGAGAGTGCCTACATTCGCCCGATGGCGTTCTACGGCTCCGAGGGCATGGGCCTGCGAGCCGACAATCTCAAGGTGCACGT